>JAFSEY010000013.1 GCA_017435485.1 Bacilli bacterium
CGGGTTTATTCCAAATGGTACCCATTCCTCCCCAACTGATTGTCATAGTATTATATTTTTCTTTTGTTCCTGCAGTTAATAAAGCCCATTCTTGATCAATATTATATAAAGGTGCTAATTTGAAATTTTTCAAATCCATTTTATCATCTCCTGCCATTTTTATCATTTCTTTTTTTATAAATATCTGTTTAATTCTTTTAAAAATTCTTCACTATTCCAATCAAAACACCTCGGTAAATCTTTAGTACAATCTACAATTCCATTTTTATGCAAAACATTTTTATCAAATTTAATTGCTAACGGCATTAAATAATTAGTAGTTTGTGCTAATGTATCATCAATATCTATACCTATATTCATAAATAAGTATTCCCTTTCATTTTCAATGATAATAAAAAGATTATCTTCTTTCAACTAATTCCATTTTAGAATAAATTGAATCCTTATCCAACTTTTTATTAAATATTTATATTTTATCAAATGTCTTTTTTACATTTAAGATTCTATTATAAAACTTTTTGCTGCATAATTTCATATAGCAACTTCTATTTTAATTCTTAATGTTTTCTTCTAAATATTTATTATAAAATTCATCCATAGAAGATATATATTTTTGATCTTGGATAACTCTATATTTTTCATACTCACGTTCTGCTTTTTCTAATGCTTGTTTATGTGATATTTTACCTGAATCTTTTAAAACTTGTTTTCGTCTAAATTTTAATAAATCATCTGTTGCATTTATCCAATCTTTCATTGTCATAATATGTCTTTCTTTTGCTTCATCTTCTGCAAAAACTAAAAACATATTAGTTAAATCATTTAATTTATTAAGTTCTTCTTCATTTAGATAATTTTTAGCAACTCCAACATCATATTTATATATTAACCCATCAGGAGAATTTTTCCAAGATGTAAGTCCCATATTATCTTTAGTACTATTTGCTCTAGTATAAATAAGTTCAGCAGCAGTATGTCCAGAAATTGCATAATGTAATTTGTTTTGAACTATTTTAAAGAACGTATATGCTTCTTCTGATTTAGGATTATAATCAGTTGATGTAGCAATAAATAAATCTGTAATTTTTTGATAAGACATTCTTTCGCTTACTCTAATTGTTTTTATTCTTTCAAGTAATTCATCAAAATATTTTGCATCGTATTTATTACCTTTAATAAAACGTTCATCATTTAATGCAAAACCTTTAGTTATATAGTCTTTTAATATCTTTGTTGCCCATATTCTAAATTCAGTTGCTTTTTTAGAATTAATACGATATCCAACTGCAATTATTGCATCCAAACTATAAACTTCAGTATTATAGTTTTTACCATCTTCTGCAGTTATTTCCATTTTGGAAACAACTGAATTTTTATCTAGTTCTTTTTCTTCAAATATATTTTTTAAATGTTTAGATATTGCAGGAACTCCTACTTCAAATACTTTAGACATTCCTTTTTGAGATAACCATAGTGTATCATCTTTATATATTGCATCAACAATTATATTTCCATCTTTATTTTTATATATTATTAAATCATTTTCTTGCATAATATTCTCCTTTCTATTTGATATTTTTAAAAGTTAATTAAAGGCGTTATTACCTCAATATTAATTTGTTTTTCTAAGATTTTTCTAAATATAATGTAAATAGTTTTTATATGTAAATCCTTATAAACAAAGGCTTGGTACGGAAGTTAACTTAAGTCGGTATACACCAATTAATATTTGTATTACTTTCATTATTCATTATTCACACCTACTTTATCTTCAATTTGTTTTACTTCATCAATGTACTTATAACTCAAAGCATTTTTATTAGATATTGCTGATTTTTTTGTTTCTATTTCGTACAAATCTCTAGCCCCTTTAGCAACATTTCCACCTCTTTTGGCAACATGCAAATTTTCATTAAGTCCTTGTGGATGTTCTTCTCTAGCAATATCTCTAGCTGCTATCTCTCCTATATTAGTCAAAGCAATTTCAATATCTGTCATATTATCTCTTAAAGATTCTTTTCTAAGACCTTTATAAGCTTTATATTCACTTGCTTTCATTCCAGACCACCCTTTATAAATTTCATTTGTGAGTAGTGCATATTCTATCGGTTTAGTTATTCCTCCCTCTTTCCAAACATCTGTAAGTTTAAATCTATCTACTATTCCAGTAAGTCTTCTCTTTATCCATTCATCAGTATAACCTTTATTACGATAATAATTAACGGCTCTATTAACTGCTATTTCAGGATCAAAAACTTCATCAATTCGTTCACTACCTAAATTTGCAAGCCAAATTTTAAAAGGTTCAGCCTTTTGACTAGGTACAGATTCAATAAGTCTAAATATACCTTTTGTATCTAGCATATCAGTATTACGCATTTTACCATCTTTAGCTTTTAATTTGAAAGTGTCACAGTTTGTGACGGTTTCGTTTCCCTCTTTAATCATCCTTGATTTTAAAGTTCTCCAATAATGTGAAGGATCATTACTTTCTGTTAATACACTAATAACATCAATAACACTAAAATAATAATCTTCTTTTTCTGCATCCCATATACTTCGTATTTCTTTATCTTCAAAAAGATTTGAAATTGCTTCTAATTTATTATTCATCCTTTCCCTCCATTCTATTTTTACTATAAGTTTTCATTTAAAATAATCATTTATTTTATTTAATAAATTTTCTTTATTTTCCTCAAATTGCTTTTTTCTATGCCCATTCGCACCTGATGGGTGCGGAAAACCTAATAAGCACTGTTCTTCTTTAATTAATTTTTCAATTATCATAAATTCTAAAACTTCTTCTACAGCTTTTCCTAATGGAATAATCAAAGTGTTTTTCATATTTTCAACTTCTTTATAAAAATACTCTTTCATATAAAATAGTAATGTTTCATCATCCAATATTTTTGGATTTGAACCTGTATAGTTTTTATTATTAATAAATACTGGATATGGAATTATAGAAGTTGTGTGCAACAATTCATCTTTATCTTCAAATAATTCTAAACAAGAATTAATGTTTAATTTTTCATTTAATTTTAATTCATCTAACATTTCTATTAAATTTTTTCTCATACTTCCAGCAAATCTGGAATTTCTTTTACATTCCTTCTTTGTTGTATCATAATCCATGTTGTGCATTAATCCATCATATGCAGTTTTATAGGCAATACTGGTTTGTGTCCACCCTGGAGTTATACCAACTATAAATACTCTGGCATTATTATTAATAATTTCATTGTGAGGAGCATAATATATTTCCATATTATTTTTATTAAGTAATAAAAATTTTTCATTTAAAATACTTTTTTTGTCAAAACTATCTAAATTTTTTATTTCTATAGAATATTTATCAAACACATTATCACCTCATTTTATATTTAAGGGGGGTGCACGTCGTTATCAAGCCAATAATTCCTACCCCAAAACATAATATTTTTTATAAAAAATGACTGTTTTTAGGCAGTTTTAGCTAATTTTTATATAAAACATGCAAAATCTAAATCTTCGTAAATCCTTTATTTACAATGGTTTTCCTAAAGGGGCAGAAATCGTTATCAGGCAGTTATTGTTTGGTAATTTGCTCCTTTTTTCATTATTATCGCTTCCTTTATTTAGGATAAACTAATTATTTAATATTTTCAAATAGCCAGAAACCTGCCATATTCTCTTTCCCATGACATTTTATTGCTTCTAGCATTTTTTCTAGAGTTACTACTCTATAACCTTGGTCATCTTCTGGATATATCAGTGTAATAGAATCATCTTTAATTTTTTCTATTAATGTTGCATGACCGCCTTCCATTTGTTTATTAAACATTACACCTCGTTTATAGCATACTATTATATCATCTTCTATATATTTACTTAAAAACATTTTAGCTTCATTATAATCTGTAATAAAAAAATATTTAAAGCTAAGAGGTATTTTATGTTTTTTTAGGTAATTTGTTATAGAATACTCTTCTTTGTTTACTTGCGTTCCTTTATACTCTTGGTCATTTATAAGCCCTAATTCCTGCGCCATTTCAATTTGTGAATCATATGGAATATTATTTTTATCAAATATCATTTGCAAACATCTAGGGACACAGCAATATGGTTCCTGTTTTATTAATTTATATCTCATAGTTTCGCTTCCTTTTTTTATTAATTATTTCTTGGCTAAAAAAGCCATGAATTGTGGTATTTCACTATTCTTTATGTAATAATTCATATCAACTGTTTTAGCTTCTTCGATACATCTAGATTCTGTAAAATCTAAAACTTGAAAATTAGCTTCTCTTAATAATTTAAAATGCATCGATGGAGAACCAACATAAAACGCTAATACTTCCTTATCATTTTGCCATGCAAATGACGTAAAAACATGTTTTTCAAATGTGTGATATTTACCATATACTTTGTTTCCATCATCATTTTTTGAACATCCTATAATTCTCAATGTTTCATCATCTATATTCTTTTCTTCTGAAGCCCATCTTAAAGGATGCCCGACAGAAAACAAAAACAAACCGTTTGGCTTTAAAACCCTATACACTTCTTTATATATTTTTTCTGGGGTAGCACTATAATGAATCGCTAAACTACTATATACGAAATCAAAACTATTACTTTCAAACGGAAGTTCATTCATATCTCCTACTATAAATTCTTTATCGGGATATGCTTTTTTCGCTAATTCTATTGATTTATTAGATATATCAATTCCAGTTAATTGTTCGGAAGTCGCACCAAAAGTTTCAAGCAAATCTGATTCTTCTCCTGTACCACAGCCCAACATTAATACTTTTTTGTTTTTTAAATTCGGTAGCATCGATTTCATCATAGGCTTTTCAACAAAACGATGAGAAGGCTTCATGCCATTAATTAAATCTTGTTGTCTTTTTTCAGCAAATTTATCATAATCATTTATAATATTTTCCATGTATCTTTTCTCCTTTAAAACATTTTTTATAAATTATTTTTAATTCTTAACAAAACTTATTTAATATCTAATCAAATTATTTTTTGCTACCACTTATTACTAAAAATTTGCCTTCTATGGATTCATATCCAGCTTCTTCATCTAAATTTTCTTCAGAAAAATTGAAAATCTCGATTTCAATAGAAAAATCGCCTAGTTCTTGTTGAAATAACAAAATTGCTTCTTGGGCAGTATAACTTCCTTCATTTTCAAAAACGACAAATTTTCCAGCACTATCAAGGCGTTTAATATCCGTTGCAAAATCTAAAATTATTTTTCCTTTTGGCTTTAATACTCGTTTTATTTCTTTAAGTATCTTTATAATTGTTTCTTTTTTAAATAAATGTAATGTGCCAGTGCAAAATATTCCGTCAAACTTATCATCGCCAAATGGAAAAACTTCCGTTATATCGACTTTTTTTGTCTGTAATTTACTTTTAAATTTATTAGGACAATTATCTTCTAAAATTTTTAATTCTTTATCTTCAATATCAATTGCTAATACCTTATTAGCCATTTCTAATAATTTATTATTAAATCTACCATCCCCTGCTGCAATATTGAGTACATTTCCATAAAAACCAACTCTTTGAATTACAGATAAAGTTTCTGGTTCTTCTATTCCCCATTTAGACATATTAATTCATCTCTTTTCAATTAAATATATTACTTGCGATATTTTTCCTTTTCTTACCATCTACGTTTTGATTGCTTTTAAAACGGCAAAAGTGATTCATCATCTTCTTCTGGATTACTTTTCAGATTACGATTTAATTCCTTTCGAAATTCTTCAGGATCCATCGCTAATATCCTTTTACGTCTTAATTCTTTTATTTCTGTGGAATCTGTTGCAGCCCAAACTTCTTTTGATGTAAATTTGATATTTACAGCAGGATCTCTTTCGATATAATCGGGATCGGCCAAACCTTTTTTCATTCTTTCAATCATTAAAAATCTATCGTTAAAAAAGTCTTTCGTAAGTGTGGAACTATGTGGCATAAAGTCTAAATCTTTTCTTTGCATTCTTTCTTGACAACGTTTTAATAATTCTGAAAATTCTGGAGAAATTATAGCTTTTTGGTATTTGATTATTAAATCATGGTTTTTCTCATCTGCATCTTCTTTTTTCCACATATAAACTTTCATAAGAAAATCAATGGCTTCTAAAAATTCCATATTATGGGTAAGCTTTAAATAATCATAAACATTTCCACTAGAGCCACACCCAAAACAATTAAATATATTTTCATAATCTTTTACTCTAAAAGATGGGGTTTTTTCAGAGTGATATGGACAAAGAATCATGTATCCATTTGGACCTGTGAATCTGCCAAAATTAAAATCAGCATCTGCTAAAACTATCGGAAGAATCAAAGCACGTTTCTTAACGTAATTTACGGTTTTATTATTATAATTTAAAACTCCATCTTTATGGAAATAGATAAGTTTTAGTAAATTAATTAATTGTAATCTAATT
Source organism: Bacilli bacterium (assembly GCA_017435485.1). GTDB lineage: Bacteria > Bacillota_I > Bacilli_A > RF39 > UBA660 > RGIG1752. The sequence goes on from JAFSEY010000013.1 coordinate 6,447, forward strand.
ATTTGATAATTAATATCATTTAACATTTTATCATTAATTGAGGATAATAAATTTTTAAGTTCATAATAATCTTCTTTAGTTAACCCTTCTGTTAAAGCTTTATGTCTAAATTCACTAATTTTTTTATTCATTTCTTCTACTGGCATAATAAACCTCCCTGTTAATCTAGTACTTTAGTCTCTATTTAATGTTTTTTATTGCAGCTGATATATCATTGCTTGTATCAATAAATGTAATACCATATCTTTTACATTCTTCTTCAATTTTCTTACTTAAGTGAATTAATTGTTCCAATATATCTAATAATTCTTCGTCACTTTTTTTAAATGTCCAGTCAAACTCGCTATCATATTTTCTTATTATTGCTAGTTTTTCCTCAGCAGGAATATTAGGATATCCTACAAAATAAATATCCCATTTATCTTTATCTAAATATTTAATAATATCTTGAGGTAATATGTGAGCGGAATCGATAATAAATTTTTCTTCTTGGTTATTCATTATTTCAATTACTCGAGATAATAATAAACTTAAATTTTTACTGCTTTCTTCATTTATAACGACATTACTAACTATATTTGTTTGGGGAAAATTATGTTTTAATGATGAAGTAAAATAATCTAAGGGAATATGATTGTATTCTTTGTCTTCTTTTAGTTTTTTTGCTAATGTTGATTTACCGGAACGAGCTACTCCAGCAATAAAAATGTTTTTCATTAGGCACCTCTTTTCTTGTAAATTATAACATAAAAGAGTAGCATTTGTATCTACTCTTAATTACTTTTATTAAATCCAATATCCAAAGATATATCTTCTAATCTTTTTTTTACATCATCAATAAATAATTTATCTTCAGTTTTTTTAATTTTGGAAATTAACTTTTTAAAATCTAAATCTTCTCTAACAGTACTTATTAATTCCGTTAAATAATAAGCATCTTTTTTATTTTACAAAACCAATTTTATTAAATGGATAAATAACTAAACTAGTTGTTCCTTGGATATTTTCTTTTTTTACTGGTCCAATCATCCTACTATCTTTCGAAATGGTTCGATTATCTCCTAAAACAAAATATTCGTCTTTATCTAATTTAATTAATTCAAAGTCTTCGGTAATTCCATAGCCATATTTATCTTCAATTTTTTTATTATTTATATAAATTGTATTATCTTTACAAAGGATTCTATCTCCAGGGAGTCCATAAACTCTTTTAATGATATGATCTTCTTCTTGGGAAGAAACTACTACGATATCATATCTTTCTATCTTCTTAGAAAATTTATTTAAAATCATTAATTCTCCCCCGGAAAGGTTCGGAAACATACTTTTTCCACTAACTAATATAGGAGTTACAATAAATGTTCTGATTAGAACAACCACTATTACAATAATTATATAAGGATAGATTTCTTTTAATATTTTTTTCATAAGATTCCTTTCAATTTAAAAAAATTAAGGTTGATTACCTTAATTTCTTTCTTTAACTTTATATTCTTTACGCATTTTCTTAATAAAGTTAAGTTTAGCTCTTCTAACCATACCTTTTTTAACTACAGTAATTTTGTCGATTGTAGGAGCATTAACTGGGAATACTCTAATTACACCAACAGTACCGCTTTTCTTACGTACAGTAAAAGTTTCAGATACTCCGCCGCCTTTTTTAGCGATTACTAATCCTTCAAAAGCTTGGATTCTTTCTTTCTTTCCTTCTTTTACCCAAACATCAACACGTACAGTATCACCTACACGAAATTCAGGTATATCTTTTCTCATGTGCTTCTTAGCTATTTTGTCAACTAAATTTGTCATACGATTCTTCCTTTCTAAAAAATAAATTAAATGTAATCATAATAATAAATTAAAAGCGGATTACAAATTTGAAGCAAAGTAATTATAACACAATACATTATAATAAATCAAGTTTTATTTAGAACCTCATTGATTCGCCTTTTTTTCTAGCTATTACTAAAGCAGCCGAAGTCTCTCCAGGTATAGAATGATATAAATCATCGTTTACAAATTCTTCTGTCATTTGGGATATTAAAGTTGGATCATATAGTTCATTAAAAGAATTTTCGTCAAAAACTAAGTTGTTTGATCCATCAATAATAAAACCTTCTATATCTTTATTGTAACTATGAATGTAACGATTGTTAAATAAACCGCGGCAAAAAGAAGTACAAAGATCAAACCATAAAGTTTCAGTTAATTCTTGCGATATTGAATGGCACTCATTTTTCAACATATTATTTGCTAACCTATCGTTTAATATTTTACAGTCTATTGTTTCGGTTGCTTCCATAGCTTTAAATATTCCATCTTTGGTATCTAAAATCATAGTAGCACCTTCTCTTCTAGCTTCTTTAATAAACAAACCGCTACTATATAAATAAAGAGGAAATTGTTTATATATTGCTAGACGATTAAATAGAGTTGCATAAAAACTTTTAAAATTAAAATCATATTTTTTTAATATTTCTTCTACTTCTGATTCATATTTTTTTATATTTGGATTAGTTAATGCAGCTACAATGTTACTACCAACACTATTGTTTGTTAGCAAACTAATTTCTCTAAATGCATTATCAATTTTATTCTTTCTTTAATTGAGGATTTTAATTCTATTCTTTCTATTTTATACACTTATATCACCTATTTTCTTTGCTTTTTTTAAAGCGAGAGTAAATATTGGAAAATCTTTATTTTCATCATAATCTTTATATTCTTTTGTAGCAAAATATTCTTCTTTGGTAACTTTGCTAATAATAATTGGGTTAAATAGCTTGTTGTATTGATCTTGATTCATAATCATATTGTGACTTGCATCCCAAACCTGATTAGTTCTTTCGCAAATATTGTATGAATGTAAGTAATAACCCCCAAAATCCATTTTACATAGTGCTGTTACAGCAGTAAGACCTTTTGTTTCTAATAAATAAGTGGTATGTTTATGACAATCACAGACTAATTCATAGTTTTTTTTAGCCTGTAATAACATTTTATCTTTTATATATTCTGCTAATAAAGCAAATCTAAATGTTTCATTAATTGTACTCATCGAAACAAACAATCCATCTTTCTTGATATTTTTTATAAATAATCCTTTAATTAAATGATTTATATCTAAATTATTTTCTGTAGCTATATCGATTAGCGTTTCATTATAAAAATCATAAATATTGAAATTATAGTCAGCTAAAATATTTATAATCTCATCCTCATAAGCATGACTATTTGAATGTAATAATATTTCTCTTAAAGAAATCCCTAAAGAGTTATTAGTTTGTTTTGCTAGTGTTGTTATAACTTGATCTTTAATATCATTATTTTGGTCTATCGAATTATTTTCATATTTAATTAAATCCATATTAACCCCTCAATTTAGTTACCTATTTTATCACAAAATAAAAAAATGTCTATATTTTTTAGACATTTTATCTTCCTTTAGATTTTTCTTGTTCGTTTTCAAAATTAAACATATTGTTGAAAGCTCTTATTTGAATTAATTTTTCACTTAGTGATCGTTCTAATCCTTCTAGCTGTTCTAAAAACATTGTTTCTTTTTCCATTTTAATTTTATTATGATATTTATATAATAAAATTTCTTTTAATTTTGCCACTTCATCTAATGCAATAATACAATCACCTTCTGAAGTATCACTAGCATGAAGGATACTTAATACAATCATTACTAAACGTTTATATTTTTCTTTGAATTTTATCGTAATTAATTTGTCTACTAAACTAGGTTTTACAATCATTATTTCATCAACTTTTAATTGATTATTTCCGTTGTTTTTTGATTTCATGTTATAACCTGTAAGATCATAGTTGTAATAAATTATTTCTTTTTTATCATCACTTTTTCTAATCACATAATTTTTCATTGTACCACCTACTTTAATAAATCTGGTCTTTTTTCTTTAGTTTTTTTTATTTGCATTTCTTTACGATAGTCAGCTATTTTTTTATGATCTCCACTCAATAATATTTCTGGTACTGTTAAACCACGATATTCCCTTGGCTTAGTATATGTCGGATAATCTAACAAATTATTTTCAAAGCTTTCACTTTCTAAACTGCCACTAGTAATTACCCCATCTACTAATCTACTAATAGAATCTATTAATATCATGGCAGGAATTTCTCCACCTGTTAAAATAAAATCCCCTATACTGATTTCACAATCTATTAACGTTTTTATTCTTTCATCAAAACCTTCATAATGGCCACATATAATTATTAAATGTTTTTCTTTAGAAAATTCCTTGGCTGTACTTTGATTATACGTTTTACCTTCTGGAGTTAAGAGTATGACTTTACTTTCAGGCGTTTTGATATCATCAATAGCTAAAAAGATTGGTTCACATCTTAATACCATTCCACTTCCTCCACCATAAGGAGTATCATCAACTTGTTGATTGTTTAGTGGTGAATAGTCGCGAAAATTTATAATATTTATTTCAATTAAATTTTTCTCGATAGCTCTTTTAATAATTGATTCTTCTAAAATATTTTTGAACATATTTGGAAATAAAGTTAATATATCTATTCTCATAAAATCAAGTCCTTAGCTTTCTTAGTATAAACTATATTATTTTCTAAATCTACTTTTTCAATATAATTGCCTTTTAAAGGAATATAAAATTTTTTAATTCCTTCAACTAATAATAAATCATTACCGTTATTATATATTATTTCTTTGATAACGCCAAGTTTTTCATTGTTTTCCATTATTGTACAAAGGATTAACTCTTCTACAACATAATCATCTTTATTTATGTTTAAATCTGCTCTTTTAATATAAACCGGTAACGATTTTAATTTTAAAGCTTCATTAATATCATTTATCCCTTCTAATGTAACCATTTCAAAATCTTTATGATGACGATAAGAAATTATTTGATATGGATAATAATCTTTGCCTATATATATATTAAAATTAGGTATTAATACTTCTTCTTTTCGTTCAAAATTACTTTTTATTCTTATTTCGCCCTTTATACCATGGGTACTAACTATTTTACCAAAATATAAATATTCTTTCATATACTCACTCTTTATCATAAATTTCATGCATGATAATGGATGCGGCTACTCCAGCATTTAGTGATTCACAAGCAGGGTTCATTGTTAATGTTATAAATTTATCACAAATACTTTGGCACTCTTTGCTCATACCTTTTCCTTCATTGCCTATTATTATAGCTACTTTTTCATTTTTCGCAATATTTTTAATAGAAACTCCATTATTTAATGAAGTACCATAGATCATATAGTTGTTTTGTTTTAGTTGTTCTACACAATTTTTAACATCACTTCGGATGACATTACTATAAAAAATCATTCCTTCGCTCGATCTAATTACTTTTTCGTTGTATAAATCAACGCAGTTGTTTACTAGAATGATAGTTTTAAAATCAAAAGCTATACTACTTCTTATTATTGTTCCTAAATTTCCTGGATCTTGAATCTCGTCTAATATCAAAACATTTCCATAAATTTCTTTTTCCGATAGTTTTTGACAAATACCAATTATTGAAGGAGCACTTTTTTGATTAGATATTTTTTTCATAATATCACTAGTTACTTGATATGTATCTACACTAAATTCTTTATTCAATGTAGTTATAATTTCTAATAGTACATTATTTTTTAAAGCTTCCTCTATTAAATGGTCACCTTCAACTATAAATTTATTCTCGTTATCGCGAAATTTTTTATCATATAATTTAGCCCAATATTTAACTTTAGCATTATTTAAACTAGTTATTTCCATATTTACTCCTTTAATTTTTTTCTTGCTTCTTTATATTTTGGATACGCTTGCGATACTAAGTCCCAAAATTTTTTCCCATGATTGCCTTCAAAAAAGTGACACATTTCATGAATAATTACATAATCAATTAAATCAATATCTTTTTCTAATAATAAACTATTTAAAGTGATAGTGTTATTTCTTCTATTACATACACCCCATCTTGTTTTCATTTTACGAACCTTTAAAGTAAACTCAGGGAGTTTTCGAAAACATTGACGGCACTTATCACATTCTTCAGTAAAAACATTAAAACACTCATCTTTAATAAATTTTTCTAACATTTTTTCATCTTTAGAATAAATAGTTTTTTCTTCGTTATTTAGTATAACACTTTCTTTATTTTCATCAAACATTAATAAATAATTTTCTCCTAGATATTTAAAATAATTAGATGGATTTATTTTTTCTTTTTGTTTTGCATACATTTTTTCTAAACTAGCTTTATTCGATTCAACCATTTTCAATATTTCTTTTTCTTTTACAAATATTGGACATGTTATATACAATTTTAAATCTTCTTTAATTCGAAAATAAGCATTTTTATTTTTTTTGCGAATAATAATTATTTCTACATCATTTCCTAACAAATCACATTTCATTAGTTTCACCTATCTAATTTTAACATAAGAAAGAAAAAAATTGTAGTTTAAACCACAATTATTTATTTCGCGTTTCATATTGACCATTTTTTTGTAAAATTTTTCTTAATATCGGAGTTCTTGCTTGAGCAGTATACCCTAGTTCTCTTAATAAAAAAGCCATTTCAGCAAGTGCTTCTTCACTAACATAACCAACTATTATTTCATTAGTAGATAAATCCATATATTTTGACAATCTTGCTTGTAATCCTTCTTCATATACTCTATATTTATTTCCTGGACTTTCTAGAAATTCTTCTAAAAAAAGTTGTCCTTCTATTTCCATTACACTGTCCCTTTTTTATTAGACTTTAATCTTAATCTTGCTAACTCATCTATTTTATTAAATGCTATTCTTACTTCTTTGAGATACTCGTATAAATCACACCAAGCCATTGCAACTAATTCTTTATAGTCTTCATATGTAACTTCATTTTTAGCATATGAAATAATTTCTCGGTCAATTGATTGGACTAAATAAGTTAGATTAAAAATTACATATTTATAAAGTCCATCATTATTAAAGTATTCACTCGATATAATATAATTTGCGAAATTATAAATACTTTCCACCCTATTAAATTCTTCTTCTTTTTTTATTTGGGCAATTTTTTGTTTTAATAAATTAGCTTCCATTAATTCATTATGCTTGGCTATTTTTATTAAAATTAATTTTTTGTTTTCTTCAGATATTTTTATTTTTTCGCATAACGAAAGAATTTCTATTGTTAGTTGCTCATCAATATATTCAGCATATAATATTTTATAATTATTTAAATCAATATAATTTCTTAACTGTAAATAAATTTTATTGTTTGCATTCATTTGAGCAATAATATCTTCTGATGTTTTTGTATTTCCCGGAATAATTTCTGCTTTTTTGACTGGAATTTTTTCTTGAGAATATTTTTGAGACATTAATTTATGTTCACTTACATTCATAACACGACTTGCTTGTCCAGGAGATAGCATAAGAAATTTAGTCAAAGTATTAAAGACACTTTCATCTTTTTCACTACCTTCGATTTTACCATCCAATTTAAAAATCGTTTCTATTTTATCTAAGTGAGTTCTAAGTCTTAAAGCATACATGCTTATTTCTTCTGTACTAATTTCATTTGATTTAGTTAATGAAAGTCTTTCTACTATTTTATCAGTAGTGTAGTATTTAGCAAAAATATTTATAAACATTGCTAGTATAGAATCTTTTTGAGTTTTATTTAATCCCAAACTATTTATAATTATTTCTAGTGTAGCAAAACAATCAACATTTAATCTTAACCCTAATGAATATTCATATAATCTTATTACTCTATAAACCATCTCTTTTTTTGTTAAAAATTGCTCGTTTTTATCATTTATTAATAAGCAATTAAATCCTATCATATTAACATTATTTTCTTTAAGCACCTTTGTCATTTCAGGACTTATCTTTAATTCTGCTAATTCAGAATCTAAATCAAATAAATATTTATTTGATTTACTCAAATGTTCACATAATTCATTTGTTAATTTTTTTAATAATTCAATTAATTTAATCCGAAATTCTTCAATTGGCATTTAATACTCACTCCTAAAAATCTCTTTTGTTATTTTTTCTTATTCTTAAAGCAACATTTTTTATTTCATTATATTGCAGTAATTCCGTTAGTATCTCTTTTAAGGATTCAAATAATACTGCTAAATAAATTGGTAAATCCACTTTTTTTACACCTTCATTTATATATTCTAAAATCAAGTTATCTATCTCGCTTTTAATTTCGATAAGTTTTTTAAATAAATATTGATAATTGTAATTTAGGACTAACGTTTGATTTTTCAACAAAATTTCAGTTGTTTCATAATCATAAGTCATTATTTCAGAAAAATATACTCTTTTTGTTTCTAATATTTGAAATTTTACTTTATCCTCATTTAGTTTTTGATTATGCTTAGCAATATTTAATAATATTTTTGTTTTATTTTCTTCAGAAATATTAAGTTTTAATGCTAGCATCATAATTTGAAGTTTTAAATCATCATTTATAAATTCTTCTATAAGAACTATATATGTTTCACCTTTTAAATCTATATATTTGTTTAAAATATTATATAGGTTTTGTTTTTCTTTTAGGGAAATATCTACAACCTTTTTTTGTTTTTCCGGCAATTTAAATTCTTGTTTCGGTTTATCTACTTTATTTGCTTTTATATATAATCTATTACACTCATTAATAATTTCCTGAGCTTGGCGAGGAGTTATAAAAAGTATTTTAATTAAATCATTAATATTACTATCTTCAATACTAACTGGATTTATTTTCTCTTCTTCATTAATATATTTACGTAAATTTAATATTCTTGCACGCATTTCTTTAGCAATTTTTTTAATAAGTTTATTTTTTTCTTCGTCACCAATGTCCGTTTTGCTTTCACTTATACCTTTAAGATAAAAAATAAGATATTCTATTGTAACCTGGTTAATTGCTTGATTTAAAACATGTGCTAATATCATTAATCTGTCTTTTGGTTGTACCCTTATTTTTTCAAATGCTTTATCGATTATTGGAAAACAAGTATAGCAAAAGTCGTCATTTGCAATTGCATCACTAACGATTTGTAATTCTTTCGAAAATTTTTGTTCATCATTTTCGAATTCAATAGTTACATATTTGGTTCCACAAATCCCTATGTTTTCACTTGTTATTTTTTGACTAACTGCTTTAGGACAAGTTTTTATTGCTAACAAATGCATTTCTTTACAAAATTCTTGTAATGTCATATTAACTTTCCTTTTTAATTCTTTCTAAAGATTGGTTAATTATTTTATAGTGTTTTGCTTCTAGTAATACATTATTTAAATCTTCAAAAGATAAATATAATAATTCATTAAAATCTTCTAAAGTCAGTTCTTCTTTTATTAAGCCTAATATTGTTGCATCAATACTTTCTTTCGCAACTTTCAACTTCGCGATAATATAATTTAACGATTGATCTTTTATAAGACAAATATCATTAACAATACATCTTACTTTATTATAAGCAAAATGCATATCTTCAGTAAAATATGTAGTTTTTATTTCTTCTATGGCTAGCATTAATTTTTCTTGTTCTGCTTTTAATCTAGCTTCTTCTTTTTGTTTTAAAATCATATTATTATGTTTTTCAATTAGCAATAATATATTTCTTTGATTGTCTTCTGATATTCCTATTATTTTAGCTAATCTTATTATTTCTATCTTTTTATTCTCATCAATTTCTTCTTCAAAAACAACAATATAATTTGCCCCAACGCGATTGATATATTTATTAAACATATAATGTGCCTCTTTATTCGGTTTTGCTAACGATAAAGTAGCATCACTTACCTTTGATTTATCATTTACCGATAAAATTATAAATTCTTTTTTAGTAGATTTATTTATTTGCGCAAATTTTTTGTTACACTCATCAAGAATTATTTGAGTAAGATTAGTTGGAATTGATAGAATATGCGAAATATCATTTATTGAACTTTCATTTTTGGGAACCGGTAATATGTTGCCGTCTTCATCAATATACTTTCTAATTATCTTAAGATCTTGAAGTTGTAATTTTACTTGATTTTCAATTTCTTCTTCCGAATGATGTTTATATTTTAATTTTTTTACTGCATCAGGATACCGCAAAACAGCTTGATTCTCTTCATGTAGCCATTTTTTTAATTCTTCTTTTGTACAAAGATTAATTGCCCAATTTATTCTATCAAGTGTGATAGCTAAACAATCTTCTTTTGAAATTTTTAATAAACTTAAAGTATAATCCAGATATTTAAAGAAAAACATATTAAAAAGATTTTCTTCTATCATCCTTTTAGTCAAATTAAAAATATCATATATTTTTCTTAATTCTTGATAACTTTTCGTCATTTTAATGTTGTCATACTTTAAAGGATCAAAATCATTTTTTATTTCAAAACCCATAAAACAATCTTGATGCTCAAATTCATCATTGCCTTTTTTGATCTCTTTCATCCAACTACTTATTAACTTTATAAACTCTTCTATAGTCATATTTTAGATTCCTTTCTTATTCTTGGCATGTTGTAATCTCGTACTTGCTTTAAACTTTTATCTATATCACTTAAAGCAATCATAATATAATCAATTTGAAAATCTCTATCTTCTTTTGATCCATTAAACATTTCATATATTGTTTGATCTATTATATTAATACTAGAAGTTATTATTCCATTTAAATAACTTAATTGTGTTTTGCTTTGTAAAGCTTGAGAATATATGTCTTCTGCTAAAGATTCAAAGTTTTTGTCTTCTTTTAGATCAATTTCAGCAAAAATATCATTTCTAAATTGTGCTATATCTTTTTCAATATAATCTTGATTACTTTTTTTTATATTAGATAGTATTATACTTACTTTTTCCACCGAATATCCCAATAAATTAATTAGTTGTGATACTGTAGTAATTTGATCTTCATCTAGATAATCTACTGGCATATTATTTTCCAAATTTATATATTGTTTTAACTCAAAAGCTAATTGTTTTTGCTTTTTATAGTTAGTGCCATCAGAAACTGATTTGTCTTTTGCTTTTAATGTTGCTTGTTTTATCAAAATAATATTGTTTGATTTTTCAATTGAGCTTAACACAGTAGCAATTTCTTCTTCGCTATAATTTAGAGTTCGCATATTTTTCTTTGCTCTTTCAATTTCTTCAGATGATATCATTCTTTTATATTCTGTTATATCATCAATTAGCTTTTTCATTTCTAATGCTATCTTCTTTAAAAGGAATTCTTGTTTTTGAAGTTTCTTGTATCTAGAATTACTTAAAACTAATATATCTCTAATATATTGTTTAGCTACTGGAACATACATTTGAATAGATGCGATCTCATTAATATCCCATTTACAATTGCAAGGTAAAATTTCTCCATCACTAGAAATAATTGTTCTTATCCTTTTTAAATTCGCATGCAACATATCATATTTTTTTTCACTTGAAAAAGCCGTTTTTGTCATATATATTTTTCTATTTTCTTTTGTATCTTCTTCAAATATAATCATGCATTTATTTATATAGTAAGCTATAACTTCGGTTTTTTCTTCATCACTAAGATTTGTATTAATAAGAAGAGTCATTAAACTTCTAAAAACATCTGGAAAATACGATGTTTTTTTTGCCTCAAGTAACTTTGTTATACTTTTGGCCATAACGTCAGTAAATCTAAATTCTTTATTTAAATAAAGAATGAATTCTTCATCATTAATAATATTTTTAAATTTTTCTATAGTTTGCACTTAAAACACCCCTTTTGATGTGTTTTATATACTATCATAAAACAGCTTCAAAGTAAACAAAAAGCATCTATTAGACGCTCATGATTTTCTTTTTCTAAGCAGATTCCATTCGATAGCTTGCGCAAAACATTGATCTATGTCATTTAAGGCTTCCATAATATATTCGATATAGAAAGTTCTTTCTTCTGAAAATTCTACTAATTCTCTAACTGAATTTTGAATTTCATTTAAAGCTGCTTTAATTCGATTATTTAATTCTTCTATTTTAGTTTCGTTTTTTAAAGCAACTTCATATATTTCTGAAGATAAAGCTGTAAATGGCTTATCTTTTCTAGAATCTATTTCTTTAAAAACATCTTCTCTAGTTTTTTCTAATTGGAATCGATTTTCATCACACATAATTTTTTCATTATATTTTTTTATATTATTTAATATAGTGTTTTTTCGTTCCTCTGAATATCCTAATTCTTGTATTAAATTTATAACTAAATTAATTTGATCATCTGATAGATAATCATATGGCTTATCATCATCTCCAATAAATTGTTTTAATTCATGGGCTAAATTCTTTATTTGCTTATAATCTACTGATTTTATTGGTTTAGGGGCATTATCTTTAGGGTGACTCATACGATATAATTTATTATTCTTTTCAATTTGATTTTCAACATTTTGAATCTCTTCTGGAGAATAGCCTTGCTTTCTCATTAATTTTTTAATATCTTCTATTTCTTTGGTATTGTAAAATTTATTATTATCAATCAATGACTCTAAATGTCTAATTAATTCAATAGCTTCTTGTTTACGTCTGGCTACTTTTTTTGAAATTTCTTCGTCTTTTTTATTACTTAATTTTATTATTTTAATAATATTTTCTTCGTTATTGACGCAAAAAGATTGAAATAAATTAATTATATCTTCTGTAGGCTTAATTAGACACGGCACAATATTGCCTTCTTCATCTATGTATGCTCTCAATATCTTTGCTTTAATACACAGGCTATCATATATTTTTCCCTCTTCATTACCATGAATTTTAATATATTCAGCTCTATGGTCACTATTTCCATTATAAAATTTTAAAATTTTATTATATAAATAAGCATTTATCTCAGTTTTTTCTTTTTCACTAAAACCTAACCAACTAAGTATTATTTTTATATCCATTAATTCGCTATTAGCATAAACCAAGTATTCTCTATCAATGAAATCCATAAACATTGAAGCATTAAATTCTCCTACTTTATCTATAAATCTTTGACTACTAACTAATTTTTTTAATTTTTCTACGCTTTCCATCATATCCCTCTTTTAGTGCTAATTATGTTATCATGAAATAATTTTGTTGTAAACAAAAAGCATCAGAATTTGATGCTTTCTTTTATATAATCAGCAACTTCTTTTATTGGCATTTTTATTTGTTCCATAGAATCTCTATGTCTTATTGTAACTATATTATCACTAATTGTTTCATCATCTATAGTAATACAAAATGGTGTTCCCACAGCATCGCTACGACGATATCTTTTTCCAATACTTCCTGTTTCATCATAACTTGTATTAAATTTTTTACATAATAAAGCATAAACATCGTTAGCCTTATCAGCATGAATCTTTTTAATTAATGGTAAGATTGTTGCTTTTATTGGCGCTAGACTTGGTTTTACTTTTAATACGATTCTTTCGTCTGTTTCACTTAATTTTTCTTTAGTATAAGCATCTGCTAAAACAGCTAAGAATAAACGATCAACTCCTAATGATGGTTCAATTACATATGGAATGTATTTTTCATTAGTTTCTGGATCTAAATATCTTAAATCAGCTTTAGAATGATCAATGTGTTTCGATAAATCGTAATCAGTTCGATCAGCAATTCCCCAAAGTTCACCCCATCCCATAGGATATAAGTATTCAATATCAGTTGTGGCTTTACTATAGAAAGACAACTCTTCTTTTGCGTGATCACGATATCTTAAATTTTCTTTTCTGATTCCTAATTCTTTTAGAAAATCGATACAGAAATTTTTATAATATCCAAACCATTCTAAGTCAGTTCCTGGTTTACAGAAGAATTCTAATTCCATTTGTTCAAATTCTCTTACTCTAAATATAAAATTTCCTGGAGTTATTTCGTTACGGAAAGCTTTACCTATTTGACCAATTCCAAAAGGAACTTTAAGACGCATGCTTCTTTGAACATTTAGGAAATTCACAAAAATTCCTTGCGCTGTTTCTCCTCTTAAATACACTTTATTTTTACTATCTTCAGTAACTCCTTGATATGTTTCATATAATAAATTAAATTTTCTAATTGGCGTAAAATCAGTATTAGTACATTTTGGACAAGCAATATTATTTTCCTTAATATAGTTTTCTAATTCCTCATTTGTCCATCCATCACCAGTAAGTTCTCCGTTAGAATGATCTTCAATTAGTTTGTCCGCACGATAACGGCTTTTACATTTTTTACAATCAATTAAAGGATCGTTAAAACTGGTTACATGGCCACTTGCTACCCATACTTCTGGATTCATAATAATAGCACTATCTAATCCATAATTATAAGGATTTTCTTGGATAAATTTTTGCCACCAAGCTTTTTTTATATTATTTTTTAATTCTACTCCTAAAGATCCATAATCCCAAGAATTAGCAAGCCCTCCATATATTTCACTACCTTGAAAAACAAATCCATATTGTTTGCAATAGTTTACTAATTCTTCCATTGTTAATTTCATTTTAATAACACCTCTATCTAATTATACAAAAATTTTAATTAAACATCTACTAATTAATCATCTTTTTTAAAAACTCTTTACTTTTTAAATATAGCCCTGTATATCTATCATAATATCTTTCAACAAAAAAGTTAATCTGTTTTTTTACTTCTTCACTTATCTTAATAGATGATATGCTTTTTATATCAATATAATAATACATTCTAAGTAATTTAATCGTTTTTAAATCTACTAGTATTTCATTAGTAAAACAAGATTTACAAATAAGTCCACCAGCATCAGCGTCTATCGTAATGATGTCCTTTTTCCCTCCGCATAAAATACATTCATCTAAACTTATTCCTACTCCTAGATATGGCAAGTATTTTAATTCTATTATATTAGTTAGAATTAACGGATCATGCCCTTCATTCATTTTTAAGATGGTATTAATAAACATATCATATATATCATTTGAATTACTTTGTTTTAAAACTTGCAAAGTCAACTCAGCTAGGTAACCTAAATAACTTATATTAATAATATCGCTTTTAATATTTTCTAAGGGATTAATTAAATCAGCATTAATTAAAGTAGATAGTTTTTCTTTTTTATAACTAATTTGAAAAATACCATACGTATAGCGTATAGTAAGAGCCCTAAGAGAACTTTTAGGACTTTTAACTCCTTTACAAATAACACTTATTAAACCATGTTCTTTCGTAAATAATTGAATTATTTTAGATTTTTCTTTATAAGGAGTTTCTTTTAAGATTATACCTTCTACTTCTTCTAGCAAGAAAATCACTTCTTTTCTTGTTTTTTAAATAATAAATAATATTCTATCTTTCCAGTTTTTTTAAACATTTCCCAAGCTTCTTTTCTATCCATAATTATCCTTCTTTCTAAAATAATTATGATATAAGAAAAGAATTTTTATACAAAATTCTATTCAAAATCTAAAAAACCTAATTCATTTAAATATCTTTCTTTATCTTTCCAGTTTTTAATTGTTTTAACAAATAATTCTAAATAAACTTTTTTACCCGTCATCTCTTCTAATTCTTTACGGGCTTTAGTACCGACATCTTTTAAACGAGCACCATTTTTGCCGATCACAATTTTTTTAATAGAATCACGATCAACGATAATATCAACATTCATATTAATAATATCTTTTTTTTCTTCATAAGAAGTACAATAACAAGTAATACTATGTGGTACTTCTTCAATTGTAACATTTAATAGTTTTTCTCTAACTATCTCTCCAACCATAAAACGCATTGAACTACTTGTTACTAGATCATCATCAAAGTATTTAACTCCATCTTTGATATATTTTTTGATTACTTCAATTAATCTATCAGTATTATCGTTTTTAAGTCCTGATACAGGTACTATATCAGCAAACGGAAATTCATCTTTGTATTCATTAATCGAATACATTAAAGCTTCATCATTAACTTTATCTATTTTATTAATTACTAAAATAACAGGAGCATTAGTTTTTGCTAGATTTTCCATAATAAATCGATCGCCTTTACCAATACCTTCTTTGACATCGATAACAAATAAAACGACATCAACATCTTTCATAAAAGCATAAGCGTGCTTATTTAATGCTCTTCCTAATTTATTGGATGGCTTATGAATACCTGGAGTATCAACAAAAACAATTTGATAACCTTCTTCATTATATATACCTTGAATTACATTTCTTGTTGTTTGAGCTTTATCCGAAGTAATAGCCACTTTATAATTTACTAAAGAATTAATTAAAGTACTTTTACCAACATTAGGACGCCCAATTAAACTTACAAACCCACTCTTCATATTTCACCTATAAAGAACAGATTAAGTTATAAATGTAAGGAGCAAAAACGATAGAAATAGCAACTACAGCAATCATAGCACAAACAAATTCTGCCGCACTTCCACAGTCTTTGGCAACTTTAGCTAAAGGATGAATTTCTAAAGTAACTAAATCTACTACTGCTTCTATAGCAGTATTTACAAGTTCCATACCTAAAGTAACTCCTAAACCAATTAAAACAATTGCCCATTCCGAAAATCTTAATTGAAATGCTAACCCTAAGATAATACAAAAAATTGAACAAACTCCATGAATCCATAAACTTTGTTCATTTTTGTATGCATGTACTAAACCATCAAAAGAATTTTTAAAACTATTTAAAAATCTTTTAAAACCTTTTTTCTTTAATTCATCGCGTGATATTTTCGCCATCTAAAACCAACTCCTGTTTGTTAAACATTATTTCTTCATCTTCTTTTGTCTGATGATCATAACCAAGTAAATGAAGTAAGCCATGAACTACTAAAAAAGATAATTCCCTTTTTTCACTATGACCATATTCCTTTGCTTGATCAATCATTCTAGGGATACAAACATAGATATCTCCTAAAATCCGTATATCATTATACAATACATTTGCATTATCTTCAAATGCAAATGATATAACATCCGTAATTTTATCAATTTCGCGATATTCTTTGTTTATCTTTTGAATTTCATTCTCATCGACAAAAATAATAGAAAAAATGGCATTTTCAACTTTTTCAAGTTTTAAAGTAGCTTTTATTACGCTATCTAAATAATCATATTTTTCATAATTTACTAAATTGTTTATTTCATAATTTATCATATTAACGCCCCTAAATTAATGTATCCTTTAAAATATAATACAACTGCAATTAAAATTAATAAGCATATTATATTATAAAAGAAGTCACTTTGCAAAAATTTAGGTAAATGCCTTTTTATAGCACCAAGGGCAATATATATTAAAAATCCAACTATACTACCAATACAATTTAAGATAATATCATCAATATCAAAACTTCTACCAATGTTTAGTTGAACAATTTCGATACATGCACTAGCAATTAAAGTAACAATAAATATTGAAGATATTTTTTTGGCATTTAAATAATGTGATATAAAGTAACCAAATGGAATAAACATAGCAATATTGCCGATGACGTTTAACATAAATAGTTTGCTACCTATTTCATAACGGAATATTTCCGTAAAAGGAATATAATTAATCCCACCATTATTACTTATATCAGTACTTGTTACTAATTGGAAAAGTAATAAGATGTAACAAATAAAGAATAATGTCCAAAACTCTTTATAAAAGCAAAACTTTTCTTTATGGGTCATTATATAAGTTATTCTTGTTGTAATTATTACTACTAAAAATATTACTAACATTGGCCATATACTATTAATTGTTTTATTTGCTACATTCCATATCATATTTATTCCCCAATTCCTTCTTCAATTATTTCTGGTTCAAATTCAACTGTTTTGCCAATATCTTCTTCAATGGCAAAAAATATCTCTAAATCCATTGTACTATCATTTAAAGTATTTTTCAAAACTTTTTGCGTCAAAATTCGATCATAATCTTTTCTTTTTATATTCATTTTTTCTATAGCTAATTCTACGGCTTTTTCTGAAGCTTCTTTTTCGGAATATTTTAAAGATTTAACATCTAATTCTTTTTCCTCTTCCAAATAAAATTCAACACCTAAAAAACTAAATAGTTTCTTACTTTCATTCGCATAATTTGTTAATCTACTACGAAATATTTTTTGTTTTTGCCCATTTAATTTATAAGAAAAATTATAACGTTTCTTACCTGTTAAATTAGACTCTTCATAATTAAGAGGTAGGCTTACTTTAACAGTATACCAAACTTCAGCTTTTACTTTGCCACTTGCACAAACGGTGTTTTTTATTTCTTCGTTTAGGAGAATATTACCATTTATTAAAACATCCCCTTCTGAGACGTATGTTCCTGATGCAACATTGGCTACTCCTCTTTCCGTAAACACTTTAGTAATAACACCACTTTTTTTGGCAATGATATGACATGATGTTTTTTTTTCTTCAGGGATAGTAATAATACGTTCCTCTACTCTAACTACATATTTCATTCCATGGGTTTCTATTTCAATCCATTCTAAGTTTTGCTTATATCTATTTAAAATATTTGCTTTTATTTTTGTAATTGTCTTGTAATCTTTCTTTAAGGTTAATCTTTTTATTCCTTCATCTTCTAAAGCTTCAGTAACTAATTTTCTAATTTCAGCATCGGAATGAATCACTTCAACGCTAACTATAACATTAGTTGCAAAATATAAAAATATAGTCCCTATTACTATTGCAACAATAAGAAATAAATATTTTTTTAACAAGATAAATAATTTATCTATGCCTAGATAGCGATCTATTTTAAATGAATAACTAGGCAAATATTTTTTTAATTTAGAAATATCATTTTTGTTTATTTTTAAACAGATAAAGTTATCTTTATATTTAATTTCTAAAATTGTAATACTAATAGCACTAATTTTTAAAATAAAGTTATAATAATTATCACATTTTGCTTTTACCCAAATTAATCCTTTGTTCATTTAGTAATCTCCAAACCAAGTACTTCTCCTCTTATTAAAAGTTCATTATTAGTCATTTTGGTGATAAATAAATCTTGGCCTTTTATTTTTAAAGTGAAATTTTCTAATTGTAAATTAATTTCTTCATTATTAAACTTCAGTAATTTAAGATAGTTAAAGACATGAATGTAATTATCAAAAAGATTAATAAAATACTTTTTATCATATAGGTAATTTTTGATATTATTAATCATTAGCATTATACTCACCTATAAATATATATGAATTAATATAAAAAAATCTTTCAAAAACTGAAAGATTTTTAATTTAATTTAATTTTTCTTTAACAAGTTTACTAACTAAACTTTTATCAGCATTTGGTAACATTGAAGATACTTCTTTCATAATAGATCCCATATCTTTCATCGATGTTGGATTAATTATCTCAAATGCCTTATTTACTGCTTCGATAATTTGCTCTTGAGAAGCTTCTTCTGGTAAGTATTCACTTAAAATAGCAATTTCTTTTTGTAAAGATTCAACTTCATCAAGTTTTTGGTATTTTTTATATTCTTCTACAGAGTCTTTACGCATTTTAACTTGCTTTTTAATTACATTAATTATTTCTTCGTCATTAAGTTCATGTTTTTTATTTATAGCATCCATTTGAATGGCACTTTTTAACATTCTTAAAACGCTTAATGAGAACTTATCTTGACTTTTCATCGCTTCTTTAAAATCGTTAGCAATTTTATCGTTCATTATTATTCTCCTTTTCTATGTTTACGAGAATTTTTGATCATTTCTTTTTTTTCATTACGTTTTTTTACGCCAGGTTTTTCATAATGTTTTCTCTTTTTGATTTCAGAAGGGACACCGCTACGTGCTACTTTTGTTTTAAATTTCTTTAAAGCGCTTTCAACATCATTGTTTTTAACCACTACTTTTGTCATTTATTTCCCTCCCTTCGTTTTTCACAGAACATTATAACACTTAATGTTTTTTTTGACAATAATTAAAAATGACATTTTTATGTTTTTTGGTTTTATTTTAAACCTCGAGGATTTGAATCATCATAATAGCCAAATTTTAGGTTTGAAGTATTAAATATTTCTTGAAAGCATTTTTTTAATACCTTTTTACTTTCTATAGTTTCTATTGGCTTTATTAACTCAAAATCATTTAACACTATTGAATCAGAAAAACAATCATCAATTTTCATAGATTCTATTTTTATGTTAGTGTTAAGTAAATTTTCTATATCTATACAAGTTTTAATATACTTGCTAAAAAAATCCAATATCTTTCGAAATATTTGTTCTTGCCAATGTAAAGGGATCAACTCACTTTTATCTATACAAAAAAAGATATATACCCAAGCATCATATGTGCAAATTTGATTTATGATATTTTCAAAGCCATACAGTATGTTAAACATTGGGTTATTTTTTTCCCTACTTTTTGTATTTAAATTATTAAACAAAACTGGAAGCTTACCCACTTCTTTAGAAAATTCATCTTTTTCTAGATCTAATTGCAAGATTATTTTATTTAATCTCTTATGGATAAGATCATGAAACATAGCACATATGCCCAATTGAATCACGGTAAAAGCACAAGCTATACTATCTTTTAAACTGTAAATATAAATTTTTGTATTATCTTGTTCAATGTAATCTCCGCATGAATTCGGTGTCTTTAAATTTGATTTATCGCTAATTTCAAAATAGCATACTTCTCTTCTTTGACGACCTAAATATGTAGCCATTTCATTTTCAATACTTTGTAAAACTTTAATTCTTTGTTCAGCATTTAATTTTTCCCAATTTTTATCTACTAAATAAAATAAATTTTCTTCTGAAATCAAATTAATCACCTTCAAAGTAGTTTTTATTTTAGCTATTAAATCATATTTTGTCAATTAATAAAGATATCCGGTTGGATATCCTTATTTTAACAATATTTTTTTGAAAAAAATCTTCTAATTGTTGTTCCAACAATTTGGCCGAGATTTAAAAGTGTTGATGCCGCTCTGGATAAAGCATTAATGAAGGATGCTGAGATAGCTCCGCCATTAATTTGCGTTAATTCATTTTTATTTAATGTTTTCATTTTTTCAGACATTTTAATGGTCTTATTAAACCATCAAATACTCCTATAATGAATACTCCAAATCCAGCTATTGCAGCTAGCACACCAACTTTAATCCCGCCTCCTTCAACTATTCTTAAATCATTATCTGTTAATTTTGTTATTTTAAAACCTCCCTACTTATGAAAATTTTTAGGCATGTTTATACAATAATCAAAATATTTTCTTAAATTTTTATGACTTACATAAATAATCGTTTTATTTCGATAATATCTTTTTATATTTTTAATAATTTCTATTTCAGTTTTAATATCAACTTCACTTAAAGCTTCATCAATAATTATAAAGTTGCCGTTTTTAAGCAAATTTCTTGCTAAAATTATTTGTTGTTTTTCTCCTCCTGAAAGATTAGTAAGACTATCGGCTATATTACTTAAGAAGCGTAAAGGTTTTTTGGCAATTATTTTATCTATCAAACATATTTGGCAAACTCTTTTAAATTGTTTTTTTGATATATTGCGATGACAAATAATATTTTGATAGATAGTATCAGAATAAAGACTTTCTTTTTGATTAATAATCGTAAAATTATCTTTAATCCATTTAGCACTAATATCTTTATAATTTAATTTTCCCAACAAAATATCCCCTTGATAATTATTGATTTCTTTATATAAGCACTTTATTAAAGTACTTTTACCACAACCAGATAAGCCATTTAAAAAATAACTTTTTCCAGTTCTTAATTTATAACTAAAGTTATTAATTATATTTGTGGTATCGTCATAGGAAACTTGTAAATTTTTAATTTGAATATCATTATACTCAGGAACAAAAATCCTATTATCTTTTTCTTTGGGTAAATTTCTAAATTCACTAACTTTATATATTGAGTTTTTAAGATAATAGAATTGAGGAATAATACTTATGATGCTTTCATAAGATGTCGAAAACCAATTAATTAGAGAATTAAAGGTAATTAAATTTATTAAATCAAATTTATTTAATAATATTTGATATAGCGCATAGGTATTTAGTAATAAAAAGCCTAAGTCTTTAACAATTAATTTTAAAACTTGCTCTATATTTATTATCCGTCTTAAATCATCATCAGTTCTAATTACTTCTGACAATTTATAATCAAGCCATAAATTTATTTGGGGCTTAATCTGTAAATTATTGATACTAGTAGCCATTTCGATGTTTTCAATCAAACAAGTATTGTAATCTGTTTCGGTATCCATCCAACATCTAATTTTGGTGTTTACTTTATTAGCAAAAAGTAAAGAAATTATCGTGTACAATATATATGTAATTAAAATAATTAAAAATAATTTCAAATTGATTAAGGCTAACATACCAATACTAGCAATTACTAATAAAACATCAAGTAATAAAGTAATAAACATCTCTGAAAAAAACTCTTTTATTTCTTTTAGTTCATTAACTCTAGTTATTATTTCTCCAGATGTTTTAGTTTGTAATATATTTAAAGGAAGAAAAAAGATATGACTTACAAAATCTGATATTAAACTTTTATGAACGGTTTTATTTAACTTATTATATAATCCGTTATGCCAAAATGTAATTAAAGTTTTTAAGAGTGTAATTAATACGAATGATATAAATAAAATAAACATTAAATTTGTTTTATTGTTATGGATTAGAAAGTCACCAATTTCTAAATAAAAGCCACTTAATAAACTAAATATCATTATTAAGAGACTTAATAAAATTATTAGAAGGTACTTTTGTTTTTCTTTGAACAAAATTTCGAAAAAGAAGTGTACTACGTTAGTTTGCATTGGATAATTTATTATTTCGTGTTTTGGTTGGAAATCTATTATTATATTGTCCCATTGTTTAAGGAATTCGGCCTGAGTTAAAACTAATTTTCCCTTAGCAGGATCCATTATAGTTAATCTATCATTTTTTATTTTATAGATTACAACAAAATGGTTAAGGCCATTTTCTAAGATTACATGAGCTATAGCTGGTAATCTTGTTATATTTTTAAAATTTTGACATTTCATCCCGTTAGCTTCAAAGCCATAAGATTTGGCTGCTTTGATTAAATGATATGCACTAGTCCCCCGATCATCGGCATAAGTATCTAATCTTATTTTTTCTAACGGAACATTTCCATTATAATGACGTATTATACTAAGTAAACAACAAGGTCCACAATCTTTTAAATCTCTTTGATAAACAATATCCTTTCTTTTCATTTTTCTCCCTTCATTAGTTATATTGCCAAAAAGGGAGTTAATTTCCTTTTAAAAAACAAATCTTTTTTGAGATTTGTTTTGTTTTTTCTATTTTTTTCTTTTATTCAATGTTTTACTCTTTTTCCAATTTTTCATAATATCAAACTCGTCTTTATAATTTGATAAAACATCAGGAAATGCTTTTAATAAGCGGTTTGGATACATTTTTAATTTATCAACTTTTTGTTTTAATTTATCTTCAAATAAATTTGGTAACATACTTAATTTTTCCTTTTTAAGTTCTTCAACAATTATTAATCTACTTCTTAAATTGTAAGCTACTATACAAGAAAAAATTGTATCAGCAAGTAGTAAAATAAGCAAAATTATAAAAATAACTATTAACCAAGTTTTAGGAATTCTTAAAACAAACTTTGATACAAATGGATGAATAAATTCTATTAATCCAACACTGCATAAACCAAATAAAAAAGCATTTAATAAACATACTCTTCCATTTATATTAAACTTATTTTGACTATAATCCCACCATTTATTATGAAATACTTTTTCTAAAACATAGCTTACAATATACTCTAAAACACTAGCAATTAAGGCACCAAAAATAAATAAGGCAATATAATCATGAACATATCTTTTTAAAAGAAGGATCATCCCTATCGCTCCCATTCCATATATTGGACAAATCGGGCCACATAAAAATCCTCTATTAATTATCTTTTTATTTAAGATACTCATAAAAAACACTTCAACTATGTAACCAATAAAACTATATATAATAAAGTAAATAAATATTTCAACTAATGCCATAAGTAATCTCCTATAAATATTATTATACCATTAATTCGTTTTAATGTAAATTTATAAAAAAAAGCAATCTAATCTTGTGATATCCAATTTATTGTTATATAATATTTTTAGAATAAAAGAAGGTGTTGATTTATATGTTTCGTGAATTTGATTTTGAAAATCGTCCCATAGTTGAAATAGTTGACGAGATATTAGCTGACGCCAATAAATATGGTGCTTCAGATATTCATTTTGATCCAACACCAGATAGTTTAAACGTTAGAATAAGGGTTGATGGAGAATTACATGATTATACTAAAGTTCCCGACGCTGTAAAAAAGAATCTTCTTACAAGAGTTAAAATTATTTCTGGTATGAATATTACCGAAACAAGATTACCTCAAGATGGTGCCATTAAAGGTAGTATAGATACATATTCAGTAGATATGCGTGTTTCTTCTCTACCCATAGTTGACGGAGAAAAAATTGTTATAAGACTTTTAGATTATAGCAAAAGTTTAGAGGGTTTAGAAAGTCTTCAGTTTTCTGAAATTAATTTAAATAAGATAATCAAAGCAATTAACAGTCCAAATGGAATTATACTAGTAACTGGAGCCACTGGTAGTGGTAAATCAACCACTGTTTACTCAATCTTACAAAGATTAAATGATGTAAAAACAAATATCATTACAGTTGAAGACCCAGTAGAAATGAAGATATCCGGAATTAATCAAGTTCAGGTTATGAGCGAAATTGGCTTGACATTTTCTTCGGCTTTACGTAGTATTTTACGTCAAGACCCTGATACAATTATGATTGGTGAAATTCGTGATGATGAAACTGCGAGAATAGCCGTTCGTGCTTCCATTACTGGACATTTAGTTCTATCAACAATCCATACTAATAATGCGCTTACTACAATTGAAAGATTACTTGATATGGAAGTAGAAAGATATTTGTTAGGCTCAGCTTTAAATACCATTATTGCTCAAAGATTAGCAAAAAGGCTATGTCCAAAATGCCGCGAAAAAACTTTTGCTAGCGTTTATGAAAAAAACATTTTTAAAAAAGTTTTAAAACAAGACATAGAATATGTTTATATACCACATGGTTGTAAAGAATGTTTCAATGGATATAAAGGTCGAATTGCTGTTCATGAAGTTTTAACTATAGATCAGACTATTCGAGATGCAATTGTAAATAGCGTCAAAAAAGATGAATTGAGAAAGTTAGTCTATGAAGAAGGAAAAACTATTACAATGTTACAAGATGGTTTAGAAAAAGTTGTTAATGGTTATACATCTTTTGAAGAAATAATCAATTTAATTGATATTACGGAAGATATAGATGAAAATGATGAAGATTTAAAAAGAGCTTTATTAGGAAGTTCGAATATAGAAAAAATGGATGAGAATATAGAAATTTTATAATTCTATATTTTTTTTATAAAAAGAGAAAAATTTAATTTTCTCCTTCTACTAACATTGTTGTAATAAATATTCCATATCCACTTAATACATCATCTACTATCACATGAGTAACTGCTCCGATTATTTTATCATTTTGTATTATTGGACTGCCACTCATTCCTTGAACAACGCCCCCAGTTTTTTCAATTAATCGCTCATCGGTTATCGAAAAAATTAAATTTTTTATATATGCATCTTCATTTATACTATTAATACTAATAGAAAATTTCTCTACCTTTTGATTTTCTAAAACTGTATAAATAAAGGCTTCTCCAACTTCCACTTCGTCAATTTCAGCAACTTCTAAAGTCTCTTTTTGAGGTAACAATGCACTATAATTTCCATATATACCATACTTCGTATTTTTTTTAATATCTCCATAAATATTATTTAAATTAAATTCGGCATTTTTACTACCCGGATTACCATTTATACTTTTATTTATAGAGGTTATTCTATTTTCGAATATTGTTCCAGTTTTAATTTCAACAATAGAATTTGTTGATTTTTCCATAATTTCATGTCCTAAAGCCCCATATATTTTAGTGTTTGGATCTATATATGTTAATGTTCCTATACCAGTTATGCTATCTTTAACATATAGTCCAGTCTTATATATGTTATTGTCATAAATCAAATCAATAGCAGTTTCTGATGTTTTTCCCTTTCTTGTATAAGTAACAATTATTTTTTTTTTAGAAACATTATTTTCGATTTTAGTGGTAAGTTGTTCCAAACTAGTTACGTCTTCTCCGTTTATTTTAGTTATATAATCCCCAACTCTTAGCTCACCCTTGTTATATTTTCCATTTATTTTATAAAATCCAATTATCATTATTCCTTCACTTTTTATATCAATTCCCAAAGTTTCTCCTCCTGGTATTATATAATCCGAATACGCTAAAGTCATACCGGGAAAGATCATCATGCTGCATATAATTGCTATAATATATTTTTTCATACTATCACCTTTTTATAGTATGGCTAAAAAATAAGTATTTAAAAAGGTAATAATTGGTTTAATTATTACCTTTTTCAGCATTAAAGTCCTCTAATGTTCCATCATCTTTCAATATTTTATTAACGCTTTCGGTAGCGTTAGAAATTTTTTCGCTACAAATTTTAGCTAATTTCATTGCCTCAGTATACTTTTCAATTGCATTATCAAGTGGCGTTTCTCCACTTTCTAATTCCTTAACAATATTTTCTAATTTAATTAAAGAACTTTCAAAGCTATCCTCTTTCATTATAATTCCTCCTTTACCTGAATTACTTTACTAAGTATTGCATATTTCTCCATAGATATTGTAATTTCATCATCTGTATTTAGTTTATGTGCATCTGTTACCACTTTTTGATCTTTTTTTATTATAGCATAACCTCTTTTTAAAGTACTAATTGGATTTAAAGATTCGATGTGTCGTATTAAATTATTTAATTTAATATCATTTTTGCTAATAATATTTTTATACAAAACATTGACTTTATCAATTAATTGATCTAACTTTTGTTCTTTTATTTCGTATAAAGATAAAGGGTTTTTCAATATATATGAATTTCTAATGTTTCTTAAAGCAATAAATTTTTCGTTCACTAGATTTTTAATAGCTTTGTTCAATCTAACTTGATAATGCTTTAAAGTATTATCCATTTCTAATATTGTCGGCACAGCCATCTCGGCAGCTCCTGTTGGAGTTGGGGCTCGAAGGTCTGCTACAAAATCACTAATAGTATAATCTATTTCATGCCCTACGGCGCTGATTGTTGGAATTATACTTTCATAAATAGCTCTTGCAACAATTTCCTCATTAAATGCCCATAAATCTTCTATTGATCCACCACCGCGCCCAATAATTAAGACATCCAAATCAAATTCTTGGGCTTTTTTAATTTGGTTAACGATACTAGGAGCTGCGTCCTTTCCTTGAACCAAAGCCGGAAATAAAATTGTTTCACATAAAGGATATCTTCTTTTAATAGTGCTTAAGATATCTTTAATAGCTGCTCCAGTGGGAGCTGTAACAACCCCTATCCTTTGCGGATATTTAGGAATTTGTCTTTTATGTTCTTCGGCAAATAAACCTTCTTTGCTCAGTTTTTCTTTCAGTTGTTCGAATAAAACATACAAATCTCCAACACCATCTTGCTCCATTTTTTCTACATAAATTTGATATGTTCCTGAAGCTGGATAACAAGAAATTCGTCCTGTAACTAAAACATTCATCCCATCTTCAGGAGTAAACAAAAGTTTAGTAGCGCTGCTGGCAAACATAACAGCACTTAATCTTGATTCTTCATCTTTTAAAGTAAAATAAAGATGTCCCCTAGTATGTTTTTTAAAATTAGATATTTCTCCTTTTAAATAAACCTTATTTAAAAATACATCGCTATCGATTAAAGATTTAACATAATTATTAAGTTCA
Source organism: Bacilli bacterium (assembly GCA_017435485.1). Classification (GTDB taxonomy): domain Bacteria; phylum Bacillota_I; class Bacilli_A; order RF39; family UBA660; genus RGIG1752. The sequence goes on from JAFSEY010000013.1 coordinate 34,323, forward strand.
CTGATTTTTAAATACTTTTCATTCATTTTTTATCCTTACAAATTCTTTTTTATCTTATCTAAAACCGCATTAATAATATTTTTTACTTTTTCATCACTATACTCTTTAGCTAATTCAATAGCTTCGTTAATAACAACAATTTGAGGAGTGTCTGTATACATTAATTCAAAAATTCCTATACGTAAAATCATTGCCCCAGTTTTATCTAAACGATTAATATCCCAATCAACCATATATTTATTAGCTAGCTCATCAATTTGTTCTTTATGAGTTTCTACCCCATATACAAGTGTCTTTACAAATTCGTTTTCTGTTTCGATATTGTCTTTCATTACTTCTTCTATATCATAGGAAACATTACTTCCTTTCAAAATATCTATTTGATATAAAATTATCATAGTTTTTTTTCTTAATTCTGATCTTGTTAAAGCCATTTTTCTCACCTCTATAACTTTTAAAATTATAACATTATATTTTAATATATACAATTAGAAAAGCATAGATTAATTAATTTTATTGACCATATTATTAACAATAAAAAAAGCCAAGTTTTTGGTTTTTTTTATTTTATCTTATGTTCCTTAAATATGTTGTAAGCTCTCTTTTTTTATCATTTGCCTCTTGGCGTTTATTAGAATATGCTGCTTGAGCTCTATCTCGAGAAGAACGGGCCATATTTCTTTCGCTTACTGAAGAATCGGGATTGCTCATTACACTTCTATAATAACCGTTAGCCATTTCATATTCATTTTTTAACTTTTCAACATTGTAATATATAGCATTAAATTCATCATAACATTTTTTAGCACTTTCTAAATTAGTAATACAATATCCTACAGCTGTAATAGTTTTTTGGGACATATAACTTCTACCATCTTTTAAAGATGCGAATTCATCACTAAATTTTATTTTAGCGTTTCCACTCCAAATGCTTTCTTGCCCATAGCCAAGGTCAAAATTATTAAGCGTTGTTTTTATCTTTTCAACTAAACTTTTCATTATTGAGCCTCCTTAAACCATTCTGGATATTGATAATTAATATTATTTTCGGCCATATATTTATCATAATCTTCTGGGTTTCGATAGAAGTGACCAGATAATTCACTCGAATAGGCTTGTCTTTCAAACATAGCATCTTTTCCATATAATTTTTGCATACTTTCTTCCGTCACATAAGTATTTCCATCTTCTCTTACTTCAGTTTCTATTTCATCAATTGTATAGGTTGAACCATTAGAAACCTTAACAAAATTTTTGTTATACCTTTCATTAGGTTGTAAATGCATCTCAGTTTCGACATGACAATGATAACCATCAGAATTACCACTTTTTCCAACTTCTCCCATTACAGTATCGGTTGTAACAACTTGACCTACCTTTAAATCACTTACATCATCCATATGTCCATAACTAGTTAACATATACTCTGTTTCTCCAGTTTCAGGATTTACATGTTCTGACAAGATTGTAACATAATAGCCCAATCCCTCATATTTATTTGTCCCTTTTTCTACAACAATTCCTGAGGCAATAGGTGTAATTGATTCTCCATGATCTGTAGATCCACCATCCAAAGAATTCCAATCGCTTCCCCAATGTTTATCTCCATCCGAATAATATCCATTAGCATGATCTGTAATTACCATCCTTGGATTAGAAAACGGTCTTTCTAAATCATCATACCCACCATACGTTGTTACAAATAAATCCGAAGGCACATTTTTGGGCAATTTATTATAATCAACTAAAGGTATTGCTTCTAAAGCTGCTACGCTTGTCAAGGCTGTTGGGTCAATTGTAGTATATGCTATTTTTGATGTTGTTTCTTGATTATTTCCGACGTACATTATTTCATCACCAGCACTAAGAGCAATTGCTTGTTGTGAAGTAATGGTTTGTCCATCTTTTGTTTTGAACACTTTATTCCATTCTGATCCTTCATGACCTTTGCTAATAGCTAGATTCCACAAAGTATCACCTTTTTGAATTGTTATAGTTTCGCTACTAGGTGTTGGCGTTGCTGTTGAAGAGGCTTCTTCAATTGTTACTGGTTGACCACTTTCAAAAGCTGTAATATTATCGCTATGATATTGCGCTTTATCTATTAATTTATTTAAAGCTTCTTGTAATTTAGTTATCTTATCTTTAGTCCTAGTCACTTTATCAGGAAAAGCAACCGATGAACCATCTGCCAATGTGGCTAAACTTGCATATCCTGTACTATCTAACTTAGCCTTTAACTCTTCTAAATCTATTTTAGAAACATTAATAAGAATATTTAATTTATCGCTTAAACCGTCGGTATCAATTTTATACTCTTCAGCATTTGTTTTTACATTCCAACTCATGTTTTGTTACCTCCTTTAATTATCCAGTCATTATTTCTAGAGCTTCTTCATATGACATATCATATGGATTATCCGTGTACGTTCCTTCTGTAAACAAAATGTATTCTGCCGCCATTCTTTTTACACTAGCTTCTTCATAGTCACCTTTATTTCTATGGGAATACATTTCTGCTCGTAGGGCTTCATTTCCCCCTTCGGCGTAAGCAGCCATTGCATTTTCTGCTTGTTTTTTTCCTGTACCTGTTCGATAAACGTAACTAGTCATAGCATTTACTTGATCTTCATTCAAAGAAACATTTTGTTCATTTGCAGCATTTATCACTCTATCCTTTTTGGCGGCAACTTCCTGATGATATAGATTATCTACTGCACTTTGTTTTACATAAATTTCACCATTTTGTTCTACATATGCATTGTCACTTAAATATCTATTTCCATTATTATCTATAACTTGGACTCCGCTACTTGCCGCATATGTGCCGTTATCCTTATATGCTTTATAATATTTTTCACCATTTATTGTTGTTGTTGGTTTAGTATCTTCCAATTCTTTTAGCCAACTATCTAATTTTGGGGTCATTCCATCTTCAACTACAGTTTTATTTGAAGTTGCTTTTTTAGTAGTAGATGAAGTTGTATTTTCTTCTACTTTTTCAGTTGCTCCTGCTATACCAGCGGTTGCAGTGGTAGCTGCGACTGTTGTTTCAGGTGCTGCTGTTGTTGGTTCTTCAGCTTGCATTAAAGATTGAGTTGCAGGTTCTGTTGTAGGTTGAGTGGTATGCTCAGTAGGAGTTTCAGACGCCTTTTGATTATTAGATTCCGTGTTTTGGGAAGCTTCAGAATTACTATTTTCTCCAGATATTGATCTTTCTATAGCTTCGTCAGTACTCAAATAGCCTTTACTAGCATCATTCAGCAAATTAGAAATTGTGGTTGCATAAGTTCTAACATTATTACTATATGTATTATAACCATTGCTTGTTGAATTTTCCGAGAAAGATGCTCCACGCTCAAAAAATGCCCTGGCATTTTCACAATATTTTTCGGCTAACGGACCTTGCCATATTTCTCCTTCTTCAAGAGATTTAAAACAATCTTCTATCATTTTCATAAAAAATGAAATCATAGATAAACTATCGTTAATTTGTTTTGCTTTGTCCACTAAAGCTTCAGGAGCAACTGTAAATTCGCCTACTAGATTATTATTAGTATTATTCGCCATTTGTACTTCTCGCCACCAATCTATCTATTTGTTGATATTTTCGAATAGTAGTCTTCAAATCTTTATTTAATTGATTTATTGCTACTAAAAAATTATTTAAATAAGTTGGGAATTCTTTAACAACAGAATTGTTGTAAACTTTAGAAGCGGTACCGGACCATTCTGATTTATCAAATTTTGCAATATCCTTAAAATTAGTTATTTCTTCTTTTAAGCAATCAATATTTTTTTGAATAATATCAATCTTTGATTCTAATTCTTCATACTTTACTATAACTTTCATAAAAGCCACCTCTATAATAATTATTTTAACACATTATCTATATATATATCAAAAAAAAATACAAATTTTTTGCTTTTTGTATATTTTTTTGTAAATTTATTTGTCTAGTTGTTTTAATTCATATAATAAATTAATAGCTTCTATTGGGGTAATATTTAATGGATCAATACTTTTTAACTTTTCTTTTACTAGATCTTCCTTAGCACTAACTTTTTCTTCTTCAAAATCTATTGCTAATTGAACTTTTTCGCTTTTCTTATTTTTAGCACTATTTTCATATCCTACTAATATTCCACTTGCTTTATCGATTATTTTATCAGGCATTTTAGCTAGTCTTGCCACATGGATACCATAACTTTTATCTACCGCACCATTTTTGATTTTATGTAAGAATGTTATTTTATTTCCTTCTTCTAGAGCTGCCACATGAACATTCTTAATATTGGGATATTTTCTTTCTAAAGATGTTATTTCATGATAATGAGTTGAGAATAAAGTTTTACATTTAATATTTTCACTTATATATTCTAAAATAGCTTGAGCAAGACTCATACCATCATATGTAGCCGTTCCTCTTCCCAACTCATCAAACAAGATTAAACTATCTTTAGTCGCGTTACAAATAGCATTTCTAGCTTCATTCATCTCAACCATAAAAGTAGATTCTCCACTTACTAAATCATCACTCGCCCCAATTCTTGTAAATATTTTATCAATAATTGGAATATTGGCTTTTTTAGCTGGCACAAAACACCCTAATTGCGCCATGATAACGATTATAGCCAGTTGTCTCATATATGTTGATTTACCACTCATATTAGGTCCCGTAATTAAAAGCGTATTTATATTACTTGGCATTATGCAATCATTGGCAACATATTCTTCTTTACTTACTTTTTCAATTACTGGATGACGTCCATCAATAATTTCTAACTTGTTTTCATTATTAAGTAATGGCCTTACTAATCCATATTCTTCAGCATCAACTGCTAAACTAGCCAAACAATCAATTTCACTTAACATTAATGCTGTTTGTTTTAGTGTTAAAATATCTTTCTTAACAGTTTCTTTTATCTCAATAAATAATTTATATTCTAATTCAATTATTTTTTCTTCTGCATTTAAAATTAATGCTTCTTTTTCTTTTAATAACGGCGAAATGTATCTTTCACAATTAGCCAAAGTTTGTCTTCTTTCCCAATGATATTCTTCTTTTATTTCGTTAACTTGACCTTTACTTACTTCAATATAATAGCCAAATACTCTATTGTACCCAACCTTAAGATTTTTAATATTTGTTTGTTCTTTAATTTCTTTTTCAAAAGAAGCAATAAAGTCTTTTCCTCCACTACGAATAGCTTTTAATTCATCTAACTCATCGCTATAACCATCTTTAATTAAATAGCCTTCTTTAATACCTACCGGAGGATTTTCATAAATAGCTTTTTCTAATAATTCACATAAATCATCAAAAGTATCAATCTCATAATCAAATTTTAAATCTTTAATAATATTTTTAATTAAAGGTAATACTTTTAAACTATTTTTAAGTTGTAATAAATCTCTAGCTCCAATATTACCACAAGTTATTTTTCCGCATAGTCTTTCAATATCGTAAACTTCCGCCAAATTATTTCTTAGTTCTTCTTTTAAAATAAATTCATTATTTAAAACTTCAATTTTATCATATCGTTCATTTATTTTATCTAAACTCTTTAGAGGCTTTAACATCCAATCTTTTAACATTCTACTACCCATAGCCGTTTTTGTTTTATCTAATAACCATATTAAAGAATAAGTTCTTTCTTTTAAGCGAAGTGTTTCAACTAGCTCTAGATTCCTAATTGTATGAACATCCATTTGTAAGTAATCTTCTTTATCAATAATATTTACCTTATCTAAATGAGACATATCCTTTAATTCTTTAACTACTAAATAATAAAGTAAATGTTTAACGCCCATTTTACATCTTACATCATTAACAGATTCAATTAAATAAGTATATTTATCTTCTAATAATTCACTAGTAAATGATACCTCTATACCATAATTATTTTTTAGAATATTAATAAGTTCACTATCTAAATTATCTTTTAGAATAACTTCCTTAACCTTTAATGATAATAGTTCACTGACTAATTTTTCTTTATCGTGATTTATGGTTAAAGAATTAATAGTTCCTGTTGAAATATCTGCATAAGTTAATATGTATATATAATTAAAATCTAATACTCCACATATATAACTATTATCATGTTCTTTTAACATTTCATAATCAGCTATAGTTCCTTTAGAGATAACTTCCACAACGCCTCGTTTAACAACACCCTTAGCTTCTTTAGCATCTTCTAACTGCTCACAAATAGCTACTTTGTATCCTTTATTTACTAATTTTTCAATATAAGGTTTTACTGAATGAAATGGAACTCCACACATTGGTATACGTTCATCTAATCCAGCATTTTTCCCTGTTAAAGTCAGTTCTAATTCTCTAGAGGCAATAATCCCATCTTCAAAAAATAATTCATAAAAATCGCCTAAGCGAAAAAATAAAAGTTCTTCTTCATATGAATCTTTTATTTCCATATATTGCCGCATCATCGGACTAATTTTATTAAGATCTACTTCATTTCTTTTCATATTTACCACAAAAAATATTATATAAAAAAACAATAAAAAAAGCTAGATTAAACTAGCTTAACTTAAAATGATATTAAATTGTTTTATCTACAAGGATATATTATATCATCTTCTGCAGTTGGAACAGCAAAAGGACGATCATTAACTATTTGAATTTCCGGAGTTCCGTTAATATTTCCTTCAACAAAACTTCCACCTGGGTAATCTACAACATTTAATTTAGAATTTATTTTACCATTTACTGTTACTACGTTGCAACTATGTTCAGTATTGTTATGAAGTTCAACATAATTTGAATCAGAAACATAAATTACAGTATCACCCCAACAATTTTCAAAAGCAATGGTAACACTTTCAGTTTTAGGTACATCAAATTCATCTACCCTAACCATTTCAAATGATAAATTAAATAAATTAGCTAAATTTTTAAGTTGACGTAATTCATTAGTAAGATTATATGTTTTATCAAGTTCGCCATTTTTCCCAATACCACCTTTAAATGAAATAGCGCTAACAGATTCAGGAATATTATTAGCATTTACGTTTTGTAATGATAAATAAGTAATCCCCTCAAAATTACTTAAGTCAACTAATGCTTTTTCTTTACTATTAATTGATAATGAAGCAATAGCAGGAGACTCTATATTTAACTGACTTAATGTTTTAGCATCAATATTTAAATTGCTGATTGGATAAATTGATTGAAAGATAGTTAAAAATTTATTTAATCCATCGATATTTTTAACATCTTTTACATTAACCTCAAATAAAATTGTACTCTTTCCTTCAAAAGTTTGAGATCCAGTCCATATTACTTCAACATTGTTACTTTCTTCTTTTAAATATTTAGAAGCCAATACTTCAAATTGTTGAAGTAATTGATTTCTTAAATCTTCTACTGTAGTAATTGATGTATTCCTAGTAACTTCTTTATCTTCAGTTTTTTTACTTTGACACCCAGCTGCTGTAAGCATAATTGACGTCGATAATAACATCGCAATTAATTTTTTTAATTTTTCCATAAAAACCTCCATAAATCAAAAAAACTTCACAACGGGAAGTTTCATATTCTAAATAAATTCACTAACCAATCCCCATTGATATAAAAATTATAGCATATTTACACTAAAATGTCAAATTTGGGGAATTGTAATTGTAAATTTAAAGCAAAATTATCATAATTTTTGCAATTCATTTATAGCATCATTCAATGTATTTGCTTTGATAATTATTAAATCATCATCAGTAGAATTTAAAGTTTTTACAGCTTCTTCATAATTTTCTTTTGGACAAATAAATACGTCCATATCATCATCGATTGCCCCTAAAACTTTATATTTTACTCCACCAATTTCTCCAACATTTCCTAATGCATCAATAGTTCCAGTACCAGCTATTTTTTTTCCTTTTGTAATATCTTCTTTCGTAAGTTTATTATAAATAGCTAAAGCAGTCATCAACCCACCACTTGGACCTGATTCGCTATTTTTACTTTCGATTTCAATTTCTGGTTTGGTTTTAAAATCAACATCAGTTACAATCGTAACTCCTACTTTTAAACCATCATCAGTTTGATATATTTTAGCAGTTGTCATAACTTCTTTGTTGTTTCGAAGCACTTTAATGTCTAAAGTATCACCTTCTTGGTACGAATTAACAATTTCTTTCATATTTTCTAATGAACTGACCATTTTATCATTAATAGCAACAATTTCATCATACTCTTTTAAAGTAGTCTTCGCTTCATCAGTAATATATGTAACAATATTATGATACTTAGTTATTTCTAATTCATGACTAGTTAATTTATACGCAGCTATCGTCGCATTATCTTGAGCTTCTTCCATAGATAATTTATCTTTTTGCAAAGTTTCTTTAACTGTATCACCTTCATAAGTAATATTACTTGCTTTATCTAAATCCCAATTTTTAATAATTTTTGATAACAAAATATTAGGAATTGTTCCTTTAACCATTGTTACATAACTCATATTAATTTCTCCACCAGAATCATAACCATCCTCGATTATTATTCTTTCATTTAAATTAATAGTTCCTCCTGGAGCATAAATAACATAAGGAAGTTCTATATAAAATACTAAAAATAAAATAAAAAGCACAATTAATTCTCTATAACACTCTTTAATAAAATTTTTAATATAGTCATATACTTTATTAATCATTATCATCACCATTCTAATTATATCAAATATTGGAGTAATTATGAAAAAGAAACAAGATATTTTAATTATTACAATTATTATTTTAATAATAGCCTATATTTTAATATATAATCAAAAAATTACCTTAATTATTAAAGATTCTACAATACTATGGTTTAATAAAGTATTTCCATCCCTTTTTCCAATGTTTATTTTAAATGATTTATTATTAAGCTATCATATTGATTATTATATATGTAAAATATTTAAAAAAAATGGTTTAAAATATTATGTTTTTATAATGAGTTTATTATCTGGTAGTCCATCTAGCGCCTATATTATAAAAAGATTATATGATGATAAAATAATTGATAAATATAATGCTAATAAGCTATTATCATTTACTTACTTTTCTAGTCCATTATTTTTAATTACAATGCTATCATTTTTATTTACTAATAAAACTACAATTATAAAAATAATTTTAATTCATTATTTATCTAATTTTATTATTAGTTTCTTTTATAAAATTGAAACTAATGATAAATTAAGTTATAAGGTCACAAAGGATTTTGGAAGTAATTTTGCAAACGCAATTAATAAAGCAATAAACACACTATTAATGATTTTAGGGATCCTTACTTTTTATATAATCATTTCCTACATTTTTATAGATATATTTAATCTAAATTCTATCACAAGTAGTATGATTAAAGGTATATTAGAAGTTACACAAGGATTAACCTTTCTAAATGAATTATTTATTAATGAAAAGTTAAAAATCATCCTAGCAACGCTATATATAAATTTCGGAGGTTTATCTATTCATAGCCAAATAAAAAGTATCATTTCTGATACTTCTATTAATTATAAATATTTTCTTAAAGGAAGAATATTTCAAACCTTGATTAGTTTAATTTTAATATTAAAAATTACTGGAATAATTTTGTAATACGCCATTAACAAAATTGCTTGGTTGACCTCCTGGACAATTTTTTACATCTGCTAGGTGTAAAGAATTATTAAGATTGCATAACCGTTCATGATTATTGTTGTTAACAATAAATTTATCAGTTACAAAATAAAAGGGAACATTAATTGAATCTATAATCTTATTAGAATCATCAAATAAATATATATTTATTTGACAATGTAAACTAGGTTTATTCCAAGAACAATTTTCGGAAATTTTAACTGATTTAACCTCTTCTCCAAAATTCCAAACATTTATATTTTTCCATTCTTTTTCTACACCAGTAGCATGTGGCAATTTTTCTCGTACCATTATCATTCTACCTTTATTACTAACCCCTATAGCTTTTTCATACATAATTCCATCCAGCTTCACATCTAAACGAATATATTGACTACTTTTTTTGTCATCTTCATCCAACCATATATCGTTCCAAAGTCTAATTTCAGAAATATCTTCTTCTCTTCCAAATTCAAAATCATCCATTAACACATTTTGAATTTTAGTTTCTATATCAACAATCTTCATAATGTTATCAGTGTATGCATCATTATCATTTTTTTTGCGTTGTAAATTAGTCATTAAACCATACATAAATACTAATGCTACACTAAGCATAGCAATACTTACTATTAATTCAATTAACGTCATTCCTTTTTTATTCATTAGCAAGCTCCAATCCCTATCATAAACAAATATCCGACTCATGATTTCCATATGCATCATATGTACGATAACCTAATTTATACGGATCCTTTTCAGTACCTTTTCCACCACAATAAATTACATTTGTATTTAAATTAATGACTGGTCTAATATAAGCCCCAATTTGATTTTGATAGGTTATTTCATCTATCTGATTACCATATTTATCATATATGTAAGTTTTTAATCCATCTTTTGGTTTATCATTTAGCTGTACTATCCGCCCATTATTACCATCAGTTTGCCTTAAAGCAAAGTAATAAGCCCCTGTTCTCTTTTGCGAATCAGTATAATCAGTATAAGATAACGTCATTGTCCAAAACATTTCTTTAGAGTTGGCATGGTCAAATAAGTAACTTTGCGTTCCAATTTCAGAAGTATTATAATTTACCCCTGCAAAAACAGCTTCATCAACTGACAACAATCCAATCGGATAAGTTAAATCACCATTTCCTAAATATTCTAAACTAGAAATATAACTATATACAGGCTGACCAGGCTGATTAAGTTTTGTCAAAGTATAATATTGATAATAATCTCTAGCATTACTATTTTGATAAGCATAAGGTATCCTATCATTTTGATATGCGATTAAATTTTTTTCACTAGATTTTGTTGACGGTGAAATCTTATACGTTGTATAACTACTTTTTGCCACAGGATTTCCATATAATCGTACAATTCCACCATTAGAACCATCTACTCCAGTTGTAAAACCCGCGTTTAAATATTCGGTATTATTTGCCACATTATATCTATTTAAATTTAATACTTCATTATTTTCTTTAGTAGCTATATTACCCGAATCAGGACAAATCAAACTAGGAACTTTCTTATCTACGATTCTTTCCCAACCAGAATAATAATACCGCTCAGTTTTTTTATATATCTCCCCCCCCTTTTCAAGTAATTTTTCTAAAAAGTTATCTGCTTCTGCTTCATTATCCTCAGTACAATTAATACTTTTACCGGCATCATCTGTACATTTAGTTCTATTTTTATCTCCGCAAAAAATTGTCTCGGCACTTAACATGCTTGAATTTAATGAAGCTTTCTCATACCATTTGTCTATGTAACTTTTTATTTCACTAGAATCTTGATTATCATATTTACTATCATATCTGTATAATAACGCTTCTTCATTACTCATATATCCAATATTATGAAGTAGATGAGCCCCTAAAACATTACCTGCATTTTCACAGCTTTTACCATATTCATCTGATAATAAATTATCTAAATATTCCGCTTGGTTTTCTGCAATTTCTAACCCAAAACACGTTGTTGCTTTGCACAAGTTTTTAAGTAATTTTTCTTCACAATTTTCAAGGCAGGCATTAACAGATTCCCCAAGAGTTGTAGCTCGCTCATTCACAATATTTAGCACAGCTTGTCTTACATCACATTCAGTGCTGTTATATCTACTATAATTATATTTTGTCAAATCATTTGATGCAGTAATATCAATATAATCATTTCCATCTTTAAGCTTTGATTCATTTGAAGCTGCAGAAGAATTATATTCGCCTTGATATATTAATCTAACAGTATTGTTACCATTGATTCTAACAATTCTCCATATATAATTTCCAAATTTAACATAATTACTATTTACTTTACCTCTATAATAATAACTATAATTAGGACTAGTATTTGATGTTCTATACATTCGCGAATAATCATCTAGAGTAACAAAAAATCCACTTTCTTCTGTATCGTCAGTTAATTGTTTTACTGAAAGATTATTCTCATCATTTTTTAATTTAACTGTATCAGGATTGCCATTTGCTTTGACATAACCTTTTTTCATGGCTTCAGTTTTCTTTATACACTCAGCCAATGAATCACCAGATTCACATACAGCAATCTCATCTTTAGGAACCCAAGTTGGCACTTTATCTTTTAGATATCTTTTATTAGTGTATGAAGCTAACATAGCTAACATTATTACTAAAAAAACTATAAAGAACGAATAAATAATTGATATTGATATAAATCCATTTTTCTTTTTCATATTAATAACCTCCTTCTAAATTAGGGTAATATATAAAGGCTTGATAATCTTGTTTATTTTCTTCATCATAAAACTCTCCAATAATACGATAAGTCTTATATTTTTGATTATATTCCTTACATGTACCTAAAGATTTAATATATTGCATAAATTCATTAGTTAATAATGACTCTTCCCAATCTAGAAATAAATTTTCATTATCAACATTTTTACATCTTAGAATTACTAGTGTTTTAAGATTGTATGTGTTCGCTAAACTCTTAAATTTAGACTTTTTTGGTTCACTATTTATTTTAGCATCATTATAATCTTTTGGTCCAACCGATTCTTTTTCAATATACGACGCTAAAATCTTAAAATTGTCATTTTCATCATTAAATATTCTATCGGCTGACAAATCAATATTATTATCAATCATCCATTCTTTTATATAAAATAATGAATATCGATAACCTTTTTTTTCATAATCTGTAACTCTTTTTTCGTTACCCAATAAGTTTGTAAAAGTACTATAAAGCATTAATAAAACTGTTGCTAAAACTGTTAAAGTTACGATCGTTTCTATAAACATAAAACCTTTTTTTTTCTTCATATTACTCACATATTATTCCTTTGTTTTCATTATACTCAAAAGTTGACATGTATTTTCCTTTATCATATTTTACAACCACAAAATTTATAGGAGAATCATAAACATAATTGTTAGTATTACATGACCAACCACTATCGCAACTAGTATTATCAACTGGATTTACTAAATCTTCTTCTTCGATATAACCATTATTAATCAACATAGATAAAGTAACCCACCTTGTATTATCTGGATCGTTATAAAAACCATTTGTATCTATAACATATTCTACTGCTAAATTTTCAATTTGTTTTTTTAAATTATTACATGCAGTTACCTTTTGTTCTTTACTAATTTTAGCATAGCTAGTTGCTGCAATAGCTACAGCTATTGATAATACAACTAAAACAGCTAGTAACTCAACCAATGTAAAACCCTTTTTCATAAGCATCCTACTTTCTACTATATATAGTATACAATAAATAAAATCAAAAAAAAAGACAAAAAATTAGTCTTTTTATATTTCCATTATTTTATATTCACATAAATTATAATAGGTGATTTTTATGTGTCATAAACCTTATGGTGGCGGCTTATTTACGATACTAGCTATTTTGGCCTTGTGTATTCTAATTTTTTATCAAGTTATAATAACCTTAATTTTACCTATTAGATTTAATTGTTTTATTTTATTAATTGAAGTTTTTTTACTCTTCTTCTTGATTTTTAGAATAATATGGCCGAAGTAATTCTTCTGTTTTAAATACATAATCAAGTTTTTCTCTAATTTGTTTAGTATTTTGATACTCATTTTCTAGCATTTTAATTTCTGGTGGTAATGCAATTAAAATAAAAAATAATTTCTTTTCAGCTTCATTTAAAGGATATCTTAAAAAATATTTTTCTAATAGAGGACTAAAATCATAATTAAAATATTCATTTTTGTAAAGTTTTACTATATCAATTATTGGAGTATCCACTTTAGCATAATCCCAACTAATTAAATAATTATCATTATTTCTAATTAAATGACTAGCTTCTAAATTGTTATGAACAACGCTTACTCGTTGTTTTTTTTCATCTCTAACTAAATCAAACCATTTATTTACTTCATTATCACAAAAATCCAAAGCCAAAAATATTTTAGAGATATTCCTCATTAAAGTATATTGGCTAGGGCTCAGATATTTTTGGGGCAAATAAACATCATAATAGTTGTTGTAAATATTTCTTAAGTATTCAATATTGCTTTTAACATTTTCATATATTTCTTGATATTTATCTTCTGTTACCTCTTTATAATAACTTGTTTTATTATGTAACATACTTACTAAATCAATTAAATCATCCATCTTTTGTTCTTGAGGCATTGAAACATCTTCAATCATTTCATAGACATTTAAATCTTTTCTAGAGTCATCAATTAATTTAGGAAAATTATAAAAATTACGACTTTTTAAATAATTGAATAAACTTCTAACATCATTATGACGTTCTTTAACCACAAAATCACCACTTGTAGTTTTTAATATAGTCGTTTTTCCTCTAATAGTATATTTTAATGGTTTATATATACTTTTTAATACTTCTAAAGAATTATTCATTATCTTCTTCGGGAATTATTAACTTGTCTCCTAATTTTATTTCTGATACATCGTTATAGTTTGCTAAAATACTCATATTGGAATTATACATTGTACAAATTGCTTCAATATTTTCATTTTCTTTAACAATATGAACGTGATATGTTTGATAAGTATCATCATTAGTATTTATTGATTCAATTATTGTATTTTCTTCTTGCAACATATCATCATTTCTTTCATCTAAAGAATGATTTATTTGAGTATCATCTTCTTCTGTTTTTTCGGTTACAATAGCATCTATTTTTTCTTCAATTGGTAACTCAATCTCTGTAATTTCCTCAATTTTTTCTTCTGGTTTTATAAATATTTCTTCTTGTTCTTCTATTTTTTCTAAAATCATTTCTCTTTCTTCTTCTGCTGCTTCTTTTTTGATTTCAGTTCCTTTTAAAGAAAGTTCAATAATAATTTTTAAAGTGTCATTTTTAAGTATTTCATAAGTAAAATCCGTAATTTCAAATATTATAGAATCTTTATCAATATTATCCGCTATATCAATTGAAAAAGGTAGCGTGAACTCAAAAGGTTCTTTATTCATACTTAATTCATGAGTTTTATACTCACCACTAACAATAAAGTTTCCTAATATTTCACTTTCATTAATATCCATTTCATGTTCTAATGAAATACTATAAATCTCCGCTATTTTTGTTTTAAAAGTAATTTCTTTTGTATAAGGTATTACAAAATCCATCATATCAATCCTCCTAAAAGTATTTATGATAGAAAATATAATTTTATACCAAAAAAACTTCTATTGAAGCTTTTCTGTAATTTCTTTAAAATGTAGTCCATGACTAGCTTTTATTAAAACATAATCATCCTTTTGTAAATTTTCTTTCAAAAAATTAATAGCATCAGTGTTATTATCAAAATGATAATTTAGAGTATTAGAAATTTCTTTGTTTATATTTAAAGATTCGTTTCCGACAGTTACAACTAAATCTAAGTTAAGTTCATTTATTTTTTTCCCAACTTTTTTATGTAACAAAGTTGAATGACTACCTAATTCTAACATGTCTCCTAAAACCGCTATTTTTCGACCATCTAAACCATTTAAATATTTTAAACAATAAATAACGGCATCATAATTAGCGTTATAGGAATCATCTATTAAAGTATATTCATTTGTTTTTATAATTTGCATTCTATTAGAACTTATTTCAAAAGTTAAAAGTCCTCTTTTGATATCATCTAAGGAAATATCTAAAGTTGTCCCAACAGCAATTGCGGCTAGAGCGTTGTATACAAAATGTTCTCCACTAATATTTAAATTTATAATTTCGTTATTATATTCAAATGAACTAGTCATTGTTTCTAAATTCAGATTTTTCCCTCTAAAATCAGAGTTAATATTTATACCATAAGTAATAACATTACTTAATTTTTCAACTATTCTATTTAACATATCATTATCATTATTTAAAATAACCCGGCCGTCATCACAAAGGCCATCTAATATTTCTAGTTTTGCCTTTAAAATATTTTCTCTGCTTCCTAAAATACCAATGTGCGCAGTTCCAATATTCGTAATTAAAGCGATAGTGGGTTTGGCAATTTTAGAAAGCAAACTCAGTTCCCCAAAATGATTCATACCCATTTCCACTACTAATACTTCATGATCTTCCAAGCTTAAAATAGTTAGCGGAAGTCCTATATGATTATTTAAATTACCTGGAGTCTTTAAAACTTTATATTTTTGAGCTAAAACATTTGCCACCATATCTTTCGTACTTGTCTTTCCTGCACTTCCGGTTATAGCTACCACTGGAATATCATACAAACTTCTTTTATAAATAGCCAATTCTTGTAAAGTTTTAATTGAATCTTCGACAACTATTAAATTTTTTTTGTTTTTTTTAACATAAGAAATAATTTTATTATCAGGATTATCACTTATTGCCAAAATAGCTCCCTTATTAAAAGCGTCAATAATAAAGTCATTTCCATCAAACTTTTCACCTTTAATAGCTACATATACTTCCCCTTTAGCAATAGTTCTTGTATCCTTCGAAAACCCTTTAACCTTACTATTATCATATAAATAACTATCTATTAAATTAATATTATTTTTAATCTCATTTATTTTCATATTATCATCCTTTAAATTGTATTCACTTAATTAAAGTTTATTAAATAAGAAAGGAAAAGTCAATTTAATTGCTTTTCCTTTCAAATAAATAATCATATATTTCTTTATAATTTTTAACAGGGATAATCTTCATTTTAGCTTTTATTTTGTCATCAATTAATTCTAAATCCGCCATATTTTCAAAAGGGATAAAAACAACTTTAATATTGTTATTATAAGCTCCAATTAATTTTTCTTTTAATCCCCCTATTTTTAAAATCTCACCATTTAAAGTTATTTCTCCCGTCATTGCAATATTTAAATCAACTTTTTTATTTAATAGCGCACTTATTAAAGATGTTGTAATGGCGCATCCGGCACTTGGTCCTTCCTTTTTAACAGCCGACGCTAAGAAATGAATATGAATATCGTTTTTATTTAAATTAGCTAAATCAATATTATATTTTTTAGCATTGCTTTTAATATAACTTAAAGCAACTTCGATACTCTCTTCCATAATTTTTCCAAGACTACCCGTAGCTTTTGTTTTTCCGCTACCCTCTAATATTAATGATTCAATCTGCATTACAGCTCCGCCAAAGGATGTGTAAGCTAATCCGTTAACTAAACCAAAAGTTTTTTTAATGCTACATATTGAATTTGCATATTCTTTTACTCCAAGAAAATTTTGAAGTGTACTTTTTTTTATAGTGACATCTAAGTTATCGTTAAAATTCAAATAATTTTGGGTAATTACTTTGCGAATTATTTTAGCTAATTTTCTTGTTAAATCTCTAACTCCTGCTTCCTTTGTATAATTATTAATTATAACTTTTAAAGCATCAGCACTAAATTTAATTTCATTTTTTATTAAGTTTTCATCAAATAATTGCGGAATTATATAATTAGTTGCAATATCTAACTTTTCAAATTCACTATACCCACTTAATTTAATAATTTCCAAACGATCTTTTAATGGTCCTGGAATGTCATCTTCATTATTAGCCGTTAAAATAAATAGGGCTTTTGATAAATCAAATGGTTCTTCAATATAATTATCAACAAAATTATAGTTAGAGTTTGGATCTAAAATATCGAGTAAAGCACTTGCAGGATCTCCTTTAATATCTTTAACCATTTTGTCAACTTCATCAATAAGTATAACAGGATTACTTACACCACATTTTTGTAAAGCAAAAATAATTTTTCCAGGACTTGCCCCTATATAAGTACGACGATTTCCTAACAATTCCGTTGGATCATTTAATCCACCTACACTAATTTTATAAAAAGCCTTATTCAACGCTTTCGCTATTGAAGCAGCTAAACTACTTTTACCTACCCCAGGAGGGCCAATCAAGCAAATAATTGGACTTTTAATATTAGGATTCCTTTTTTTTGTGGCTATATATTCAATAATACGGTCCTTAACCTCATCTAAGCCATAATGCGACTTATTTAATACTTTAGCGATTTTCTTTAAATCTTCTTCATCATCACTAAATTTATTCCATGGCAAATTAAGAAGTGTATCAATATAATTTCTAATCATCGCATTCTCTGGACTAACTTCACTAATTAAAGAATATTTTTTTATTTCTTTTAAAATTTTTTCCAAAGTTTTCTCATTTAAATTAAGTGATTCAGCTTTTTTTATAAAAAAATTAACTTCTTCATCTTTGAAATCTTCTTCATTTAATTCTTTACGAATTTGTTTGATTTTTTCTTTTAAAATAAATTCTTTTTGACTTGCTTCTAATTCTAATTGGAGATTATCTTCTATTTTTTCTTCCAGTTTTAAGATTTCTATTTCAACGCTTAAGTCTTTTATTAAGCTTTGAGCACGATACAGCGGATTAATTTCCTGCATATACGCTAATTTTGAGGAGGTTGAGAGTGATAAATAAGATATAACAGAGTCTGTAAAATTATAAAAATTTGTAGTGTTATTTAAGTGATTTATAATATTATTAGATAAACTAGGAGATTTAGCGATATAAGATGTTAAAAGTTCTAAAATTTTCCTCCTTAAGGCAATCTCTTCTTCTTTAGCAAACTTTGGTAAAGTTACATTTTCTACATGACTTTCTAAAACGCATTTTAGTTCGCTATTATTACAATAATAATTCACAGCAACTCTTTTAATACCTTTTAAAGTTACTCGTAAATTATTATTTGACAAAATTAAATCTTGAGTTATTTTTGCTACTACACCAATATTAGGAAGATCTTCTACATCCGGACTTTCTTCAATTTCATCTAAGGGACAAATGACTAATACTTGACCATTAAAATTTTTTTTTGATAAATTAATTATTTTCTTACTTATTTCATTATTAAGTTCAAGTTTAATTTCTTGATTAGGAAAGATGACAAAACTTTTTAAAAGTAAAACTGGTAACTTATTCAAAGTTTGCACCTCCTTTGAAATTGATGTTTTTTATTATAGTAATTAAATTTGTATTTGTAAACATAATTCGACATAATTTGACACCAAAAAATGGCATTATTATTTACTGTTTTTACTAATCCATTGTAATGCAGCAATTTTTTGCCAAATATAAAAAATAGGTTTTCATTAACCTATTTATATTTTCTTGTTACCCTGCTAGTAATCTTATTAAATAAATGATAAGAATTTAATCTAGTGTTTTCACATACTTTCAAGAAAGGAATGTTTTTTCCAATTATCTCAACCTTATCCCCAATTTTTACTTTTGATGATACTCTAACCATAATCATATCCATTGTCTCCGCCAAAATTTCACAATAGTTACCATTAATCCAAACATATCTAAAACTTAAGTCTACTCCATCAGCATATCCTATTGGAAGTGTTGCAATAAATAAATCCTCTGAAGCTTTATAAGTTCCATATCCTATATATTTTCCAGAATCAACTTTTCTAACACTCATAACTTCCGTATATAATTCAAAAGCTGTGTTTAATGGCAACTCTTTTGGATATTTAGTTTCTTTACCTAATATTTTTTTGATAAAAGCTTTTACTTTTTGTTTTTTTCCTAGCGTCGGTTTCTTTCCAGAAATACCATACATTAGCATCCCAAAACGACAAGCATTGCAAAATGAAATTTTTTCTTTATTAACTAATGTAATAGATCGGTCAAGATGAACAATAGGGATTTTTGATAAATCAATATCATTTGTAATTTTTTTAAATGTTGCGATTTGTAAGTTATAATATTTATCATTTAAACCACTTGTTGCAAAATGAGAATAAATTCCCTCTAAATTTAATTTTTCTTTCTTTTTTATAAGCTCATAAGATAATTTTAATTCGGTAGCGTTATTAAAGCCCAATCTATTCATTCCGGAATCGACTTTAAGATGAATATTAATTCCCTTATTTAATTTAATTTCTAATAGTTCTTTAACATATTTTAAATTATCAACTGTAATGGTAATATTATAATAGTCACATTGATCAATATATTTTAAATCAATAGGTTCTAAAACTAAGATAGGTATTTTGGAATAAGATTTTCTTATTTGCAAAGCTTCATCTAATGATGAAACCGCTAAGTAATTTATCCCTCCTTTAATCATGGCGTTGATAGTTTCTATTCCGTGATTATAAGCATTATTTTTTACAACCCCTATATAATAATCATAATGATAATTATTAACTACACATTTTACATTTTCATATATTTTTTTTGTATCGATTAATGCGTATGTATTTCGGTACATACAATCACATCCTTCAATTTTCTATTTATTTTCTTTTAACGCTTCTCTAATTAAACCTTCTAATTCTTCTTTTAACTCTGGCTTAGATTTTAATAGTAATTTAACATTTTCTTTACCTTGGCCAATTTTTTCTCCTTTATAAGAATACCAAGCACCACTTTTTTCCATAATTCCTAGTTCGCTTGCTAAATCAACAATTTCGCCTTCACGCGAAATCCCTTGTCCATACATAATTTCAACATTAGCAGTTTTAAATGGTGGAGCCACTTTATTTTTTACAACCTTAATAACAGTCTTATTCCCAATGACTTGATCTCCATTTTTAATCTGCTCAGCTCTTCTAATATCTAAACGAATAGTTGAATAAAATTTAAGCGCTCTTCCTCCAGGAGTAGTTTCTGGATTACCAAACATTATTCCTACTTTTTCTCTTAACTGATTAATAAAAATTGCTGTTGTTTTAGTTTTATTAATTGTTCCAGATAATTTTCTTAAGGCTTGACTCATTAATCTAGCTTGAAGTCCAACATGAGAATCTCCCATTTCTCCTTCAATCTCAGCTTGAGGAACTAAAGCAGCCACTGAATCGATAACAACAATATTTACTGCTTCACTTCTTACTAAAGCTTCACAAATTTCTAAAGCTTGTTCTCCCGTATCAGGTTGAGATAATAATAACTCATTTAAATTAACACCTAAATTTTTGGCATATACAGGATCTAATGCATGTTCAGCATCAATAAAAGCTGCTCTTCCCCCTGCTTTTTGCGCTTCGGCAATCGCTTGTAAAGCTACAGTTGTTTTACCTGATGATTCAGGCCCAAATATTTCAATAATTCTTCCTTTAGGAAATCCTCCCACTCCTAAAGCTTTATCTAAAAGTAAAGACCCACTTGAAGTTACATCTATATTCACATGCGAATCTTCCCCTAATTTCATAATTGCGCCAGCACCGAATTGTTTTTGAATATCCGCTAACACTTGTTCTAATGCTTTATCTTTATTTGTTTCATCTTTTGATATTTTCATAAATCCTCCCTAATTTTTACTACAAACTAATTTTAATATAAATAAATTAGTTTGTCAACACATTTTTCAAACGTTTGTTTGGTTGCTCTTTTTGATAAAAAAAGGACAATTTTACTCACTAAAATTATCCTTTTTATTATTTATTTTTTTTCAAAAATTATTTTTTAGGAAATAAGAATTCCCGACTATTATAATAATATTGACATCCTGATACAATTGATAATACTGTAGCTATTAATATTAATAATCCCCCAAGATTAAAATTAACTAATTCAAATGGTAAGTTATAAAACATCGTCAAAGTAAGTCCTACCATCATACACATAGTTTTGGCCTTACCCCACCAACTTGCAGCAACAACCTTTCCTTTATTTCCACTAATCATTTTGCATGAATCTACAACAATATCTCTTGTAATTATAATTACTGGTACCGCTATAGAAATCATACCATCATACGCTAAAATAATAAGTAATCCATTAACCAATATTTTATCAGCTATTGCATCCATAACCTTTCCAAAGTCAGTTACTAAGTTTCTACTTCTAGCTAAATAACCATCTACAAAATCTGAAACAGAAGCAATAATAAATAATACCCCTGCAATAATATATTTTAGATTAACTATTATCCTTCCGCCTATTTCATAAGTTGGAAATTCAATTCCTAATTCGTACCAAGGAATCAAAAGCATAACCATTATAGCAACAGCTAGAACTATTCTTCCCATTGTTATTTTATTTGGTAAATTCATATTTTACACCTTCCTACTTAACATAACCAATAATAGTAGCACTTTTACTATCAATTGTTATTTGTTTTACTGACCAAAAAATAGTCAAAATAATTAAGATAAATATAATTATATAAGTTACTATATAAAAATATTTATTATGTTTAGTTGGCTTTCTCGTATATGGAGAAATAACTTTATTCTCAGCTTTTTGTTCTTTTGTTTGTTCTAATACAGCTTTTTCAATTTCTTTTACAGGTATCTTAGAAGTATATTCAAATAAATATTCATTAAATTTATTTAAAATATCTCTTTCATTTAATCCTAAATATTTAGCATAACTTTCAATATATTCTTTTAAAATAAATATATCTTTAAATGCTCCGATCTTACCATCTTCAATATTTTCGATGACAACATCCTTAATATCTAAGTCATTACTTACCTCATTAACACTTATCCCTGAAGATTCTCTTGTAGCTTTTAACAGGCTACCTATCTCATTCAAGTTTTTTCACTCCTTTAAAATCAAATAATATCTCATAAGCCATGTTCTGTCCTTAAAATTAAGGGACAAATATTTATCTACCATTACTGGTCCTCTATTAGATTCTTTATTCTCTTTTAGAAGCTCCCCTACCATAATTTGGGTTTCTCGCTTGTGGGGTTTACCACGTTCCACTCCGTTTCGTTTCCAAAACAGCTCGTCTCTTTGGCACTTTTATATCTACTATAACCATTTAAGGTTATTTCGAAGCCGTTAGCATACACTACCTTAGGTTATTTTTTCCCTAAGCACAAACACTACAACCATCACAGGTTGTGCGAGCATGGACTTTCCTCTACATAATAAATTTATGCAGCATTTGTCTCGATATTATTCGTTATTTCCGTAAACTATTTTTTCTAATTGACTGATTCTTCTTAGAAGGTCCACATTATTAATTGAACGTGTTTGGCTTTCGCTACTTTCAGCAGCTTCAATTGTAGTTTTAAGTCTTCTTAATTCTTGTTTTAACTTAATATTATCATCAGTCAAATCCTTAATATCACGTTCTTGTTTTTTTATAATAGATGCAAATTCTGTATAATCTCTTATAACCATATCTAAAAATTTATCAACCTCTTGAGGACGATACCCTCTAGCATCATATTTAAATTCTTTCTCTAATATCTCCTGAGGAGTCAAAAAAATCTTATCATTATACACGCTTGTCACCTTCTTACTAACCAATTATATAAAAGATTGTCTTATTTTGTCAATTGTCAAAAAAAGGTACACTAATGTAAAGTAAAAAGAAAACACTTACGCATTTTCTTTCTTTTTATCGTTTTTACTAATATTTTGTGAAATAAACTCTATTTCTGCCTCTGTCAACTTGCTTATTAAATCATTTAAAATATACTCTACCCTAATCATAATTCTCTCCTTTTTCCAAAGTATACAAAAAATTAAATTAGAATAGTTAAATTCGACAAAACATCCTAAAATTGTCAAGTCGCATTATCTAGTAGATATTTTAACGCTTTTATTGTATAATTAATAAGGTGAATATAAGTGAATTATCCTAATAATATAAATAAAACATATCAAAAATTTGTTACTTATAATAACCGAGGAATGGATCTAGAAAATTCTATAAATAAAGCTAATGAATATTACTTAGAAAACAATCTAGCTTTAATCTATAAAAAACCAACTCCAATTGGTATTGTTAAAGTAAGTTATGAAAATAATTCTAAAGTAATTAATAAAGCTTATTTTAAAGAGCCATCTACTCTTGATTATAATGGAATATATAAAGGAAAATATATTGAATTTGAAGCTAAAGAAACTACTAATAAAACCTCTTTTCCTTTACGAAATATTCATCCTCATCAAATAAAACATATCGCAAAAGTTTTAGAACATGGCGGAATTGTCTTTATAATCATCAAAATAAATCAAATTGATTATTTATTAGATGGAAAACATTTTTTAGATTACACACTAAATAATCAAAGGAATAGTATTCCTTATGATTATATTAAGGATAAGGGTTTTGTAATTAAATATAATTTTAATAAAGGTCTAGATTATTTAACTATTGTAGATCAAGTATATTTTAGTTAGGAGATAAAAATGAAAAAGTTAAAATTTAAAAACACTAAAAAAGTTATCAAAAAAAATAAAGAAAAAAAGTTATCAGGCAAAAAAGTTGGCAATATAATCTTAATTGTACTTGCTCTTGGTGGCATTTGTGTAGCATCACTCGTTTTAGTATTTGCTTTATATATAATTATTGCCTCACCAGATTTTAATCGTGACTTACTATATAAGCAAGAAGCTTCAGTATTATACGACACTCAAAAAAACGAAATAGCTCGAATTGGTTCAGAAAATCGAGTTTTAATAACATACAACGATTTACCGCAAGTTTTGATAGATGCCCTACTTGCTACAGAAGATTCAAGATTTTTCCAACATAATGGACTAGATGGAGCAAGATTTTTGGTAGCATCAATCAAACAAGTATTAGGTGACCAAACCGCTGGTGGCGCTTCGACATTATCCATGCAAGTAATCAAAAATACTTACACGGGAAAAGAAGCAACAGGAATTGCTGGAATTGTAAGAAAATTTACTGATATATATATGGCTGTCTTTAAATTAGAAAGTGTTTACACTAAAGAAGAAATAATTGAATTTTATTTTAATTCACAATGGTTAGGAAATGATGGCGATTTAAATTATTCCGGTATTTACGGAGTTGAACAAGCTAGCCAATATTATTTTGGTAAATCTGTCGCAGATTTGAATCTAGCAGAGGCTTCAATGTTAGTAGGAATGTTTCAAAATCCAACATTTTATAATCCATACAAAAATCCTAAAGGATGTACAAATCGTCGTAATACCGTACTTAACTTAATGGTAAAACATGGTTATATTACGGAAGATGAAAAAAAGGCTGCTAGTGAAGTTGATATAAGAAGTTTATTAAAAAAGAAAAAAACAACTACTAAAAATGCTTATCAAGCATTTATCGATTACGTAATTGAGGACGTTGAAGCAACAACTGGAGATAATCCTGTTAAAACTCCAATGAAAATATATACTACTTTAGATCCTGATATTCAAAATGTTTTAAATAAAGTTGAAAATGGTGAATTATATAAATTTCCTAATGACTCAATCCAAATGGGTATTGCAATTACTTCTGTTGAAAACGGAGCTATTTTAGCTTTAAGCGGTGGAAGAGATTATGCTGCTAAAGGACTTAATCGCGCTACTGATATTTCTCGCCAACCTGGATCAACCGCTAAGATATTATTTGATTACGGCCCATATATTGAATATTTAAATGGTTCAACTTACTCAATGTTTTTAGACGAACCTTATACTTATTCAAACGGAACTAAGATAAATAACTTTGATAATTCCTATAAAGGATTAATTACTATGCGGGAAGCTTTAGTTCAATCAAGAAATATTCCAGCTTTAAAAGCTTTCCAAAACGTTTATGAAGAAAATCCAAATTACATCTCCGACTTCGTACATAGTCTAGGTATAGATTATGGTAATAATTTATTTGAAGCTTCTTCAATCGGCGGATTTGATGGAACTAACCCACTTGAAATGAGTGCTGCTTATGCAGCCTTTGGAAGAGGTGGCTATTACATTAAACCGTATTCATTTAACAAAATCATTTATTTAGAAGATGAAAAAGAATATGACAATAAATACACTAAAACAAGAGTGATGAGTGAAGAAACTGCTTATATGATTACTGACATGTTGGTTACAGCTGGTGGAAGAAATGTTGGAGGAGATTTAAATATTAGTGGTTCAGAAATCGCTACTAAGGGTGGTACAACTAATTTAGATAAAGCATCTAGAGAGGAAAAAGGTTTACCATCAGGAGTTACCCCAGATCACTGGAACATTTCCTATAGCCCAAATTATTGTATAGCACTATGGAGCGGTTATGATACTACCACAAAAGAACATTATTTAACTAATTCACAAGGCGGCAAAATTCGTCGTGGTATCATGAGTGCTGTTGGTAAAAAAATATATAAAAAAGATTCACAATTTAAAAAGCCAAGTGGTGTTGTTGAAGTTAAAGTCGAACTGGAGACTTTCCCTGCCCAATTAGCAAGCGAATATACTCCAGAAAGTTTAACAATTACAGAATTATTTAAAAAGGGAACGGAACCAAGTGAAGCTTCAACAAGATTTAGTACATTAACAAACCCTAAAAATGGTTCTTTCACATTTGACGGCAGCAACATAAAAATCACTTGGAATGCAATAGACATTCCTGATGCAATAAATGAAACTTCTTTACAAGAACATTTTAACAAATACTATGGCAAAGACGCTTCTAAATATTATCAAAAAAGATTAAATTACAATCAAAGTAATATTGGTTCATTGGGATATCAAGTTTACTTAAAAGATGCTAACGGCAATCTTACAAATTTAGGATTTACTAAAGATACAACATTTTCTTATCCAGCTAACACTTCTACTACTGCCTATACTTTTGTTGTAAAATCAGCTTATAGCATCTTTAAAAGTAATATGAGTTCGGGTTTAACAATTAATGCATATGCTAATATGGATAGTAATATTGAAAATATTGTGGGTGGTAATAACGCAGATAATACCAATAATAACGAAAACATTGCTCCGGAAACAACTACTCCAACTCACCCTACTAACCCAAGTTCTAATTCAGAAACAAATTTAGATTAACAAAAAAACTTCATTGAGAAAAATTAATGAAGTTTTTTATTATTATATTTACAAATCTCTTGAAACAAACAAGATGAACACTTAGGATTTTTAGCAACACAAATATATCTTCCAAATAAAACTAAACGATGGTGTAAATCTTTTAAACTGTAACCAGCAAATTTTTTCACTAACTTCTGTTCAATAGTTACAACATCATCATTTTCTAAAGCTAATCCAAGTCGCTTAGATACTCTTGTAACATGGGTATCAACCGCCATACAATTTTCATCATACAAATTTGATAAAACCACATTACAAGTTTTATGACCGACCCCAGGAAGACTCTCTAAATACTTGCGATCGTTAGGAACAATTCCGTTATGATTTTCCAATAACAAAGTAGCTATTTCTTTTAAATAAACGGCCTTTCTTCTAAACGTCCCAAGAGGCCTTAAAATATCTTCTAATTCATTTAAATTTGCTTTACTAATGCCTTCTAAATTATAGTTATTAAACAACTTTTCTGTGACCTTATTTACACCTTTATCTGTCGATTGAGCACTTAATACGGTTGCTATTAATAATTCATAATCTTTATTATATATTAGCTCGCATTTAGCCTCAGGAATCATATTTTTCAAATCATTTACAATTTCATTCGGTTTCATCATCTAACCAATTATAATCAAACAATTCTTTTTGTTTACTTTCCCTTGATTTATTTTTTATATGATTATCAACGTCTTTAGCATTCTTAAAACCTTTTTTTTGCCACTCATATAAAATCTTATCAATATACCTTAAATTAGTTACTCCATTATAAACAGCTTCTTTTAAAGCTGCTAAAATAATCTCTTCTGAAAAGTCTTTATCCATCCAAGCATTAATAATTTCGTATTCCATGGCAGTTATAGTACGCCCAAACTCTTTTTCGAATATCATAAAGATATCTTCTCTTTGGGTCTCGGATAATTCACTTTTTAACTGTTCATTAAAAGTAGCATATAAACCTTCCAAATTTATTATTTCCATAATCTTACCTTTATCATTTTTTACTGAATCAATTGAAATCAGCTTTTTCTCTATCAAAGAATTTAAAGCCTCTAATGTAATATTTTCTTTCAAGTAGATGCTTTTAACGATTTTATTAATATCAAATAACTTATTTTCATCATTAATCAAATAAATTAAAAGTAAAAATTCGTTTAACGATAAATTTAAAGAAACAATATTTTTTAAAAACATACTACTAATAATATATTTCTTGTCCTCTAAGATATCTTTAATTTTCATTATTTTCCTCCTTAAATTTATCCAAATATTTATAAATATCTTTTGATTCGTTTTTTAAATTTCCTTTAAGAATTTGCAAGACTAAATCATCCAAAATCATTCCAACTTTTTTGCCTTCTTTAATATCTAAATGCTTAATAATTTTTTCAGTTGAAACATTAATATCTTTTACACTATAAATTGGTAAATTCTTATACATTGTATTTATAACCCGACGATCTATTTTTAATATTTCTGAAGCCACTGAACATAAATATAGTCCGTGTTTGTATAAAGTTTCATTATCTATCTTTTCCCCAAATAATATTTCTTTAAGAGCACTTATATTATGCCTACTTTCTTTCGTAAAAGCAAGAGAATTTTGAAAATTTATTTGAGCCCACATCCCATTTATATCGTTTACTTTTTTTATATCGTCATTATATGACATACCTAAGTATTCTAATAAACCTAACTCTTTTAATAAATTTAAACCTATTTTAAAATTATCACTTAATAATATTTTATCTAACTCTTCTTTTATTCTTTCGTAAGATAATGTTTGCACCAAACTATTATTATCATATATTACTTGATAAAGATTTTTATCTAACTCAAAATTTAAAAGAGTTGCAAATCTAATAGCTCTTAAAATGCGTAAAGGATCTTCCATAATTTTTTTCTTGCTATCACCAATGCATTTTATAACTTGATTATCTAAATCATTTGTAGCACCTAATAAATCAATTACATTATCTTTTTGATTCATGCAAAAAGTATTTATTGTAAAATCTCTTCTTTGTAAATCTTCTAATAAATTATTAATATAGATAACCTCGGTTGGACGACGATTTTCATATTTTAATTCTTTTCGATAAGTTGTTATTTCAAAAGAAAATTTCTTTATTTTAAAATCTACTGCCCCATATACTCCAACATGACTATTAGGAAATAAACTTACTAAATCTTTGGGCAGTGCATTTGTACAAATATCGATATCATAAGACATTTTATCTAATAACATATCCCTAACATATCCACCAACGATATATGCTTCAAAACCATTTTTTTCAATTGTATTTATAACTTTTTTAATAATCTTTTCCATTTTTTAGACACCTTTTTGTTTTTTATTAAATACCCTATAAGAACAATTAAACCAGCTATAATATAATATAAGTAACTTATTTTTACATATTTAGCTTCTAATACTAAATCTTTAGTTATTTCTAAATCAAAATCATAAACTTTACCATCAAGATACCATCCAACAAATTTATAACCCTCTTTTTCTTCAGGATCAATACTACTTACTTGCATATTTTCTAAAACTTTGACTATTTTCTTATTACCATTAGAACTAAATGTTACATTATAAGTATTAATCGTATTAGTATCTGCTTTTTCTACAGAAATTGTTTCACAATAACCGATTTCATCATGATATTGCCATATACCCTTTTTTTCCTTAATAGCATTATTTTGAACTTGACATAAATTATTCAAATATTTATATTCACCATATATATAAGCAACTTTGGCATAACCTTCTTGGACCATTATTTCTTGAAGTAATATATCATTTATCCAAATCCAACCTAAATTCCGATCATATTTATCAGTAATATCACTATTAGGATCATACTCAATTTCTATTTTAGAAGCATTTGTAAGCATATTACAGGTATACCCACTAGCTTCTTTTGCATAATCTTCAACTTCTTTAGTTGGATGAACACTTTCAGGGGTATCAACAGCTAAGAAACGGAACTTTACTTCTTCTCCACCTTTTTGAAACAAAGCAGTATCTCCATCAACACATCTAATAAACTCTACTGCTTGTTTTTCATAATTAAAACACGGATCTTGCGTAAAACTTTCTTCTGAATCTACAATTATCCATTTATCACCATTATAAATGACTTCATGCCAATGATTTAAATTATCTTTTTTATGATAGCCATAAAATTTATTATGGCAAGATGAGATATATTCACTGTTCTCTTCTTTATATCCCTTTACATTTGCACTATGAGCATTAACGTTTGTTCTAAAACTAAATACCATTAAAATAAATAATAAGATTTTCATAACTTCACCAACAAAATTATATCATCCTCTAACTAGAAAGTCATTCACATAAATGATTTATATTTGCTTTATTTACATAAAAAAAACTCCTTTTAAGGAGTTGATTTCTTAAATGGTCGGGAAGACAGGATTCGAACCTGCGACCCCTTGGTCCCAAACCAAGTGCACTACCAAGCTGTGCTACTTCCCGTTATTTATGGTGCGCCCAAAGGGAGTCGAACCCCTAACCTTTAGATCCGTAGTCTAACGCTCTATCCAATTGAGCTATGGGCGCATATCCACATTTATAACGCAACATCATTATATTATATGCACTCGCAAATTGCAAGCACCTATATCTAAATAAAAACTGGAATAATCCAGTAAATATCTAAGTGGTGCCCAAGGCCGGACTTGAACCGGCACGGGTTTTAAAGCCCGCAGGATTTTAAGTCCTGTGCGTCTACCTGTTCCGCCACTTGGGCAGGCACTGTCTTAATTTCATAAGACTTCTTTAGTATAATATTATTTTTTTAAAATATCAAGTCTTTTTTAGAAAAAATTGCATTATTTTTCTTTTTACTTCACCTTTTTTGACAGTATTATAATATTTAAAAGAAAAATAACCTTTTTTGTTGACATTCAAAAAATACTTATGTTATAATCAATTTGTTGTCACAGACAATACGGAGGAATACCCAAGTCCGGTTGAAGGGATCGGTCTTGAAAACCGACAGGTCGTTAACGCGGCGCAGGGGTTCGAATCCCTTTTCCTCCGCCATTTAAATTTATCATATCGCGGGATGGAGCAGCTTGGTAGCTCGTCGGGCTCATAACCCGAAGGTCGTAGGTTCAAATCCTTCTCCCGCAACCATGGTTCCGTGGTGTAGTGGTTATCACGTCTGCCTGTCACGCAGAAGATCGCCGGTTCGAACCCGGTCGGAACCGCCATTTGGCTTCATAGCTC
>JAFSEY010000014.1 GCA_017435485.1 Bacilli bacterium
AGTATCGTCTTTATTTAGGGGAAAGAGAGGTACTTCTATGATTAAACAATTTATATACGAATTATCAAATGAATTAAATGTCTTATTTGAGGAGTCAAAATATTAGTTTTGGTGCTAGTAGTTTTGACTCCTCTTTTTTTGAAAAATTAGAAAAAGGGAGATGATAAAATGTATGATAATATTAAAAAATAGCAGGTCTTTATATTCGAGTTCTTACGTAATACATAGGCAGATACATTATCTTCTTTTATTTCAAGTGATTGCTTATTTATACTAAAACCATAGTGTCCCATATCACTACCAATTTTTAATTTGTTATTTGGTAGATTATCTTTAATCATCTCACCAGTTTTAAGAATAAATTTGATTTTATATAAATCTTCTGTACCATTATCTAACTTCTCGCCAATAATTATTCTATCCACTAAATTATTAAATATATCTTCATTAAATTTAGTTAGCCCTTTATATTGTTTTAAAATCTTTGTTATATTATTTATCTGTTCTAACTTTTCTTTACGTGATAATTCTAAATCTTTATTATCAGCAAGTTTGTTTTCTAACTCTTTAATTTTATTAGTTACTTCTATTTCTTTATTATTTAGTATTTCTTGTGATATTTTATTATCTAATTTTAAATCAATTAAATTAGATAATCTATTTTGAAGATTCAAAATATCTTCTTTTATTTTGTCTGAATTAAAATTATTATTTTCATTAATTACTTCATCAACTTTTTTAATAAAAATTATAACGCACTTACTTATTTTTTACAGCCACTTAAACAAAAAAAGATAGCAAAGTTATAGCTATCAAAGTTAGAAAAATAACAAAAAATAGTGTCGTAGTTTCAGTCATAATTAAGACACAAAATGGTCGAAGTTATTGCCATAAAAATTGCAATCTCTTAAAATCATAGTTAAGCAGGATAAACCTGTTTACAAACAACTAGCCAGTGGCTAGTTTTCCTTTATTTCATAAGGTTTTAGTAAAAACACAAGTGTTTACACTTACAAACATTGTTATACAATCGTTAACTTTAGAACCCCTTATATTATAAGGGGCGTTATACAAACGTACACACTTTTTTAATATGTTTTTTTGCGATTTTCGACACAAATTTGATACTTTTTCGATAAGTTTTCGGCCGAACTTATGGCCTAAGTTAAGACATAAAATTATAAATTTTTTGGGGTTATTGAATATGAAAAAAAGTACTAATCACGACACAAGATTAGTACCATTAGATACAATTATTTCATATTCTACTATATTGTATCACACCATTGTTGATAGTCAATATGTAACAAATGTCGTAAAAATTATGCCAAAAATGTTGTATAAAATCTTCGTAAACACTTGTAAACACTAGGATCTTTAAAATAGATACTTTGATAGATATTTATCTATTGACTGATATATTTAATTTTTTACCCATTAAAATCTGTGAGAATTATGGATTTAATGATATAATTATATTAACAAATGACTTGGAGGAATCTTATGAATTATAAAACTTTAAATGACCAATGTGAAATTTTTATTTCCATATTACAAAAAAATAAAGATTTAATGATTATTTTAGATTATATTAACACATTGAAATTACCAAATTTTTATATTGCAACAGGTTCAGTTTTTCAAACTATTTGGAATTATTATGATAATAAACCATTAAATTATGGAATTAAAGATATTGATATTATTTATTATGATTCTAGTAATGTTTCTAAAGATAGTGAAAAACAACTTGAAAATAAAATAATAGATTTTTTTCAAAAACAAAATTTAAATTATGAATTTGATGTTCATAATGAAGCGCGAATGCATTTATGGAAAAAAGAAAATGAAAATAAAAATATTGACCAATATAAAAATTCTGAAGATGCAATAGACCAGTGGATTGCGACAGTACATGCAATAGGAATAACAAAAGAAAATAATAATATAAAAATTTATGCGCCATATGGTTTGAGTGATATTTTTAGTAGAACAATTAGACCTATAAAACATAAAGCAAACTCTAAAGAATTATATGATAAAAAAGTAGCAAGTTGGAAAAATAGATTTAATAACTTAAATATAATTGAGTGGTAAATATTGAAATTGATTGGAAGATAATATATGAAAAAAATAGTTATAGCAGGTAGTGCCAAATTACAAAAACAAATTAATGATTGGATTGTTAGATTTAAAAATAACAATTATGAAGTCTTAGATTATCCGAAACCTATAAACAAAAATGATTTTATGCAATTATACCCAAAAATTCATAAAAGTTTTTTTGAAAACATTATTAATACTGATATATTGTTTATTATGAATGAAGATAAAAATAATATATATGGATATATAGGATCAGAAACTTTTGCTGAATTAGCATTTGGTTTAGCCCAAAAACTTGTTTATAATAAAAAAATTGAATTAGTTTTGTTAAAAATGCCAAGTAAAAATGTAAAATGCTATGATGAGATTAAATTATGGATAAATTTGGGATGGATAAACTTGTATGAAGGTGACAAAAAATGAAAGTATTAAGTCTAACAGAGCCATGTGCTACTTTAATAAAAGAAAAAAAGAAATTAGTTGAAACATGAAGTTGGATAAACCATGAGTAAACCAAAAATTACTCAGCAAATGAGATACCGAGAGTCTCTCATAAAATACGCCGATCGATATGGCGTAACAAAAGCGAGTCGTGTTTACAACGTAAACAGACAATACATCTATCGTTGGAGAAAAAGATACAACGGAACAACTCGTTCTCTTGCAAATCAAAGTAGAAAGCCAAGACGTCATCCTAATGAACATACTTTAGAAAAAATAAAATTAATAAAAGATATGTTTGATAAGAATAAGAATACAGGTTTGACAGTGTTTTGGGTTAAACTAAAACAACGAGGTTATACAAGAAGTATAACTAGTTTGTACAACCAGTTAAAGAAACTAGATTTAAGGTTTGCTAAACTCAAAAGAAAAACAAAGAAGCAAGTCAAACCATATATTCAGATGACGTTTCCTGGAGAACGAGTTTAGATAGATGTAAAAACCGTTCCAGCAAAATGTATAGTTGGTCAGTTCAAATTGTATCAGTATACAGCAATAGATGAATATAGTCGTTATCGTTATCTGCAAATATATGGAGAAAAATCTACATATACATCATATAAATTTCTACTAGAATTAATAAAAAGATTCAAATTCAAAATTTATACAATAAGAACAGATAACGGATTAGAATTCACTAAACGACTAATATCAAAAGACCCAACAAATAAAACAATATTTGAACATGGCTTAGAAAAAGCTGGAATCAAGCATGACCTCATTAAACCATACACCCCAAAACATAATGGCAAGGTTGAACGAAGTCATCGCAAAGATAATGAACGGTTTTATGCTACGCATCGCTTTTATTCATTAGAAGATGCCAGAGGACAGTTGAAAGAATATTTGAAAGAATACAACAACTTTCCAATACAACCGTTAAAGTGGCGATCTCCTAATGAATTGCTTCGTGATTACTTTAACAAGTTAAAGTAATGTTAATAGGATTGTCGTGACTATGTCATTTATGTTTGACAAACCTACAGATTTTGAGATAGGAATATAGTCCATTTATTGATTTTTTTTTAAATTTGTGTTAGAGTAGTCAATACAAAAAAGGAGGAGTAATATGCAAAAATCAAATGTTGAAATAATTGAAAAATTACCGAACGGAAATTTAATTGTTAAAATAGAAAATCAAGTGCCAAAAACAGGAACAAGTGAATTTAATACTATTGTAAAATTTGCGCTTGCTAATGAAAATGGATTAGTAAATCTAGTTGATTTAAATAATAATTTATTAGGATTTCAATTTTTTGATACCTATACATTAAATGAAAATGGTGAAGTTATAATAGGTATTAAAAAAACAGGAAAAGAATATTATGAAGATGTTTTATCACATTTTGATTTGAGTGATACTCAAGCTAAAGCTATTAAATTACCTGATGGTCCATTTAATATAGGACCTTATGCTAAACAATATTATGAATTTATAGAACCAACCAAAGTAGTTGATGATATAGTTCCTCAAAGTTATAGTTATAATTTTGGTCTTATCAATAAAGAAGGAATGGTAGTTATTTATCCTGTTTATGACAATATTGAATTTGGGAACGAAGGTACTTGTATAGTTGGAAAATTAGCATCTGATGATTTGTTATTCGGATATGTTGATATTAATAGTGGGAATTTTATTACTCCTATATGTTTTGAGTCAGCATATGAATTTCATGATAATAGAGCTGTGGTAGAATATAAAGGGAAATATGGATATATTGATCGTAACAAAGTAATTTTAAATCCAAAAAATAATGAAGAGTATGCAGAACATTTATATCCAAGATTTTTTAGAGCAAGTGATTTTAATAATGGAATAGCTATTGCAGGATATAGCAAAAGAACTCATTTGACTCAAGCAAGTTATGCTCAAATAGACAAAACAGGTATTAAAGCAATTGTTCCTGAAAGCGGATTTCATTTAATCAAAAAAAATTTAAGTAAACGTTAAAAATATAATATAATTATTTTGTTAAAATGTGTTATATTGATTCAATGGTTGATTCTTATATCAATCGTCTTTGAGAGAAGTTGTAGATTACTACGACACTCGCACCATTGGGAAATCTGTTCTAACTTTTTAGAACTTTATATACAAAAAGTATCAATTTCAAAAAGAAGTTGATATTTTTTTGTGATTAGAGAAAGGACAGATAAAAATGGTAAGTATAGTTAGTAAAGAATTACACTTTGATGAGGAATTAAAAAAGAAAATAGAGTTTATTTGTGATTTTTGTAATACTACTCAACTATAATAAATGGTTGTATTAAGAATAGTAGGAGAACAAATCTCTCCAATATAGAACCTCATAGAGTTATTATTAAGGGTATTACTTTTCTAGTATTTAATTATTCCAAAACTATCTATATTGGGAATTTAAGAAATAGTATTGAAATCAAAGATTTAGAGGACTTTATTAAGTTATTAGATTAATTGTATTAAATATTATCAACTTCTTTCAAAATCGCCTTTAAATAGGCGAAAAATGGTGATTATGTCTTGACTTTAATGTTTAAATATCTATAATAAGTAACCAAGAAACAAGTTTTATGTTTTTGGGGGTTAATATGAAACGAAGTTTAAAATTTATTAATACAACTTATTTAGATTTTATTAAGAGGTGTCAAAGACATAAAAATATTTAATGTGTCTTTGTCGCCTCTTTTTTGGTGATAAAGAATAAAGGAGGATTAAAAATGTGAATGAAGAAAAGAAAATCGCAGGAATTTATATTAGAGTAAGCACAGAAGATCAAGTCCGTGATGGTTTTAGTTTACCAGAACAAGAGAAAAGACTTCGCGCTATGTGCGAGTATAAAAATTATGAAGTATATAAAGTTTATAAGGATGCTGGAATAAGTGCTAAAACTGGAAATCATAGACCAGCATTTGAAGAACTACTTGAAGATATTAAGAATAAAAAATGTAATACAATTGTTGTTTTAAAATTAGATAGATTAACTCGTAGTGTTTATGATATGGAACATATTATAAAATTCCTAGATGAAAATGATGCTTATCTTGATTGAGCGAATGATGATATAAATACTACTCTATTTCAAGTAATGAGGTGGATAAAATTAAAAGTTATATAGAGCAAACCAATGATACTACTTCTAATTTAAGAGATTCTAATGATATAAATATAGTCTTACAAAAATATGAAGATGATTTAAGAGAACACTCTAACGAAGTAAGAAATTTAAAAAAGAAAATTAAAACTCGTGATGATAGAATTGAAGAATTAGAATACGACTTAAATGATGCCAATGATACTATTTATGAATTAGAAGATAAAGTATCTAAATTGGAAGAAACATTAAATTACTTTAAAGAATTATGGAATAAGTTTATTAAATTCTTACAAGATAAATTCTTCTCTAGCAATAAATATGATGACTTTATAAATGATTTATATGAAGAAGAAATACTTGATGATAATGAAATTGATATTATTCAAAATAATAAAAATATTGATAAAAGTGATGATTTTGAAAGGTAAATATGTTAAAATAATATATATAAATGACAAAAGGGTAAAAAGGGAAAATATCAATTAGGAGGAAAAGATGGAACAAACAAAAATTAAAGTTGGTATTTTGCCTAACCAATTTTTAAAGTCAGATGGGACTTTTGACAAAGACGAGGCAATTAAATTATCTGGAAAGATTGCAGGTGTGTGTTATGACAAAGAAGGATTTGCACATCTTGAAAATGAGCCAGAAGAAAAGACAATGCGTAGAGTTGATATGACATTAAATAATGGTCATCATAGTGTTTATGATCATATTTTAATAAATTTTAACTTACAAAATTTGCCTAAAATTTTAGCAATGGTGCTTAATAACGAACATCAATATACAACAAGTGAAAAATCAGCAAGATATACACCAGTTGTCAGACAAGAAGGTTCAATTATAACAGAAGATGAAGAAAGATTATATAACAAGTGGATTGATATATTTAAAATCAAAATTAAATCACAATATGGAAATATTTATAATGATGCTAAAATTCAAAAATTAGCACAAGAAAATGCTAGATATTTAGTAACTGTATTTATGCCAACACAGATGATTTATTCAACATCTTTAAGACAAATTAATTATATTGCTTCTTGGATGCAAAATTATATTGAAAATGCTGATATGAGTAATGCTTTTGAAAGAAAATTATCATCTTCTATGCAAGAATTATTAGAAGGTCTTGCTGATGTTAATGTTCTTGAAGAAGGGTTGATGAAAAACGAAAAATATAGATATTTATCTTTATTTGCTAAAGATTTAGATAAAAAAGAAGAACATTTCGGATATATTTACTCGACTACTTATAAGGGGTCTTTTGCTCAACTTGCTCAAGCGCATAGACATAGAACTCTAGATTATCAGATGGAAATGTTAGATGAAAAAGAATATTTTATTCCACCAATTATTACAGATGATCAAATGTTAGTTGATGAGTGGCTTGGAGATATGCAAATTGTTAGAGGTGTTAACCCACAAGGAGAACTTGTTAAAATTAGTGAAGTTGGAAAATATGAAGATTTTATTTTAAAATGCAAAGAAAGATTATGTTCAGCAGCACAACTTGAGATAATGCAACAAACAAGAGAAACTCTACTAAAATATAAAAAAGCATTAGAAGAATCAAATAGTCCACTTGCAAAAGATATTGAAAAATATTCTCATGGTGCAAGATGTACTTTCCCAGATTTTAATTGTTCATCTGATTGTAAATTTAGTGAAGGAAAAACATTAGTTAGAAAAATTTAATTATGGAAAAAGGAAAGTTAATTGTTGTTGAAGGTGCTTGTGATGGAATTGGCAAAACAACACAATATGAAATGTTGTGTAATCATTTTCTAAATGATGGACAAGAAATTGCTAATCATCACTTCCCATCTTATGGAACATATCAAGGTGCTCCTGTAGAAAAATATTTAAAAGGAGAATTTGGACAACCTAATGAATTATCCCCATATTTTATAAATAGTTTGTATGCAACTGATAGAGGTATTACTTGGTATACAAGTTTAAAACAATTATATGAACAAGGAAAAGTTATTTTACTTGATAGATATACTACATCTAGTTTAATTTATCAATCTGCTCTAATTGAAGATATAGAACAAAAGAAAAAATTTATAGATTATGTTATTGATTTTGAATATCGCAAAATTGGAATTAAAGAGCCAGACAATGTTATATTTTTACATGCTCCTTTTGATTTGGTTACAGAAATGAGAAATGCTAGAAAACAAAACGAAGGAATAGTTAATGATATACATGAAAGTAATCTAGACTTTATGAAAAAAGTTTATGAAAGTGCTATGTTTATAGCAGATTATCTTTCTTGGAATAAGATACAATGTAATGATGGTAATAAAATGAGAGAAATAAATGATATTCATGAAGAAATATATAGTTTAGTAAAAAAGAAAAAATAATTAGAAAAGTGGCAAAATGAATTGCTACTTTTTGCTTTATTTGGTAGAATTATAGTAGAAATTGATACAAATTATGTATTAATTCCTAATTTAGCGAAAAAGTTGTAGATAACAACCCCTATCGCACCAGATTGATAGGAAACTCGAACTTTTCATTTTTGATTAGTTCGAGTTTT
The DNA here is from genome assembly GCA_017435485.1 of Bacilli bacterium. Classification (GTDB taxonomy): domain Bacteria; phylum Bacillota_I; class Bacilli_A; order RF39; family UBA660; genus RGIG1752. The sequence continues at coordinate 8,230 of JAFSEY010000014.1, forward strand.
AATATTCCTTAAAATGTGATAAAATTTTCATAGAAACAAGAAATAATAAAATCAGAATTAGAAGTTAATGATAATAAAATTAAAGTAATAACAATAGATAATAAAGAGTTTATATCGCTAACAGATCTAGCAAGATATGCAAATCCAGATGAGCCGAAGATACCAATACAAACATGGATGAGAAATAAAGACGTTATTGCTTATCTAGGATTATAAGAAAAATTAACTAATGAAAATTTCAAAGGTCACGAATTTACTACCTTTGAAAATATGGCAGGAAAAAATAGTTTTTATATGTCACCTCAAAAATGGATTAAAGAAACTAATGCTATTGGAATTATTTAAAAATCAGGAAATAATGGTGGTACATTTGCAAGAAGCGATATTGCATTAGAGTTTGCAAGTTGGTTATCTCCAGAATTTAATTATACATTAAACAAGGTTTTAACTGAATCCTTCCGTCACCATAAAAAATGCAGACTGATCAATTTGGTTTTTGAGATTTAACTAGCGCCCGGTGATGATTAATAAAAACATAGCAAATATAGTCATGATATGATATCATAATCTTATATAGGAGGTTTTAACATAATATGGCAAAACAAAAAAATGAAAAAAAAGATTTCTGGTATGATTATGCATCCTTTATAATTGAGAAAGCTTGTTATCTAGATTTAGTAAATGATATTAAAAGAATAGAAAACGAACTAAAAGAATATGATAACCTTTTAAAAGATAATTATAATACTCCAGACCAACCATTAAATTTTAGAGAACAATTTGAATTATATTCTATACTTAATGATTCGTATAGAAATCCTAAAAATACAGATCTTAAGGTAGTGATATTAAAGAAAAGATTATTAGATGTGTATCCGGAAGTTGCTAAATACCTAAGATTAAAATCAGAGCTAAACGAATTAAGAAGACGAAGAGACGATACATTAAGTTCAATAGTATTTAATGAATTTATAAAAGATGAAGATAGTCGAGCACTATGTTCTGATCATCACTTTTTAGTTTATACTGGAGAAGAATTATATTGTGAACGTTGTAAAGCAACTACAAAAGATTACAATTTAAGTTTAGAAGATATATTATTTTTATCAAAATGCGCTGCTAAACAAGCTGAATTACTAAGTGATAAAAAAGAAGATATCCCACTAATTAGAGTATTAATGGAAAAACTTGAAAACGAAAAGAAAAATCGTGAAATTCCAGAACAAATGCCAAAATTAAAAGCCGATGAGTTAAGAGAAATTTACGCTGTTGCGGACGCTGAAGAAGTTAAGAATATGCGTAAAACCATTTTAAAAGCTCACTCAGTAGATAGTCGCAGTTATATGCTCAATCTTGTATACTCTAGATATATAAGCAATGGGCAAAAAGAGTATTATTTAGAAATAATTGATGAACAATTAAGAGAAATTGAAAATTCAGATTCTCAATATAAGGATCTATTGTTAGAACAATGTAAAATTGCTAGATATGAAGTAATGATTTTAGCAGGAGCACACATTCCAACACTTTTACACAATATAAATCCCGATGACGAAATCGCGCTAACAAAAGCTTACTATAATATTAATTCAAAAGATTTTAGAATTAATAGCACTTATTTTGTTGGTGACAATTGCACATGGGATGCCTCAATTTATTATTGTCTAACTGCCAATCCTAAAATCAATCAAAACATCTTAGATTTAAAATTAAGAAGATAAACGAGAAAACCATTTGTAAAGGTTTTCTTTTTTATTTCATATTCTTTTAACTTCATGCTATAATTATTTTAGAAGGAAGGATGTGGAAATATGTTGTTGATACTTTTAGTTATTGTAGCAATAATACTATTAAGTTCAATTAAACAAATTAATGAATACGAAAGAGGTATACTATTTACATTTGGAAAATTCTCAGGTGTTTTAACTCCAGGATGGAAAATAGTTTTACCAGTATTTCAACATTTTAGAAAGGTCGATATAAGAACAAGAGCAGTAGATGTTCCCGAACAAGAAACAATTACTAAAGATAACGTATCTATAAGAATCAATGCCGTTATCTATTATAAAATTTTTGATGCTGGAAAAGCTGTTTGTGAAGTACAAGATTATTATTTTGCAGTAAGTCAACTTGCTCAAACTACAATGAGAAACATTGTCGGTTCAGTAACTCTTGACGAATTATTAAGCGAAAGAGAAAAAATATCTGCAGAAATTTGTAAAGTAATTGATGCTGCTACTGATCCATGGGGAGTTAAAGTTGAAAATGTTGAATTAAAAGACGTAAGCTTACCAGAAGAAATGAAACGTGTAATTGCTAAAGCTGCTGAAGCAGAAAGAGAAAAATTAGCTGTAATTACTAAATCAGTTGGTGAAGTAGAAGCTGCTGAAAACTTATCTAAAGCTGCTGAAATGATGGGAACAACTCCTGGAGCATTACATTTAAGAACTTTATCTACTTTAAATGACTTAAGTAGTGATCAATCTAATACCATAATATTTGCTGTTCCAATCGAAGTTTTAAAAGCTGTTGAAGGTTTAGCAAAAAAGAATGATATTAAATAAGCATAAACTATTTTGAAAGTTTATGCTTTTTTGCTAATTCTCTAAAATCTTTTTTAATATTAGCGTTAAAAATAGTTTCTTGATAAAAACCTAGTTTTGTAATAAATTTAGGTTTTTTCTTTATATTAAACATCTATATCACCTAATTAAATAATGAGCTAATTTATAAATTAATATACAAAAAAAGTAATATAATGTTACTTTTGTAAATAATAAGCATAGTATTCATCATAAGTGATATCATTTTCTTGAATATAAGTTGCAATCTCTACACCGACATAACGATAATGCCATGACTCGAAATTAAATCCAGTAATATTTTCTTTTCCTTCGGGATATCTAATTATAAAGCCATATTTATAACAATTTTGTTTTAACCATCCATAAGCATTAGATTCAGCAAATGTTTTTTGACTAGTACTATCGGTACTAAAAATGTCTAAAGCATAACCGCTTTGATGTTCTGAATGTCCAGGCCTAGCAGCAATATTATCAGCATATTCTTTTCCATAGCTATCTTCGTATAATTTATAAACTCTTTCTTGATCGGCATAATCTCGGTAACTTGAATTTACCATTAGATTAATACCTTCAGTAGCAGCGGCTTGAGCCATATTCATAAAAGCATTAACAGTATCTGCTGTCGCTTGATTCTCACCATAAGCACCCCAAGAGTGAGTTGTAGGAATAATAGCTAAATTATCTGGTACATAATCATCTTTTAATACATAATATTTATTTACGATCATTGTATTGCTTTTATCAGTTATTTCTATATCTTTTTCATAAAAATCGTGATGACGGTTAACATTTACTAAAGTAATAACGTCAGTTAGTGTTAATTCTTCATTTTCTTCTAAAAAAGCTAGATATTCTTCTAATTTAGAATCAATATAATATTTTTCTTCTGCTAATTTGTAGATATTTTCATTCTTATTTAAAGATAAGATATAATCAACTCTTTTATTAGAAAATAATTTTAAAATATTTTCTGCTTCTTTTAAAGAGTAACCTTTTTCTGTTAATTTATATTCATAAGTCTTTTTGTATTGATACTCATCATAAACCTTTTTAGCGCCATAAGCTATAAAACTTAAAACTACTAATAAAACTAAAATAATTTTACTCGTTTTTGAGACTCTTATTTTTTTCTTTTTCACATTTGATTCCACCTTTTAATATAATTATAACCTTGCCATCAAGTAGAGTAAAGAATTTAAATGTTACTAGACAGTTATTTTTAACACTTTTTTCTTGCCAAAATAATTTATATATAGTATCATTAAATTAACATAAGGATGGTAGCAATGAATAGAAATAAAGAAGTTTTAAAATATTGTCCAAATTTTTATACAATCGTAAACTTTGATTTTGATGAAGAAGATTACGTTTCTGAAAAATTGGTTAGTGTATACAAAGATTACTTGTTTAAAGCAAAATTAGATGATATAGAAGAAATAGAGTCTGTTAAAAAGATTGATTATGTATTAGGTAAATACATTAATGATTATCTTTTTAGAAAAGAAATGTCCAAAGAATTAGTTAAAGTAAGAATTAGTAAAACTTGTGATAACATTCTAAAAGCTATTGTAGATAGTATTATAGCTATATTTAACCATTATCAAGAATATACAACCAGAAACATTTACATTTCACGTTGGATATAAGGCTTACGCCTTTTTTTTATGGCCATAAAAAGTAACGCAAGTCCAATTACAAATCCTCCTAAATAAACATAGAATGTAATATAATAATTTCTTAGAATATTAATATAATTATCTGTAATGACAAATGATGTAGCAAAAAAGATAATTGCCATGATAATAGCTAATATAATACTTCCAGTCTTTTTATCTTTAAATAAATCTTTAATTGTGTAAGCGCATAAAACTACCAAAGCATAATTATCAAATAATCTGATAATTGAAACGATACTTTCAATTTTTTCAATGAAAGAAAATAATTTAATCTTCTTTAAAACGATCATTTCTGGATAACGATAAATATCAGCTAGAGTAGGACCAAATATTCCTAATATCACTACCACACTTAATAGAAGTACAAAACTAGTTATTAGATACATTTTGACAAGACCTTTGCCATCATTTTTTAAGTTTGTTAAAAATAGAAGAGGAACGCTACTATATGTCGCAAAAACAAAGGCTGAAAAACCTATTGATTTTACTGGTTCAGTCAATATTGGTAAAAAATGATCAAAATCAACATAAGTAAATAAAACTAATATAACTAAGATAGAAATAGTGGCCGTTATGTAAAAAATCACTTCATTAGATTTTAAATAAGTAGATAATCCCTTTGAAACAATATACAAGGTTATTAAAACAGCTGGAATACTTATAAAAAAATTAGGTGTATTTAATAAGAAAAATGAAGTTTTAAAATTAATTAGCATCGTTAATCCCTCAATAATTAAAAAACACGCAAGCAAAATAATAATCCCTTTAAACAAAATTCCTAATCCTTTATATTCCGATAAAAACTCGCTTAAACTTTTGCCTTTTTTTAAATCCATAAATTTTGCTAAGATAAAAACAAATATAGCTCCGATTCCCATACCTAGAAGAGCACTAATCCAAGTATCATGTAAAGAAATATCGATAATTCTCGAAAAACCTATCCCAAAAAAAGTTGCCCTTATTAAAAAGAATGCTAAAAATATTTTTTGTCTTTTAGTTGCCATCTTTCACCTCAAAAATTAAACCATCTTTATTTATTTTTAAATCAACATTTAGATCGTATTCCAAATTAGCCCATGCGTCTTTATCATATTTTCTTGTTTTATTATATAGCTTTTTACCAATTCCTAATATATCAGCTTTATCATCAATTAAATTTTGATAAAAATCATTTAATCTAGTTTCAAATTCTTTGGCATATAATTTATTATATTTTTGATATGTATCAATATCTTTTAAACTATCTTTACAAGCGTATTCTTTTATTTCAGCCATCAAAGAAACCTTAATTTTTAATTTATTCTTGTCATCAATTTTAAATTCTGTTCCAGAGTCATAAATATTTAACGTTATTTTTTCTTCGCTATTATTTGGACAATTAAAACTATAGATAGCATTTTTAGCTTCACTTTTTAAAATATTCAGATTTAAAGATTCTTCAGAATCAAGCAATTTTTTTAAGCTATAGCCATCAAATAAAGCATTTCCATTTAAAGAAATTTCTTTTTCCTCTAAACTAATTGTTGGAATGATAGCATCATATCCATTTTCTAAGAAATCAATAACTATTTTTTCAAAATTATCTGTTGTAATATTATTTTTGGTTTTAAAGTTTCTTTCAATCATCGTATTTATTTGTTCACTTATGACTGGAGATTCCTCACTAGCTGACTCATAGATTTCTTTACTAGTGCTATTAGTTGTTATAACCATATAAAATTCACTACGAATATTTGGGTTTCGTAAAAAATATTCTACTAATTGTTCCATATCTTCATCAGCTACGCTATTTGATAAAACTAATAATTTCAAATGAGCAAAATAAGCTTGCTTAGGACTTTTTTTTGTAGCGTTAATTAAAGCTTCTGGTAAAGTAGAGCCTGTACCACTAATTAAAATGCTTTTTTGTTGAGCAGATTCTTTACCTTGTTTTTTATCATTTAATATTTCATAAGTAATTTCATATTCATTTTCATTTTTATCAATTCCAATTCCAGACACAATTGATAAATCATTTAATTCAACGTAATCATAGCAACCACTTGTAAAAAAGCAAATTATTACTAAAATAAGTATTTTTTTCATAAATTACTCCTTTGTTTAGTAAGATTTTTTTGTGTAAGCATTTCACTTCGTTTATTATCATCTACCGTACGTCTTTTCAAAAATGTCTTAAAGATATATTCTTTTCCATAAGGAGCTATCGGAAAGAAATAAGGCTTTTCAAAACTATAAGTACTATTAATATTGGCTAGAAAATAAAGTGACGCAAAGATAATTCCTAAAATACCATAAATGGCTGCTCCAAATAAGAATATAAAGCGATAATGTCTTAAAGCATTAATGAGTTCATATTCCGTAAATATTAAGCTGGTAATAAAAGTAAAAGCAATGACAATAATCATAATAGGACTTACAATTCCAGCAGATACGGCAGCTTCTCCTAAGATTAAAGCACCAAGTATAGAAATAGCACTACCATAACTATTAGGAAAACGTAAATCGCTTTCTCTTAATATTTCACATAAAATAATCATTATAATTGCTTCAACTATAGCAGGGAAGGGAACTCCATCTCTTTGAATGCTAAAATTAATCAAAAGACTTGTCGGAATAGTTTCTTGATTATAATTAATAATGGCGATATAAACAGCTGGCGCAAGCATTGAAATAACAAAGCAGACAATTCGTAAAATCTTTACAAAATTAATATTACTTTTTTTGGAATATACATCAGCTGAAGGGTTAATAAAATCAATAAAAAAAGCTGGTAATATAAGAGCAAAACAAGAAGTATCAACGCTAATAACAACTTTACCTTCTAATAAAGCTTTACATACAAAATCAGGTCTTTCCGTTTTTATAATCGTTGGAAATGAAGTTTTATCATTGCTTTCCAATAATAAAGATAATTCGGCTGAATCAATTAATCCATCTATATCAATTTTATTTATTTTATTTCTTAAGTTTTCAACTAATTCTTCTTCCGCAATATCACAAAGGTATAAAACTCCGATCTTAGTTTTGGTTCTTCGTCCTATATCAAAATTTTCAATTGTTAAATTTTCATCTTTTAAACGTTTTTGAATCAAACCAACATTCATCTGATAATTTTCCGTAAAAGCATCTTTTGGGCCAGTTAATGAAGGCTCTGAGTTCGGAGCCGAAATACTTCTATTTATATCTGCTCTTGTTTCAACAGCACATATCATTTCATCTAATATAACACAAGTAAACCCATTAGATATATAATAAAAAATATCTTCTTCCGTAATTACCTTCGTATTTGGACCAGCTATATAATCTTTTAAACTGTTAGCATCAATCTTTTTATGATAATTAACTAGATTTTTTAAAATATAATCATTTATCTTATCTCCACTAGAAGTGGTCTCCAAAAAGACTACATAAATTTTATCAAAAAGCCCACAACGTAATTCTTTAATAATTAATTCTGGCATTTTCTTTTTATTTGTTTTCAGTTTTGCTATTATTTTGTTCATTTGATTCCACCGTTTATATTTTTAACCAAAAAAAGGATAGTATGCGAGATATTTTTGCGATATAATCATTTTGGGTGGATAAAATGGCAAAAGAAGTTAAAATAACCAAATTAGATCATTTTGGAAGAGGTATTTACTTTGATGATAACAAAATAAACTTTGTTTTTAATGCCTTACCAGCTGAACATGTAATTGTTGAAAATATCAAAGAAAATTCCAAATACAATGAGAGTAAAGTAAAAAAATATGTTATTACTAGCCCAAAAAGAGTAGAACCATTTTGTCCTTACTACGGAATATGTGGTGGATGTCATTTACAACATATGACTTACGAAGATACTTTAGATTTTAAAAAACAAAAAGTAGCAGAAATATTTCAAAAATTTAATTTACCAAATTCTAATATAGAGATAATTGCTAATCCAAATGTATATAATTATCGCAATAAAATCGAAATAAAAGTTCGTGAAAAAAAAGTCGGCTTTTATGAATTAAATAGTCACAAGATAGTTGAAATTAATGAATGTAAGGTTGCCAAAAGCCCCTTAAATGAATTGATTTTATCTATCTCTAAATTAGGATTAAATAATGCTGATATAACTTTAAGAACTAATTTAAATGATGAAATCTTAATATGGATAAAAACTAAAGAAGATATAATTGTAACAAGAGAATCTTTTGATAAAAATAGCAAAATAGCATCAATTATTTTAAATGACAAACTAATTTTTGGAGAAAAGCATTTGATATTTAACTTTGATAAATATTTATTTAAATGTTCTTATGATGCTTTCTTTCAAATCAATTTTGATGTATGTCTTAAAATATATGAATATTTAAAATCACAAGTAAAAGAAAATGATATTGTTGCTGATTTATATTGCGGAGTCGGATTTTTAGGCATTTTAGCATCGGATAAAGCCGAAAAGACTTACGGAATAGAAATAGTAGATAATGCTATTTCTGATGCTATAACCAATAGTAAAATAAACAAAATAGACAATATGTATTTTATGCTTGGTGATGTAGCGCAAAGCTTTCAAAAAATTAAAGAACAAATTAGTTTTTTAATTGTTGATCCACCAAGGAAAGGATTGGATAAAGAAACCATAGACACCATTATTCAAAACAAAATACCAAAAATATTTTATATGTCTTGTGATCCTATTACGTTAGCAAGAGATTTAGCTATTCTAAAAAATTATTATGAAATAAAAGAAGTAAAAATTTTTGATATGTTTAGTTGGACTTATCATGTTGAAACTATATGCATTTTAGAATTTAAGGGAAACATTTAATAAAAAAAATAATTAGAAAGGATGTGAATATGATGAATGAAAGTAATATTTTATTATATGAAACAGATGAAGGAAAAATAAATATTGATGTTGTATTAAAAGCTGAAACAATATGGCTTACGCAAAAAAGCATGTCAGAATTATTTGATGTTAATGTACCTGCAATAAATAAACATTTAAACAACATTTATGAAGATGAAGAACTAAATAGAGTTTCAACTATTTCCAAAATGGAAATAGTTCGAAAAGAAGGAAATCGCAATGTAAAAAGAGAACTTGATTTTTATAATTTAGATGCAATAATCGCTGTCGGTTATAGAGTAAATTCTAAAAAAGCAACTAAATTTAGAATATGGGCCACCGAAATATTAAAAGAATATATGATCAAAGGCTTTGTAATAGATGTAGAAAAAATGAAAAACGGCCCTAAATTTGGTAAAGATTATTATGATGATTTATTACAAACTATCAAAGAAATTAGATTAAGCGAAAGAAGACAATATCAAAAAATTACTGATGTTTTTGAAGCGACTAGTGTTGATTATAATAAAGATTCGGAAGAGGCATATACTTTCTTTAAAATAGTTCAAAATAAATTACATTATGCAATTACTGGTAAAACTGCTGCAGAACTGATTTATGAACGAGTAGATTCTGAAAAATTACACATGGGGCTTACCAATTGGAAAAATTCCCCTGATGGAAAAATAATGAAATATGACATTAGTGTTGCTAAAAATTATTTAAATGAAGATGAATTAAAAAAACTAGAAAGATTAACAATAAGTTTTCTTGATTACGCCGAAGACATGGCAGAGGAACATCAAATTATGACAATGAACGATTGGATAAAACAAACAGACGAATTGTTAAAATTTAGAAAGAAAAACATATTAAATGATTCTGGTAAAATCTCTCACAAAAAAGCTATTGCAAAAGCAGAAAATGAATATGAAAAATTTAGAATAAAACAAGACAAAGAATTCATCTCTAGCATGGATGAAATGTATAAGAGATATTTAGAAGAAATTGATAAATAATTTTTGGAAAGCAGGTAAAAAAGTGAAACATTTTATAATAGTAAAATTTAATGAAACAGTTGATGTTGAGGCAATTATAAATCCGATAAAAGAATTATTTAATAAAGCTTTGGCTATTAAAGGAATTTCAAGTATAACGATTTATAAATCAAATTCAGATTTATCTAACAGGCATGATTTGATGATAGAAATGATTCTTACTAAAGCTGCTTTAATTGAATTTGATAATTCCTATATCCATAAAGAATGGAAAGAAGCCTATGGGGACCTTATATTAAATAAAACAATCTTTGATTGTGATTAAAAAAACGACTGATAGATTATTCTACCAGTCACTTTTTTTATGGCGATTTCTAGAGTAGGGATAAGATGTAAAATCTCCAGTATTTAATGATGAATGTATATATCCTTGTATCACAGGATGTATATAAGTAGCTACTTGTTTTCCTACAATCGAAATTCTTTTCGCATCATCATCACTTACGCAATCATTATTTAAATTTATCTTTTTTGGTTTGGTTAAATGTCCATTCTTATCTAAGCTACTAAGTTTTATAAGGCTATGGTTTTTTCTGTTAATTTCTATTTGGCAAATTATTCTTGAACTATTATAACAGCTTATAATATAGTCATCATTATAAGATTCAATTTTCACTTGAGGAATCATATTTCCTTTGTGACAGAACATTAAATAACATTCTGCGTTTTCAACAATCTCATCAACTAATTTAATTAAAACATTTTTATTGATCTTTTTAACTGTTTTAATTTTTTCTATTTCACTAGTAAAAGTATAAGTTTTTAATACACCAGAAGCATAAAGCTTATCTATCAACGGTTCTAATATTGAACAAATTAAATTACTTAATTGATAAAACAAAGCTTTTTCCTCATCATTAGGATACACACTTTTTGTAAAACGATTTATATGTTCGTTATTAGTATTCCAAAACGCAAAATCCTTTCTAGTTTTCTTATCATCGATATAAGTTATTATGGAAAAATCTTCAGAACCTGAAAATACTTTTTGAGGTTTTAATTCAATTCTATATTTAATTTTCTCACCTTCCATAATATCAATTGCATACATATCGTATAGATTACTTATTCCAAGATTCGTGATTACCAAGTTTTCCATATCTTTTGAAATATCTGCTGTTTTTCGAGCTCTTTCGATAGTAGAAATAACTCGATATAATTTATGATATTCTTCCATATCAATTTCTTCTTGAGCTTTTTTCTTTGCAAAAACATCATTATAAACTTCAAAACCGCTTATACTATATTCATGTGCATCTGTAATACCATGCCCAATATTTTTTAAAGCTTGTAAATATTGATTTAAAGCGCATTCAACAACTATTAATTCTGTCATTGAATCATCTTTATAATGTTTAACTTCCTTTTTATAAACTAAAGGATAATTATATCCGTCTTGATTTATATAACTTGTATAAGATTCTACTTCTCCAGCTTTTATTCCAGCAAGACAATAAGAAAAACTAATTTGTTCGTGTTTAAATTTAACTACATTATCATGATATCTTACTAGCATTGATAAATTACGTCCGTAATATTCGGTTTGTCCAGCTAATTCTTTCTGGAAACTCATTAATTCGGGAGAATTCATATAACTAGAAATTACAATGTCATATTCACCAAAACGTTCAATAACTTTACTATTTAAATTAAATGTAGTTTCGTCACTAAATTCAACATTAGTAATTCCTAATTTAGCTAACTCTTCCTTTATTTTATTTACGTCACCTAATAACTTAAAAGAATTTAAATAAAGTATTTTTATATCACTCATTCTAACAGGGAAATGTTGGGCATTTAATTTAATTGGGGTATATTTTTTTACTTTAGCATTTTCATTTAATAAAATGTTAGTTTCTGCTCGGTTGATTAAATTTATGAAATCTTCACACTCAATATATGAATAAGCTCTATAATCATCTTTTATTATTTTATATACACGATAAGAGCCATTTGAAGGATCTTTTATATATTGCCATACTAGAGTATTATCTTGAATATATAATTTTGCAAACTGTTTCATAAAATTCATCAAAGATATTTCAAATGGCAATCTATAAGAATAGCTCGTATCACCTTTAAATAAAATCATATTATATTGTTTTAACATTTCTGGATGTTCTTTAAAATATTTAAAAGCCACAATATGTGACGAAAAATAATCAACGTTCTTATATTGATAATTTAATATAGCTTCATAATCTTGTCTGTCATCTGAAATAAGCAAAATATTTGTATTACTTAAATCTAATAAATCATTTTTTTTCATTAAAACCACCTAGCACTAATATATACTAAAATAACCAAAATAGCAAAGTAAATTGTTATTTTAACAAGTATTTGTTATAGTATATTTAAAGAAACGAGGCACTTTATGAAAAAAGAAATAGCATTTCCTATAATTAGTATATTTTTATTAATTGGATTAATAGTTAGTGTAATAATTATCTATAATAAGCAAGATGATTATATATATAAAATAAATTATTCTGATAATTCAGAAAATAAATACGAAATATTTGTTCAAGAAGATTATACTATGCGTGTAAAAAGCACAGTAGAATGTCATAATGATAAATGCCAAGGAAATTATGATGAACCAATTATAACTCAATATAATTTAAATGAATTTGAAAAAGAAAATTTAAAAAGTTTAATAAAAAAATTATTTAAAGAAAACCAAAAAGAAATAACAATCACTAGTTTTGATTTAAGTGAAGAAGATCTCATAATTTTAAATAACCTTTTATAAAGAAAAGTATTAATTAATATACTTTTTTTCTTTTATTATGGTAAAATATCTTTAGGTGATTTTAATGATAAATTATATTAAAGGAATTATTACAATAATTGAGTCTAATTATGTTGTTATAGAAGTAGGAAATATTGGTTACTGTATCTATGTTGGGAATCCTTATAGCTTTGAAATAGGTAAGGAAGTAACTATCTATACTTATAATCATATAAGAGAAGATGAGTATAGCTTATATGGTTTTAAATCATTAGAAGAAAAAGAATTATTTTTAAAATTAATTAATGTTAAAGGTTTAGGCCCTAAGATGGCGATGCCAATGCTTGCTACAGGAAGTATTGCTGGAATTATTGATGCCATCGATAGAGAAAACACATTATATTTAACTAAATTTCCTAAGATTGGAGATAAACTAGCCAAACAAATTATCTTAGATCTTAAAGGAAAAATTAAAATTAATAGCGAGACCGCTGTTACAGAGGATAATACCGAAGAATTAATCGAAGTATTACTAAGTTTGGGATACAAACAAAATGATATTAAACGTATTTTAAAAGACGTTGACGGAAGCAAATCGATAGAGGAACAAGTAAAAGAAGCATTAAAATTATTATTAAAATAGGAGGTTTCTATGGATAGAATAATTACATCAGAAAAAACAACTGAAGATATATTTGATAAAAATATCAGACCCGATAGTTTAGAAGAATATGTTGGACAAGAAGAAATTAAAGAGAATTTAAAAGTATTTATTAAAGCTGCTCAGATGCGTAATGAACCACTTGATCATGTATTGTTATATGGTCCTCCAGGGCTTGGTAAAACAACTTTAGCTCATATTATTGCTAATGAATTAGGTAGCAATTTAAAAACAGCTTCTGGTCCATCAATTGAAAAAAGTGGTGATTTAGCAGCTGTCCTATCTAACCTTGAACCAGGAGATGTGTTATTTGTTGATGAGATTCATCGTATTCCAAAATTTATTGAAGAGATCTTGTATCCAGCTATGGAAGATTTTGAGTTGGATATTGTAATAGGTAGTGAAGGAAAATCTCGTAACATTAAAATTGATTTACCGCCTTTTACTTTAGTTGGTGCTACTACAAGAGCTGGAGATATCTCTAGTCCATTACGTGATCGATTTGGGATTGTTTCCAAGCTAAACTATTATTCAACCGAAGAATTAAAACAAATAGTTTTAAGAACTAGTAGAGTATTAGATATGAACATTAATGAAGATGCCGCTTTAGAACTTGCTAAAAGAAGTCGCAAAACTCCAAGAGTTGCTAATCGTTTATTTAAACGTGTAAGAGATTTTGCGTTAGTTGAAGGAGAAGGCTATATAGATTTAGATATTACTCTAAAATCACTAGACAGATTAAAAGTAGATCCATATGGTCTTGATGGAATCGATTTGGAATATTTAAATGCTTTAATTTATAAATTTAATAAAGGACCAGTTGGAGTTGAAACAATTGCAACATCTATTGGTGAAGAAGTAAGTACAATTGAAGATGTTGTTGAGCCATTTTTACTTCAAGAAGGATTTGTAAAAAGAACTAAATCTGGTCGAATTGTGACCGAAAAAGCTTTAGAATTAGTTGGTGGAAAGGAAGGCAGTATATGGGAATAATAATGGACGGCAAAAAAGTTGCTGAAAAAACATATGAAGACTTAGAAGTTAGAATTAATAAATTAAAAGAAAATAATATTATTCCAACGCTAGCAGTCTTAATCGTTGGCAACGATGAAGCTTCCCAAATTTACGTTAGAAATAAAGCCAAAATGTGTGAAAAACTGCAAATCGGTTCTAAAGTTATTACATGCGAAGAAAACATATGTGAAAAAGAATTAGAGAAGATTATCAAAGATTTAAATAATGACCAAAACATTCATGGTATATTAATTCAGGCTCCGCTACCTAAGCATTTGGATGCTTTAAAAATATTTGATACTGTAAGTATGGAAAAAGACGTTGATGGGTTTAATATATATAATGTTGGGGCTCTTTCTTTAAATAAAAAAGGTTTTATTCCATGTACTGTTAAAGGGATTATCAAAATACTAGAATATTATAATATAAATGTAACTAGCAAAAACATCGTTATAATAGGGAGAAGTAATATTGTGGGAAAACCTCTTGCTAATTATCTAATAAATCACGACGCTACCGTTACAGTATGTCATTCTAAAACAAGTAATTTAAGTGAGATAACTAAACAAGCTGATATTTTAATCAGCGCAACAGGAACTGCTAATTTAGTTAAGAAAAATTATGTTAAGAATGGGGCAGTCGTAATCGATGTAGGAATTAATCGTAGCAATAATAAGTTATGCGGTGATGTTAATTTTGAAGAAGTATCTCAAATTGCATCACATATTACTCCCGTACCGGGAGGGGTTGGACCTATGACTATTGCTATGCTAATGGAAAATGTTATCGAAGCAGCAGAAACGCAAAGAAAGTAGATGATTAAATGAATCAAAAAATACAAGAAATATTAAATAATGAAATTTATAGACAACAAAATAATATTGAACTTATTGCTTCTGAAAATTATGTTTCAAAAGCTATTTTAGAATTACAAGGAAGTATCTTTACTAATAAATACGCCGAAGGTTATCCCGGTAAACGTTATTATGGCGGATGTGAAAATGTTGACGAAATTGAATCGTTAGCTATTTCTTATGTTTGTGAGTTATTTGGTAGTAAATATGCTAATGTTCAACCACATAGTGGTTCATCAGCTAATATGGCCGTTTACAAAGCTTTATTAAATGAACACGATACCGTTTTAGGATTAAATCTAACTCATGGCGGACATTTAACCCACGGGCATAAAGTGAATTTTAGCGGATTAGATTATAATTTTATTTCTTATAATGTAAATAGCAAAACTGGCTTAATTGATTATGATGATTTAAAAAAGAAAGCGTTAGAATATAAACCGAAGATGATTGTTGCTGGAGCAAGCGCTTATTCTAGAATTATTGATTTTGCAAAAATAAAAGAAATTTGCAACGAAATAGGAGCTTTATTGTTAGTAGATATGGCCCATATCGCTGGACTTGTTGCTGCTGGACTACATCCAAATCCATGTTCTTTTGCTGACGTAGTAACATCAACAACGCATAAAACCTTAAGAGGTCCAAGGGGTGGATTTATCTTAACTAATGATGAAAATATCATCAAAAAAGTAAATAAAGCGATTTTTCCTGGCATTCAAGGCGGACCTTTAATGCATGTGATTGCAGCTAAAGCTCAATGCTTTTATGAAGCTTTACAACCAGAATTTAAAGATTATCAAAACCAAGTAATTAAAAATGCTCAAAGTTTAGCAGAATGTTTTAAAGAAAATAGCATTGCAATTTTAACAAATGGTACTGATAATCATCTTTTATTAATAGATGTTAAAAAATCATTTAATATAACTGGACAAGAAGCCGAAGATATTTTAAGTACAATCAATATTACTGTAAACAAAAATACCATTATTGATGATACAGAAGCAAGGTTAACAAGCGGAATTAGAATTGGTACGCCCGCTATGACTACAAGAGGATTAAAAGAAGAAGATTTTAAATTAATTGGACAAATTATTATTAAAGCCTTACAAAGAAAAGAAAATCTAGATGATTTAAAAGAACAAGTTTTAGCTATATGTACAAAATATCCAGCAGATTGGAGTAATTTATAATGAATATAAATGAATTTGATTATAACTTACCTCAAGAACTAATAGCGCAAACTCCATTATCTAAAAGAGATGAATCAAAATTGATGATTTTAAATAAATATAATGGTAACATTAAGCATGAAAGTTTTAAAAATATTATTGATTATCTAGATGAAAATGATGTCCTAGTTTTAAATAATACCAAAGTAATACCTGCGCGTATAATTGGCAGTAAGGCCGAAACAAATGCAGTTATTGAATTGTTACTATTAAAGGAATTAAATGACGATGTTTGGGAATGTTTAGCTAAGCCAGCAAAACGTTTAAAAATAGGAACTGAAGTAGCTTTTGGAGATGAATTAAAAGCAATTGTAACCGAAAAGTTAGATGATGGAATGGTTCATGTAAAATTTATTTACGAAGGAATATTTTTAGAAATCTTAGATAGACTAGGGGAGATGCCACTTCCGCCATATATCAAAGAAAAATTAGAAGATAAAGACAGATATCAAACTGTTTACGCCAAATATGAAGGGAGCGCAGCAGCGCCAACTGCCGGACTTCATTTTACCCAAGAACTACTCCAAAAAATTGCTGAAAAAAACATTCAAATTTGTTATGTTACTTTACACGTAGGGCTGGGGACTTTTAGGCCAGTTGAAGAAGAAAACATTTTAGATCATAAAATGCATAGTGAATATTACGAGATGGATGAAGAAAATGCCAATATTTTAAATGACGCCAAGAAAAAAGGCAAAAACATTATAGCAGTGGGCACTACTTCTACAAGGGTTTTAGAAACCATAATGAGAAAATATAATGTTTTTAAAAAATGTAGTGGTAATACTGAGATATTTATCTATCCAGGATATGAATTTAAAGCTATAGATGCTTTAATTACCAATTTTCATTTACCCAAAAGCACTTTATTAATGTTAATTAGCGCATTGTCTACTAAAGAAACTATCTTAAAAGCTTACAATGAGGCTATAAAAAAGAAATATAGATTCTTTTCATTTGGAGATTCGATGTTTATTACAAATAAAAAATTCTAAAAATTAAATTTTAGAATTTTTTAATTTCTACTTTGTAGCTTAGAATCGACTATTCTATTATCATCTTCCAACAAATTACCTTGACGACTTAATAATAATTTAGTAAATCTCTGTTCTATAATTAATAACTGTAAATCCCAAAAATAAGCATATTTATAGCAAGAGGATTTCATTTCTTCGATTGTTTTTTTGTTTGCGCTATGTCTTAATAAAAGAAATTCGGGATCAGTCGCAAACATTACAAATAATAATACTTCAGCATCATTTTCTATAGGTAGCGTGGTTACATCTCCTTTTTGTTCTTCTGCAAATCCTTGGCTTTTTTTCTTAGGTGTGTAACATGTTATATTACCTGTATTATAACATAAATAAGCTTTTTCTATAGCATAAATAAATCTTAATTTTAAATCACGATATTTATTAGCAGAAAATAGAGTAGCAAACCTTTCTATCATATCAATTTTTTCAGAAGAAATATTTTCTAATTGATCCTTCTTTAATCCTTTATAAAATTGAATGTGTTTTGGTTCTAATTTATTATAATCATTACATTTTTTGTTTTTATTCATCAATATACATCTCCTTATTTATTCATTCTTATATTATGTGAATATTCTTTGCTTAATTTGTCTAAAACAAGTTTATAATGTAGTTCAATTGTGTGCAATTTAGGACTATAAAAACCAAATACAGTTTCTAATCTATTCCTAGCCTCTTCAGCATTATTATTTATAGAATATACATGTTTATATTCTGATAAATATTTAAGTTCACTGTCAGCTATCAGCATAATCACTAAACCAATTTCGTCTAGGTTTGAAAATTGAAAATTAAATCCCCCTAAAAAATTATCGCTATTAATTGAAGATAAAATTCTCACTGCATTAGAAAAAAAGTCTTTTAAAGTACTATTAGAACGATAATAACTTATATTCCTAGAAATCATACCATCTTTCATTTGAGCGGCAAAAAGTTGTAATTCTATTAATCTGTTTTCATCTATCTTTAAAATATTTCTTGTAGGTAATGTTTCAAACGCAGTTTGCAATGATTTATTTTCGAAGACAAATGGTTTCCTTGCCATACTAATCATTTTTTCCCCTCATTTCTAAGCGAATACTATACACTAATTTGCAAAAATTGTCAAATTTTCTACTAATTATCTATTGATTTTGATATAATCATTTTGAGTGATTTATATGAAATTTAATTATAATTTAAAAAAGAAAGAAAAAAATACTGAAGCAAGATTAGGCGAATTTACCTATAATGGAATAACCTATGAAACGCCAATGTTCATGCCTGTAGGTACTGAAGCATGTGTCAAAACATTGTCTCCTGAAGAGGTAAAAGCTGTTAATTCAGGAATAATTTTATCAAATACATATCATCTATGGCTAAGACCAGGCGAAGATATAGTAGCAAAAGCCGGAGGATTACACAAATTTATGAATTATGATGGGCCAATCCTTACCGATTCAGGTGGATTCCAAGTATTTTCCTTAGCGAAACCCAAAGATATTTCAGAAGAAGGAGTAATCTTTAAAAATCACCTTAATGGCGATAAATTATTTTTAACACCAGAAAAATCAATTGAAATCCAAAATAAACTAGATAGTGATATTGCAATGAGTTTTGATGAATGTGTAGCATATCCTGCCGAATACAACTATTTAAAAGATAGTGTTGAAAGAACCTTAAGATGGGCCAAAAGAGGTAAAGATGCTTTTAATAATCCTAATCAAATGCTTTTTGGGATCGTTCAAGGAGGAGACTATGCTGACTTACGTCAACATTGTGCTGAAGAACTAGTTAAAATCGGCTTTGATGGCTATGCAGTTGGTGGAACTAGCGTTGGCGAACCCAAAAACATAATGTATCAAATGGTTTCTTATTCAACTAAACATCTACCAAAAGATAAATTCCGTTATTTAATGGGGGTTGGAGATCCGATTGATTTAATAGAAAATTCTATTAGAGGTATCGATTTATTTGACTGTGTATCGCCAACCAGACTTGCTAGACATGGACATGCATATACTAAATATGGCAAAATAAATATAAAAAATAGCAAATATAAAGAAGATTTTACTCCAATCGATACAACATGTAATTGTTATGCTTGTCAAAATTATACTAAAGCTTACATAAGACATCTAATTAATGTTAAAGAAACTTTTGGAGCTAGACTTTTATCTATTCACAATATAAATTATCTAACAAATTTAATGAGTCAGATTAGAGAAAATATAAAAAATGATACTTTACTGGATTTCCGAGAAGAATTTATCAAAAATTATTATGGAGAAAAATATGATGGAGAAGTTTAGCAAAAAGTTTATTCTTTCGGCAACAATAATTGCTATAGGACTAATAATTTTAATCCCAACTATATATAAGATAGTTAAAGATTACCATAATGATTCTTATTTAGTAGTCGAAAAAAAAGCTTTAGAAGCCGCTAAAAAATGTTGGAATGAAAAGAAATGTTTAAAAGATAACATTACACTAAAAGAGTTATATGATAATGATTATTTAGAAATTTTAGTAAATCCTATTTCTAAAAAAATATACAATGAAAATTCAAGCATAAAAAAAAGCAATGATAAGTATGTGGTTGATCTACATTAATTCATTGCTTTTTTATTTATACCTATTATTGAGCCAAAAACACTACTTAATAATAAGATAAAATAATAAATTATTCTTTTAAAACTAAAAGAGCTATTAAATAGTATTAAATTTAAAATTATAAAAGACGCAATCAAAATCACACTAACTTTAAATCCAGCAATATATCCTTTATTCTGACGCTTTTTTCCGCCTATAAAACCAGCTATAAAAAATAGGCCTCCAACTAATAACAATAAAAGATATTTTGTAATATTGTAACTTAAACCTAAATAATTAAATAAACTAAATAAAGTTATAATTATAATCATAACCCCAGTTATTATTAACCCGCTCTTAAATTTTTTTAACCAATTAACCATTTTATCACCTAATTTATCTTATTCGAATGTTTAAAATAATATGAAGTTTATCATAATATAAATGGTGATTTTAATGGAACTATTTCAAGTAGTAACAAAAACAATCTTTTTTTACTTTTTTATTATTTTAGCTTACCGGTTAATGGGAAAAAGGGAAGTAGGGCAATTAGGGATAATTGACTTAATTGTAACAATACTGATTGCGGAATTAACAGCAATTAGTATTGAAAATCCTGAAAACTCCATATTTTTAACTATCTTTCCCATAGCGACTTTGGTAATATTAGAAATTATTTTATCTTATATTTCTTTAAAATCCAGAACATTTAGAAATGTTTTTGGTGGGAAACCTAGTTTAATTATTAGTAACGGCAAAGTAAATTATCATGAAATGATTAAACAAAGATATACCTTAGATGATCTTTTGATGAGTTTACGCCAAAAAGAAATTAGAAACATTGAAGAAGTAGAGTATGCGTTTTTAGAACCGAATGGAAAATTATCAATTTTTAAATATGGGATTTTTAAAACAAAAAAAGCCTATCCGATGCCCTTAATTGTAGATGGTAAAGTTCAAGAGAAATCTTTATTATACATAAAAAAAGATAAAGATTGGTTAATGAATCAAATTATTGAGAAAAATTTAACTTTAGATAATATTTTCTACGCTTTTTATAAAAATAATAAAATTTATGTGATTAGAACAACTAATTTAAAATAAATACCTTTTAATAAAAATGCTATTTAATGATACAACAAAGATTATATTAAGTATTTCAGCATAAATTAAAGCATAAATACCAAATCCTGCAAATCCTAATAAACTCATAACACTTAATTTAACAATAATACCTAAAAAAGTAATTGTAAATGTTGTTTTAGCTTTACCAATTGCTTGCATAGTGCTGGTTAATGGCCCTTCTAAATAGAATAAAACAAAGATAGGACCTAAAACTTTAATAAATTCGCTTCCTGTTGTGGTTTTATATAAAATAGTTAAAAGTTCATTACGAAATAACATAATAAATAAAGAAAAAACTAGTCCCATAATAAAAGATAATATCGTTGCTTGTTTAAACCTTTTTCTCACCCAAGTTAGATTATTTCGACTATAAAACTTACTTATTTCGGGGACAATAGATGAACAAATTGCCATAATAAAAAAACTAGGAAGAGTAAGCAAAGAAATAGCATAGGCGTTGTATGCGCCATAGTTTGCCAAAATATAACTGTTACTAAACCCACTATACAATAATATATTAGTAAGAAAGATAGGTTCAAAGAAAAAACCAATATTTCCTACTAATCTAGAAGAAACCGTTGGGATACTTATGCTTAAAATATCATTAAAAGTTGCCAAATCTGGTTTAATATCAGATTTTTTTATACTAAATTTTTTAGGTGCAAAACATAAGAAAGTTATAATCGAAGCCGTTTCTGATGCGATACTCATTAAAATAAGTCCCATTACCGCGTAAACTATACTTTTATTCATTAGTTTTGGAATAATTAAAATAATTAAAATAATTCTTATTATTTGTTCAATAATATTTGATAAAGCATTTGGAAACATCTTTTGTTTACCAAAAAAATAACCCTTTAAAATACTCGATATACTAATAAAAGGAATCGTTAAAGCCATTGCATATATTAATTTTGTTGCTCTTGGTTCTTTTAAAAGAGAAACAGCAATAAACTCACCGCTTAAAAAGATAATTAAAATTATAGCTACATTTACAAGCATTATAATAAAACTAGAATTGATTAAAATTTTCTGCGGACGTTTTTTATTTTCCGCCACCAGTTTTGAGATAGCAAGGGGTAAAGCTAATGTAGCAAATGTAATTAACAAAGAGTATGTAGGCATAACAATCGTATATAAACTTATAGCTTCTTCTCCCACAATTCTGGTATAAATAATTCTTATTATAAAACCTAATATTTTTGTAATTAAGCCACTACACATAAGTATTAGAGTTGAAATAAAAAACTTGTTGTTTCTCATAAATCACCTTTAATTATCTTCTAATTTGTTATATAATAACTATATGAAATTAAATAATTTTTAGGTGAGATAAATGAACGAAATTAAATTCCATAGTTTAAATGAATTATATAAAAGATTATTACCGGCTTTAAAAAGCAAAAAGAAAACCTTACATCAAAAAGGTTATACTTATATATACGAAGAAGATATATGGAATTGTTGTAAAACCTCTTGGTCTAAAAGAACCAATTTAGAATTATATAATATGGTAGATGATATTTTAAATACCGATGATGAAGTGTTTGATAAATATTTAAAAGAGTATTTTAAAGGTAGTCACCGCCGATTAAGTAAGGATGAGATACATAGTGAAAACTGATATTTTAACAATTGATGATTTATTAAAATTAGTAGACAAAAACTTTCAAAGCAATAATAGTTTAAAAAAAATCAAAAAAGCCTATGATTTTGCTTTAGAAAATCACGCTGGAAAAACTAGATTAACTAAAGAGCCTTATATAATGCATCCATTAAATGTTGCTTATATTTTAGCCAATTTAAATGTTGATGAAACAACGATCGTTGCAGCATTAATTCACGAAACAATAAATAATGGTAATGCAACAGAAGAAGAGATAGAAAATTTATTTGGCATCGAAGTTAAAAATATTGTAAGCATAATTTCGAAAATAAATAAACTAGAAGCAACAGATGATTCTGATTCAGCATCAATATATTTACGAAAAGTATTAGTTGGCATGGCAGAAGATGTTAGAATTTTATATGTAAAATTAGCTGATCGTTTGCACAATATGAGAACAATCTGGGCCGTTCGAAAAGAAAAGCAAAAACATAAAGCAAATGAAACTATGAATGTGTTGGTGCCAATTGCCCATCGACTTGGAATAAATTCAATTAAAAGTGAATTAGAAAATATATGTTTACGCATTTTAAAACCTGATGTCTACCACGATATTGAAGAAAAATTAAACGAATCTTTTCCTGATGCTAAAAATTTATTGAATGATATGCAAGAAGCTATAACTAATATTCTAATTGATAATGACATTAAATTCGAAATCAAAAGTCGGGTAAAAAGTGTCTATAGCGTTTACAATAAACTAAATAATGGTAAGAAGTGGAATAATATATATGACTTTTTAGCTTTAAGAATTATTTTAGAAAAAGAAAGCGATTGCTATTTAGCAGTTGGTTTAATTCATTCTAAATTTAGACCTATGCCAAATCGTTTTAAAGATTATATAGCTATGCCTAAAGAAAACATGTATCAATCATTACATACAACGGTATTTGGAGCAGATGGACATTTATTTGAAGTTCAATTAAGAACATACGAAATGGATGAATTTGCCGAAAAAGGTATGGCATCACATTGGTCATATAAAGAAAAAGGTACCAAAAAAGCTCAAAATATCATGGAACAAAAACTTGAAATATTTAGGACAGTTATAGAAAATAATCGCGATGAAGAAAATGATAGCATATTTGCAAAAAATATTTCGGGAGAATTTTTATCTGATTTAATATATGTTTTTACTCCTAAAGGAGATGTTGTAGAACTTCCTAAAGGAGCAACCCCAATCGATTTTGCTTATCGGATTCATTCAAACGTTGGCTCTAAAATGGTTGGGGCTATCGTAAATGATGTAATGGTTCCATTAACATATGAACTACAAGATAATGATATAGTTAGCATTAAAACTAGTAATAATGCAAAACCGAATAAAGATTGGTTAAACATAGTTAAAACATCCCAAGCTAAGAATAAAATTAAGGCTTATTTTAGTAAACAAGATAAAGCTATGTATATTGAAAGAGGTAAGCAATATCTAGAAAAAGAACTACGTAAAAGAAAACTTTCGATAACAGAAACTTTAAGTGACGAAAACATCGAAAAAATATTAAAAGATTTAAAACTTAAAGATCTAAATGACATTTATTTCTCGATTGGATCAGTAAGATACACAGCCGGCTATATTATTAATTTGACAATGGAAGACAAACATTCTACCCAAGAAGCATTAATTGAAAAGTTACAAGATAACAAAAAAAATATTATTTCTAACCGTAAAAGCGAAGTAATTGTTGCTGGAGCTACGGATATTATCGTTAATTTTGCTAAGTGCTGTAATCCAATTAAAGGAGATAAGATCGTTGGATATATTACTAAAAACCAAGGAATTATCATTCATAAAGAAGATTGTAAAAATATCGAAAATAAACAAGATCGCTTTGTGGACGTTATTTGGAATGAATCTAGTGATAATTTGTTTATAAGAAAATTACATGTAAAAATAAACGATAATAAAAATCATATGATGGATATTTTTACATTAGCAGCGAAAAGAAACTTTACAATTGTTTCAATTGATACTAAAGAAACCTACGAAAATAATTTACCAAACATTAACTATGAAATAAGCATAAAAATCAAAAATATTGCTGAATATAATACATTTGTAAAAGATTTAAATAACCAAACATACATAACGGAGGTTTATTAATGAAAGTAGTAGTCCAAAGATGTGAAAAAGCTAGTGTTTCAGTTGATGGTAAATTAATTAATGCTATCGAAAACGGCTTAATGATTTTAGTTGGGTTTACCGAAGGTGATACCGAAAAAGAGATTGATTATATGGTCAAAAAAGTTACTAATTTAAGAATATTTGATGATGAAAATGGCATTATGAATAAATCTGTTTTAGACATAAAAGGAAGCATTTTATCAATCAGTCAATTTACTTTATATGGTGATGCTTCAAAAGGCAATCGACCTAGTTATATCAAAGCTTTAAATGGAGAAAAAGCAACAAAATTATATGATTCATTTAATGAAAAACTTAATGAACTAGTTCCAACCAAATCAGGAATATTTGGAGCTGAAATGAAAATAGATTTTATAAACGACGGTCCAATAACTATTATTCTCGAAAAATAATTGAAAGAATAATAGTTAAAATTAGAAAAAATCATAATAAAATAACAAGCTATTAATGAAAATATAATTATTCAACAAATCCAAAAACACAATTTGTTGTTTATTAGAATTCATCGTCAATAATTATTAAATTAATTGACTAAACAGCAAAAAAGTTATAAAATAAAAATATAGTTTTTCTATGGAAAGACAAGTAATTTATTATTTAAAGTTTACAGAGAAGACGGATGGTGCAAAAGTCTAACAAAAATAATAAATGAAGACACTTTCATAATTAGAAACGCTTGCGAGCGATAAAATATCAAGACCTAGAAGTAAGGTGGCACCGCGGGATTATCTCGCCCTTACACGCTAGGTCTTTTTTTTAGAAAGAAGGATAAAAATGATAACAAAACCCAAGGGAACTTATGACATTTTAGGAAAAGACGCAGTAATTAACGGATATTACAACGACATATGTGAAAGTTACGCTAAATTATATAACTTTAATTATATTAGAACCCCGATTTTTGAAAGCAGTGATCTATATCACAGAAGTGTAGGAGAAACCAGTGATATTGTCACAAAAGAAACCTATGATTTTAAAGATCGTTCTGAAAGAAATATGACATTACGCCCAGAAGGAACAGCTGGAGTAGTAAGATGTTTAATCGAAAATAAATTATATGGAAACAGAAATGACGCGATAAAACTTTATTATAATGGCACAATGTATCGTTACGAAAGACCACAAGCCGGAAGAAACCGTGAATTTACTCAATTCGGCATTGAAATGTTTAATTCAAATGATCCACTAAGTGACGCTGAAGTAATTAGTATCGGTTACAACATTTTACAAGAGCTAGGAATTGAATCATTAGTTGTAAATATAAACTCTTTAGGAGACAAAGAATCACGTCAAAACTACACACAAGCTCTAGTAGATTATTTAACTCCAAAAATTGATGGATTATGCGAAGACTGCCAAAAAAGGCTTAAAACTAATCCACTACGTATACTAGATTGTAAATATGATCAAAATCATGAAATATTAAAAAATGTTCCTAAGATGACGGATTATTTAAATGAAGAAAGTCAAAAAAGATTTAATGAAGTTTTAAATAACCTAGATATCTTAGAAGTAGATTATGTCGTAAATCCTAATATTGTTAGAGGTTTAGATTATTATGATCACACTGTTTTTGAATTCATTTTAGAAGATAAAGGTATCACTTTAGGAGCCGGTGGACGATATAATGGCCTAGTTAAAGAGCTTGGAGGTCCTGAAATACCAGCCGTTGGTTTTGCTTTTGGAAATGAACGTATCATAAATGAATTAAAAGAACATTCAGTATTTAGTGAACTACCTGAAGATTATCAAGGTAATGTTGATGTATATATTATGTCTGTTAGTGACGAAGAAAAATTAAACGCATTAAAAATAAGTCAAAACTTACGTTTAAATGGAATTAGTTGTGAAATTAATTCGAATAATCTAAGTATGAAAAGTCAATTTAAAATAGCAGATAAATTAAACGCTAAACAATTAATCATTTTAAATAGGGAAGACTTACAAAAAGGTTTAATTAACATAAAAGATAACGCAACAAAAGAAGAGCAAAAAATCGATGAAGACGAAGTAGTAGAATACCTAGTTGGAATATTATAAGAAGGTGATTAAAATGACAAACAAATATAGAACTATATATTGTGGTGAAGTTACTAAAGAATATGTAGGAAAAGAAATAAAAGTAGCTGGTTGGGTTGATTCAATTAGAAACCTAGGAAGCTTAATGTTTATGGTAGTAAGAGATGAAACCGGAATAGTTCAATTAATTAGTAATGAACCAGAAAAATTTGCTGACGTTACAAGAGAAAGTACTATAACAGTAACAGGAATAGTAAATAAAAGAACTGACGATATGATTAATCCTAATATGAAAACTGGTGAAATCGAAATTGAAATTAAAGAATTTGAAATTTTAGGTAAATGTGCTAGTACTTTACCATTTGAAATAAAAAAATCGAAAGAATCATTCGAAGATACTAGATTAAAATATCGTTATTTAGATTTAAGAAACAAAGAAGTACATGATCGCATTTTATTTAGAACTGAAGTAATAGATTTTATTAGACAAACTATGAAATCAATGAAATTTACCGAAATTCAAACCCCAATTATAACAGCATCATCTCCTGAAGGAGCAAGAGATTTTATTATTCCTTCAAGAAAGTATAAAGGAAAATTTTATGCTCTTCCTCAAGCCCCTCAAATATTTAAGCAATTATTGATGGTGTCAGGTTTTGATAAATATTTTCAAATAGCACCATGTTTTAGAGATGAAGATCCAAGAAGTGATCGTTTATACGGAGAATTTTATCAATTAGACTTAGAAATGAGTTTTGCTACCGAAGAAGATGTTTATGAAGTAGGGGAAAAAATATTTTATGATATTTTCACAAAATTTGGTGATAAAGAAGTAAGTCCATTACCATTTAGAAGAATTCCTTATAAAGAAGCAATGCTAAGATATGGAACTGATAAACCTGACTTAAGAAACCCTTTAATCATCGAAGAATTAACTGATATCTTTGCAAATACAACTTTTGCTCCGTTTACAAACACAACAATTAGAGGTATTAAAGTAGAAAATATCGAAAAATCTAACTCTTGGTATAAAAGTATGGAAGAATATATTAAAAGTATTGGTGGTTCAGGATTAGCTTATATCAAAGTAAATGAAGATATGTCCTTTAAATCATCTTTAGATAAATTCTTGACTGATGAAGAAAGAAAAAACATCATAGAAAGAATGAATCTAACTTCAAATTCAGTTTTATTCATTGTAGCTGATAAAAAGAAATGTCCTAAATTAACTGGTATTTTAAGAGATAAACTAGGTTTAGAATTAGGCTTAATAAATAAAAATAAGTTTGAATTCTGTATCATTAATGATTTCCCATTCTTTGAAGAAAATGAAGAAGAAGGGACAATTGATTTTTCTCATAACCCATTTAGTATGCCTCAAGGAGGAATGGATGCTTTAAATAATGAAAATCCATTAGATATTTTAGCTTATCAATACGATTTCGTTTGTAATGGATACGAAATGGCTTCAGGTGGTGTACGTAATCACAGCCCAGAAATGCTAAGAAAAGCATTTGAAATAGCTGGTTACGATGAAGAAGTTGTTAAATCAAAATTCCCATCTTTATATACAGCATTCAATTTTGGTGCTCCGCCTCATGCTGGTATGGCGCCTGGCATTGATCGTATCTTAATGCTTTTAAAAGATGAAGAAAACATAAGAGAAATGGTGGCATTTCCACTAAGCGCTAACGGATCTGATGCAATGATGGGATGTCCTGGTGAAGTATTTGAAAAACAACTTCGTGAAACCCATATAAAAATAAGAGATTAAAAAGAAAGGTGATTAATATGGATATTAAAGATTTATTTGACAATATAGAAAAATATTTAGATCAAGAAATAGAGATAAATGGATGGATTAGAAACCACCGTCGTCAAAAAGAATTTGGTTTTATTGATTTCTATGATGGAACATGTTTTGGTACTATCCAAGTAGTATACGATAATAAATTAGAAAACTTTGATGAAATTCAAAAGATGCTTGTGGGAAGTGCCTTACAAATTAAAGGAACATTAATTAAATCAAACGGAAATCAAGATGTTGAAGTTCAAGCAAAAGCCATAACTTTACTTGGTGCTTGTCCAGACGATTACCCAATTCAACCTAAAAGACATACTAATGAATTCTTAAGAAGTGTGGCTTATTTAAGACCAAGAACAAATCTATACAATAGTATTTTTAGAGTACGTAATGTGGCTTCATATGCAATTCATAAATATTTTCAAGAACATAACTATGTATATGTTCAAACTCCATTAATTACGACTGCAGATTGCGAAGGCTCTGATCAAATGTTTAAAGTTACTACTTTAGATATGAATAACATTCCTAAAGAAGATGAAAAAGCTAACTTTAAAGAAGATTTATTTGGCAAACAGGCTTATATAACCGGTTCAGGACAGTTACATGGTGAAACTTTTGCAATGGCTTATAAAAAAATTTATACATTTGGTCCAACATTTAGAACTGAAAACTCTAATACTAAAATTCATGCTAACGAATTTTGGATGATTGAACCAGAGATAGCATTCTGTGATTTAGAAGGCTTAATGAATATTGAAGAAGATATGCTTAAATATGTTGTAGGGTATGTTTTAGATAAATGCTCTAAAGAAATAGCCTTCTTTGATAAATTTGTTAATCCTGGACTTAAAGATAAACTAACTAAACTAGTAAATAGTAAATTTACTAAAATTTCACATAAAGATGCCGTAGATTTACTTTTAGCAGCCGATCGCAAATGGGAATTTTTACCTTCTTATGAAGACGATATTGCTAAAGAACACGAAAAATACTTAACTGAACACTTTAATGGTCCTGTATTTATTACAAACTGGCCAAAAGATATTAAAGCTTGGTACATGAAACTTAATGATGATGGTAAAACAGTTGCAGCTGTAGATTTAGTTGTCCCAGAAGCTGGCGAATTAATGGGCGGAAGTCAAAGAGAAGAAAATTATAATGTTTTAATGGAAAGAGCCAAAGAACTTGGTGTAGATGTCGATTCAGTTTCTTGGTACATGAATTTAAGAAAATATGGTACATGTGTTCATGCTGGATTTGGAATGGGATTTGAAAGATTATTAATCTATTTAACAGGAGTAGATAACATTCGTGATGTAATTCCATATCCTAGAACACCTGGAAACTGTGAATATTAAGGAGGTATATTATGAGTAAGTTTACCAAAGAAATGGTAGATGATTATGCAAACAAATTATTAATCGGCCTTACGGAAGAAGAAAATAAATTAGTTTTAGATGAGTTTGAGCAAATTGATAAACAAATCGATTTAATAAATGAAATTCCTAATATTGAAAACGTAACTCCAATGACTCATGCATTAGATAATTTTGTAACTTTCTTAAGAGATGACGAAGCAAAAACATCTGATGATATTGATGATATTTTAGCTAATGCTAAAGATGTTGAAGGAAGAGAAATTCAAATTCCAAAGGTGGTTGATTAAGATGTCTAATATGAATAAAACAATTAAAGAATTACACGAGCTTTTAAAAAATGGTGAAATTACTAGTGAAGAATTAGTCAAAGAATCATTAGAAAAAGCTCATCAATTACAAGAAGAGTGTAATGCTTTCGTAACAATTATTGATGATGCCAATCCAGAAAAAGTAACAGATAACTTACTTTCAGGAATTCCTTATGGAATAAAAGATAACTATAGTACTAAAGGAATACTAACTACTGGTTCTTCAAACACTTTAAAAGATTATGTTCCATACTTTAACGCTACAGCCATTGAAAAGTTAAATAAAGCTGGAGCAGTTAAAGTAACCAAAACAGTTATGGATGAATTTGGCATGGGCGGAACTGGAACTACAGGACACACTGGAATAGTTCTAAATCCATGGGATAAAACCAGAATTTGTGCTGGTTCTTCTGCCGGAAGCGCTTGTGCCGTTGCTGCTGGAGTTTATCCCTATGCTTTAGGTACCGATACAGGAGATTCTATCCGTAAACCAGCTGCTTACTGCGGAATTGTTGGATATAAACCAACCTACGGAATGATATCACGTTATGGGGTATTTCCATTTGCATCTAGCTTAGATCACCTAGGAGTGCTTGCAAGAAATGTCGAAGACTGTGCTATTGTTGTGGACGAAATGAAAGGCATTGATGAAAAAGATATGACTTCATGGGACTCTAAAGATATCAATTTATTTGCCAATTTAAAAGAAGAAACTGAAGGCAAAAAACTTTGTTATATTAAAGAATTATGTGATATTTCTAGTTATCCAAATGCTGATGAAGAATTAAAACTACACTTAGAAAACTTTCATAAGACAATTCAAAAATGTCGAGATTTAGGTATAGAAGTTGAAGAGGTAAGCGTAGATAGAAAATTATTAAATGCTTTATTTAGTACATATATCGTTATTTATTCAGCAGAAGCATCAAGCAACATGAGCAATTTAACAGGTATTATTTTTGGACCTCGCGGAAATGCTGATAACTACATTGATATGATTAAAGATCATCGAACAAATGGTTTTTCAACGTTGATTAAAAGAAGATTTATAATTGGTTCATATGTTCTTCAAAAAGAAAATATGGAAAGATATTTTAAAAATGCCCAAAGAATCAGAAGACTAGCCGTTGATATTTGGAAAGATTTATATAAAAAATACGATGCAGTTATATCTCCAGTAGGAATTGGACCAGCTAAAAAAATAGA
Source organism: Bacilli bacterium (assembly GCA_017435485.1). GTDB lineage: Bacteria > Bacillota_I > Bacilli_A > RF39 > UBA660 > RGIG1752. The sequence goes on from JAFSEY010000014.1 coordinate 40,121, forward strand.
AGATATTAATAAATCGCACGATACAAATACTGTAACTTTAGATGAATATCTATGTATTGCCAATTTTGGAGGATTCCCATCAATAACAATTCCTAATGGCTTTGTAAATAATTTACCAGTAGGAGTAAACATTACCGGAAACTGTTTTGATGATTCCAACGTTTTAAATATCGCCTATACATTAGAAAATGCCTTAGGATACAAAAATCAAATTGCAAAGGAAGTGAAAAATAATGAGTAAATATGAAGCAACAATCGGTTTAGAACTTCACTGCGAATTAAAAAGTAACTCAAAAGTTTTTTCACCTTCTAAAAACAGCTATGATGTAACACCAAATAACAATGTATGCGCTATTGATTTAGCATTTCCCGGAACATTACCGGTCGTTAATAAAGAATGTGTTAAAAAAGCATTAATGATGAGCATGGCTCTAAATTGTAAACAACCAGAATATATGTGTTTTGATCGTAAAAACTATTATTACCCAGATCTACCTAAGGGATACCAAATTACGCAATTTTATAATCCCGTTGGTACAAATGGAGAAATTTTAATTAACTACGATGGTAAAGAAGTACCAATTCAAATCCATGAAATTCATTTAGAAGAGGATACCGCAGCTCTAGAACACTTATATAATACAACTACCCTTGATTATAATAGAGCAGGGGTCCCACTATTAGAACTAGTAACTGAACCTTGTATCACTTGTGCAGAGGAAGCTATTGCATTTATCGAAACAATTATTGGAATGTATCGTTATTGCGACATATCTGAAGTAGATACCAAAAAAGGTCAATTAAGATGTGACGTTAACGTGTCAATTAAAGAAGTGGGAAGTAATGAATTAGGAACTAAAGTTGAAGTTAAAAATGTCAATTCCCTTTCTAATATTGCGAAAACAATTGATTATGAAATCGAAAGACAAACAGCTTTAGCAGAAGCAGGTCGATATGATGAAGTTGTTCAAGAAACGAGAAGATTTGATGAAGCTACTGGTACAACGATTCATATGCGTTCCAAAGCTGATGCCATCGACTATAAATATTTTCCTGAGCCAAATATTCCTCCAATTAAAATTGATGCACAATGGTTAGAAGATATCAGAAGAGAAATTCCTGCGCTTCAAAACGATAGGAGAAAAATCTATACAAGCGAGTATGGATTAGACGAATATGATACAAATATTATTATTAAAGATAAAAATCACGCCGATTATTTTGAAAAATGTTTAGAATTAGGAATTGATGCTAAAACAGCTTCTAACTGGTTTATTGTTCAAATTTTAGGTTATTTAAATAAAAACTATATAGATATTACGGAATTTTATTTAAAACCTGAAGATTTAAAAGTAATTATAGATGAAATTAATAAAGGAACCATTTCAAATAAACAAGCTAAAGAAATATTTACTAAAGCTTGTGATGAAAAAGTTAGTCCAACAAAATTAATTTCCCAAGAAGATAGCCAAATATCCGATAGAAATAAATTAGAAGAAATAATTAATAACATCTTAAATAATAATCAAGCTCAAATTGAAGCATATCATAACGGAAAAACAAACCTTTTTGATTTCTTTGTTGGACAAGTTATGAAAGAAACTAGAGGAAAAGCTAATCCAGTTATAACAAATGAAATTTTAAATGAAAAATTGAATAATAATTAAGAAGTGTAGCCAAAGCGCATTTCTTTTATTTTATGAATTTTTTGACAAACTATTTTAGTTATGATATTATAACTCCCGTTTAAAAGGAGAAAGAATATGGAAAAAAATGAAAATAAAGCTTTATATGCAGAAGCATTAAAAAGCAAAAGTTTTAATGCTGAACAATTAGCTAAAATTATCGAAATTGAATTAGATACAATTTTAACCGAATTAAATAATGTTGCGTTAAAATATAATATATGTGCTAAAACACCTGGAAAATATTCACCTGAAATAGCTCAATTAATTATGAAAAAATATAACATTTTGCAACAAGCTATTAAAAATAATCCTGAATTAGGAATTAGCTTATGGTTAGATAATAAATATGAGTTTTTAACAGAAACCCAAGAAAATAAAGATTTTAGAAATTTTTGGTTGACATCCTCATCTTTAAGCAATGATGCTCGAATAAGCAAAATTCCTGATGATAAAATCTTTAATGATTTATTAAAATCAAATATGGCAACTAAAAATATTGCTATTGAGTCAGGTTTTTATTGTATCCTAGCTGAAATGCATGATATTTTTCATAACAGTGATAAATTTCTTCTTCCAGTTTATGATAGCCTTTCAGTAGATCAACTTCCAATCCCCTTAAGTTATAATTATAGTAATATTGAAAATGCAAGATCTTTAATAAAATTCACAGAAAGCATCTCCAAAAAATTTACTAAATTTGAAAAACCTTATTTAATAAAAGCACTTGAGATAAGTAAACAACAATTTTTAAGAAACTGGGCATCTGAAGCTTTAATCCCGCGTAAAGATTTATATGCTTATAAAGAAAAAGAAAAAGAAATTTTAGTAGATGCTAATATAAACGGAATGTTAGAAGCTTTAATTGATTCTCAAAAAGACGCTTTTTGTTTTGGAACTCTTTCTGATAAGGCTCGTAAATCATTCTCAGTTTCAGGATATAATCCTGAAAATCCAGAACATGCGCATATGCATAGCATATTTACTCACTACATGACAACAGAAGAATTACAAAGTTCACCAGCAGAATTAAAAAAGGTTTTAGCAAAATTTAGAATGGAAAAGTAAATTAATTTTTACTTTTTTTATTTGCTATGGTATAATTTTATACATAATAGAGGTGACTAGTATGTTTGGAAGAATTTTATATATTTCTGATAACATTGCAGAAGTAGAAAATGTAGCACAAGGAACAATTACAGCTGACTTAATGAATGTTCACGTAATTTTTGAATCACAAGATCAAAGAATTTTAGGAGAAATTACCGAATTAAACGATAAAACCATGAAAATAAGGTTTTTAGGAGAATACATTAACGGTAAATACGTAAATGGTATCATGCGTAAACCATTATTATCTTCTAAAATAAGAATTATTAGTAATAATGAATTATTAGAATTAGTAGGGCAACCTACTAATAAAAGTTTTACTTTAGGAAAAAGTGCAGTATATAAAAACTATACCATTTATCCGGAAATAAATAGTTTTTTTTCCAGCCATCTAGCGATATTTGGAAACTCAGGAAGTGGTAAATCTTGTGGAGTAGCTAGAATTGTTCAAAATGTATTTTCTAATCCAAGCATGTTATCATCTAATGCTAATCTATTTATTTTTGATGCATATGGCGAATATAAAAATGCCTTTGCAGCTATAAGTAATTACAATGAAAACTATAATTATAAATTTATAACTACAAAACCAGAAGATGAAAATGATTTTCTACTTCAAATTCCAACTCATTTGCTTACTTTAGATGATTGGGCATTAATGTTACAAGCATCTAATCATAGTCAACTACCAATCATTGAAAGAACTATTAAGCTAGCTAAGATTTTTGCTCAAAATGACCAAGCTGCTCAAACATATAAAAATCATTTAATAGCAAAAGCTTTACTAGCCGTACTATTTAGTAGTGAAACAACCGCCTTAAAGAAAAATCAAATCTTTACTATTATTGAAGTATGTAATACACCAGAATTTAACTTTGGTAGTGTAATTCCTGGATTAGGTTATACTAGAACATTAAGTGAATGCTTTGAAATAGATTCAAACGGAAACTTTGGTGAAAGCGTTTTAATTACTAATTATATTCTAAGTTTTATCAAAGATGATATTGAAAATATTTCCGTACCAACGGATAGTTTCTATTCCATTAGAGATTTTGCTAAAGCCATGGAATTTACTTTGATTAGTGAAGGATTCCAAAACAATGATAATTTATATTCAGACTCAATTATCTTAAAAGTACGTTTAAATGCAATTATAACAAGTAAAGTAGGTAGCTATTTTGAAGGTAATGGTTATACACCAGTTGAAAAATATATTTCATCATTAATTGATAAACGTGGTAAAAAATCACAAATTATTAATATTAACTTAGAGGATATTGATGATGTCTATGCTAAAGTAATAGTTAAAATATTCTGTCGCTTATTATTTGAATATAATAAGAATCGTAAAGAAAGAGCTCAAGTGCCATATCATTTATTCTTAGAAGAAGCTCATAGATACATTCAAAAAGATTCCGACACATTCTTAATCGGATACAACATCTTTGATCGTATCGCTAAAGAAGGAAGAAAATACGGTGTTATTTTAGATATAATTAGTCAACGTCCAGTTGAAATATCAGATACAGTTATAGCTCAGTGTTCAAACTTCTTAATCTTTAAAATGACCCATCCATTAGATATAAAATACATTGAAGAAATGTTACCTAATATCTCTAGTGATGTAATTGAAAAGCAAAAAGTATTACAACCAGGAAGCTGTGTAGGCTTTGGAGGAGCATTCAAAATCCCAATGATAGTTAAACTAGACATGCCAAATCCATCACCATCATCAGCAAACTGTGATGTATCAAAATGTTGGGCAAACAATAATCAAATAGAAAACGGAAACGAGGTTTAAAAATGAAAAAGATAGAAAAATATATAATAGCAGTAATTACATTAATCGCAATTGGAGCAATAGGAACATCAGTTTACTTTATAAAACCAATTGATAATCCAAATAATAACGAAAAAAATAAGAATGAAATTCTAGAAGAGTTTATACCAAATGAAGAAGCATCAAATAAAAATGAAGAAGATGAAAATATTTCAACCAAAACAACGTTAACATTTTACAAAAATGATAGTAAATTATCATCATTTAAGTGTGATGGAGAATGTTATGTTCAAAGTTTTGAAGAAGAAAATTCTGAAACATCTGATTATTACGTAAAAATTCAAAAAGAAAATGATGATGAAAAAATAAAGTATCTTGAAATAGACGAAAATCTAAATGTGATTATTAATTATTGTCAAAATGAGATATGTGATGCAATGTTTGAAGACTATCACGATACTCAATTTTATAATAACAACGAAAGAAAAAACGCAGGAAAAGTTTTAATATATAATATTAAGAGCGGAAAATATGACGAATATACCAATATTTCACATGCTGACACACAAAATAACATGCTTTTTTTAGGAAAAGAAATTAATGAAAATCAAAATAACGAAGAATATATCTATACATTAATATTATCCGATGGATTTTCACGTGAACTTACAACAAAACCAGCATTAATATGTTATGGAGACTGTGTTAACTGGAATTATCCAGATGATAAAAATGTGTTTTATAGTTTAAAAAACAATAAATTTGGCATAGAAGATATAAAAACAGGGGAAATGATTGTTGAACATGAATACGAAGAAATTTATAGTTATGACAATAATACCTATGTTGCAAAAAAGAACGGTTTGTATAATGCATATAATTCTAAGACGAATACTAAAATATTTAAAAATAACTACAAAATAGTTTCTAAAATAAATGATAATTCTTATATAGTTTTAGATAATCATATAATTAAAGTTATAAACGAAAAAGAACAAGTTATTTCTAAAAATAATATTGAATTTAAAGAAATGTGCGATGTTTATCCAAGAGTTTGCAATGGATACTATATTTCTGAAGAAAAAGGAAAATATTATATTAATATTTGTTCTGCCGATGTAGTAGATGAAAATATGTGGGCTGAAGAATATGAAATACTACAATACGGCTACGATCCAAAAACTCAAATGTTTGAAATTGTTAAAGAGTAGACAATTAATCTAATAAAAAAGAACATGTAAACATATGTAAAAAATACATAAGGAATTACATATTATTATAATATTTGTGTTATAATATAAATGCCTGAGAAGAGTAGTTTGTTTTATATAAAACCGACTAAGATAAAATATAGGGAATCTAATTGATGTATTGTGTTGAAGACTGATCCATTAAGTGAATCAGAATCCTAATATGCATCATGTGATGCCCACCTCGCGAGAGCGGGTTTTTATCACTGACAGACTCCTTCTTGGGTTTTTATTTGGAGGTAACCTATGTTTGATAAGCTAAACAAACTTATATCAGAAAAACATTTTAAAATAGTTCAAAATACCCACGTTTTACTAGTAGGTATAGGTGGAGTAGGGGGATATGCCTTTGAAGCTCTAGTACGCAGCGGAATAGGTAAAATAACAATCATTGATCACGATGTAATTGATATTACGAATCTAAATAGACAAATCATTACAAATCAAGGTAACATTAATCAAAAGAAAATTGCTGAAGCTAAAAAAAGAGCTTTAGAAATAAATCCTGGATGTGAAATAATTACTCATGATTTGTTTTTAGATGAATCAAATATAGATGAAATATTTAAAGATAAATTTGATTATATCATCGATGCTTGTGACACCATTACTACAAAAGTTTTACTTGTAAAAAAAGCTCAAGAATTAAATATTAAATTAATTTCTTGTATGGGTACTGGAAATAGATTAGATCCTTCTAAAGTAATGATTACAAAGCTAAATAAGACTTATAATGATCCTTTAGCTAAGGTAATGCGTAAGCTACTAAAAGATAATAATTTAAAGACAAAAATCAACGTAGTTTGGAGTAGTGAATTACCAATTAAAACTGGTGATAGAAAACCAAGTTCAATTATCTTAGTTCCAAGCGTAGCTGGAATTAATGCTGCTTCATATATAATTAATGACATATTAAAAACCGATTTATAATCGGCTTTTTTATTTAGTGAATTCTTGATGAATCTTATTTATATTATTTTCATATTTATTATTAGCTGGATGATAATATTTCTTATTTTTAATCTTATCTGGTAAATATTGTTGTTTTACATAACTATTTGGATAATTATGCGGATACAAATAATCTTTACTATGGGTTTTAATGTGATTAGGAACTTGCCCAGTATTTCCTTTTTCTAAATCTTCTAAAACAGCATCCAAAGCTATATGAGCACTATTACTTTTAGGAGATAAAGCCATCTCAGTTACAATAGTTCCTAGAGGAATTCTGGCTTCTGGTAACCCAACTAATTCACTAGCTGAAATAGCTGCAATAATCTTAGGACCAATACCAGGATTAGCTAAACCGATATCTTCATAAGCAATTACTGATAAACGCCTATAAATGCTATCTAAATCACCGCCTTTAATTAACTTTCCTAGGTAATATAATGAAGCATCAACATCACTACCACGAATCGACTTTTGTAAAGCACTTAAAATATCATAGTGATTATCTTCATCATTATCAAAAGAAAAATTAGTTTTACTTGAAATTGTTTTTAATAAATCAATATCTATACGTTTATCAGAAGAAGAGTAGTAAGCTACTTCTAAAGTATTTAAAGCATTTCTTAAATCTCCTCCGGCATGATAAGTAATATATTTAATTGCATCTTCATCAATTTGACAATCAGGTAATGCTTTAGCCCCTTTTAAAATTCCACCTTCAATATCTTCATCTTCTAAATCATGTAATTCAAATATTTGACATCTGCTTCTAATCGCTGGATTTATTTTAAAATATGGATTAGATGTAGTTAAACCTATCAAAATAATTAAACCCGATTCAATATGAGGAAGTAATATATCTTGTTTATCTTTATTCATTCGATGAATTTCATCAACTACCAATATTAATTCACCATACATCGATGCTTCTTTTATAGCTATATCAAAATCACTTTTATTATTAATTGTAGCATTTAAAAAACGATGATGAATATCAAGCTCACTAACAATCGCCTGAGCAATACTTGTTTTACCAATACCAGGACGTCCATATAAAATCATCGAAAATAATTTCTTATTTTTAATCATATTACTAATAACTTTATTTTCACCAACTAAATGTTTCTGACCAATTACTTCACTTAAAGATTTTGGTCTTAGTTCATTTGATAAAAGCTTCATAAAATCACCTTAAATTATTATAACAAATAATTCTTGTTTTACCAAATTATGTTTAATATAATAAAGATGAGGATTGATTATATGAAAGAGTTAGAAAAATACCTTGATTATTTAAGATTTGAAAGAAAATTATCAAATAATACAATTGCATCGTATGAAAATGATTTATTAATGTTACACAATACTTTAAATAAACCTTTTACAAGCATCACATCATCTGATATAAGAGAATTTTTAGTAAAAGCAAATCAAAAAAGCGATCGTACAAGAGCACATAATATAACCGTATTTAATAATTTTTATACCTTTTTAGTATCAGAAAACATAATGGTTAAAAATCCATGTGAAGATATATCTCAACCCAAGCTTACTAAAAAGCTTCCTAAATATCTTACTATAGAAGAAGTAGATAAACTATTAGATATTAAATTAAATACTCCATTAGATTACCGGAATAAAGCGATGTTGGAAGTTTTATATGCAACCGGTGTTAGAATAAGTGAACTTCTTGATTTAAAATTAAGCGATATTGATTTAGAAGAAGCTTTTATTAGAGTAATAGGAAAGGGTGACAAGCAGCGAATTGTTCCTGTGGGAGATATTGCTATCAAATATTTAAAAATGTATCTTTTAGAAAACCGTAATTTTTTAATAAAGAAAAAATCTAGTGAATATGTATTCTTAAATAATTATGGAAATCAAATGACTAGACAAGGTTTCTTTAAAATACTTAAGAAACAGTGCCTTATAAGTGGAATTAAGCAAGATATTAGTCCACATACTCTAAGACATTCATTTGCTTCGCATTTATTAAATAATGGGGCAGATTTAAGAGTGATACAAGAGCTCTTAGGGCATAGTGATATTTCAACTACTCAAATATATACACATTTATCTACGGAGAAATTAAAAGATGATTACAAAGCCCACCCCCATCAAAAAAAGGAACAAAATTAACGTTCCTTTTTTCATTATTATTTATTATTGTTACGATTTTTAGCATTGCTTCTGCTATTTTTACTATTCTTGCTATTTCTAGATTCTTGTTGTTTAGAAGATCTTTCATTAGCACGAGAATTATTATTTCTAGCATTAGCTTTGCTATTATTATTTCTTGAACTATTATTCATAATCTTACCTCCTACTTATATTATGGTAAAAATTTAATTAATAATGCGATATAAATAGTGGTAATAATTGGCTATAATTATTCCGGTTTAACACGTATTTTATAATGTTTAGCTCTAAAGTAATAGTCAGGATATTCTTCCCAAGAAGGAATTAAGATTCCTCCATTATTAAGAGCAACTTTAGATGAAGCCTTATTTACTGCTACTATGTATAATTCTAATGAATCATCTTGATATATATTATACATTAATTTTTTTAATAAACCTAATGCATCTGTAGCAATATGCATTTTTTGATATTGAGGTAAAACAGAATACATGACTTCATTATTCATTTCTGAATCAAAACCAATCGTTCCAACAATTTCATTTGTTTTAAGCAAAACAATATTGTAAATTTTTCTCATATTGTTACTAGATTTATTAGATAAAACTAAAGCAATACGATTATCATTTATTATATAAGAATCATTACTTTTCATAAAAATCCCCCAAGTAGGTACTATTGTAACATAAAAATCATATGTTTTCATAAAATTTATTGGTGATTTTATGAAACTTACTGCAGCATTACTTATTTCAACAATAGCTGGATTTGCAACCTTAATAGGAGGATTACTATCTTATTTAAAAATTTCAAAAGAGAATATTAATAAATTTATTACCTTTTGTCTAAGTTTTTCATTGGCAATTATGTTAAGTCTAAGTGTTTTCGAATTAATACCTGAAACTTTTATTACTTTAATTAAAAGTTATAAGTTAGGTTTAACATTATTAATTATAGGAATAGTATTCTTACTAGGAGTAGGGCTAATCTTGATATTGAATAAAATTATCAGTAAAATATCATCAAATACTAATAATTTATATAAACTAGGTATTTTAAATATGATTGCTTTAATGGCTCATAATCTTCCCGAAGGAATTGCGACATTTATGTCATCTTATAACGATATAAGTCTTGGGATTAAAATTGCAATAGCCATAATGCTTCATAATATACCTGAAGGTATAAGTATAGCCATACCAATATATTATGCTACAAAAAGCCGTAAAAAAGCTTTAAAAATGACTGCTATTTCTAGTTTAGCAGAGCCTCTAGGGGCAATTCTTTGTTATTTATTTTTAAAAGATTATATTAATGATACATCGATAGGGATAATTCTAACCTTAGTAGCTGGAATAATGATTACTTTAGCCATTCACGAACTATTACCTGAAGCAAAAAAATATAATGAAGAAAAAATTTTATCGTTTGGAATTATTATTGGTGTTATAATTATGATAATAAATATATTTATATTATAAGAGGGGAGTAGTTTATGAAAAAAAGAGTAGGGGTAGTACTACGAACAGAAGAGATAACGGGAGTATTAAAACACTATGTCAGAAATAGTATGTTAGAAAAGCTTACTAAATATGATATAGAAATAATATGTATTCCAATAATTAATAAATTAGAAAATATTTATAGCATAATTAATTCTTGTGACGGAATTATTTTCCCTGGTGGAGACGATGTAGTAGATAAAGATTTAAAAATATTAGAATATTTATATATAAACAATACCCCTACTTTAGGTATTTGTTTGGGGATGCAGGAAATGGCTATTTTTAAAAATGGTAAGATGATTGATTTAAATGACGATAGTCATTATATGAAAAATAATAAAACTCATGAAGTGGTAATTGATAAATCATCTAAATTATTTGAAATAATTGGTAAAGAAAAGATTACCATAAATTCAAGACATCATAGCATTATAACCAAAACAGATTTAAATATTAGTGCATATTCAAATAATTTTATAATTGAAGCTATTGAAGATTCAACTAAAACATTTTTTATTGGAGTTCAATGGCATCCAGAAGATTTAGAAGTAGAAGAGACATACTTACTACTTAATTATTTTATAAATTGCTTATAAATTAAAAGTTTACATAATATATATTATGCGAAGTTCAATTTTAATTAAAAAATGATGAATAACTCATCACTTTAATTTAAACTTTTCTAGATTGAATCTCTGCAATTTTTTCAAATACTTCAGCAGCATTAGATTCATTAATTTCTGTATAACCAAGTTCACGTAACGCTTGAACTTTTGTTGTATTTAATTGTTGCGTACGACTTAATTTTTCTTCATTTTTCTGTTCGATCTCTTGAACGAATCTCTTATGACTTTCAGCTAATTTACTACGGCTAGCTCCCCCATTATTATATAAAGTTAGAGCAGAGTACAAGATACCTTCAAAAATAAATTGTTTATCTTCATCAAATTTAAATTCGTCTGGTGATATAAATCCAGTTGTTTTAGACATATATCCAAAAATATATTTTATTTCTGGAACATTATCTAAAGATTGTAACATATGATATAGATATAATAGGGCAAAATAGTTTTCTTTTTTTCCAGAACTCTCCCCTTCTAAAAGCTTTTCTTTAAGTAGGTAAGTGATATCTGCAATTAAGTTTTGTTCCTCTTTATTAAGACCTTTTAAATCAAAATAGCTATCAAAATCAGAAGCTGATTTAACACCTTGATTTAATCTACTTTCCACAGCCATTAAATATTCTGTAGTGACTTTAATAGAGTTAATGTTCTCCTCTTCTCCATCTTCAATATCAAATAATTTTAAAAGAAGTATTTTCTTTTCTTTTGGCCATTTATTTAGATCTTCTAACTCTAAATAGTTATAAACCATTTGACGAGAAACGCCTAAATATTTAGCAAGTCTTACTTTTGAAACCCCTAATTCTTGTAATAAATTATTTAATTTACTCATTATAATACCCACTTTCAAAAAACAAAACAATATTTACATTAATTATAATAAACTTAACACTTATTTGTCAATTATTTTATGGCAAATACCATAGGTCATTATGATTTTTCATGACTTTCTTTATAAAGCCGCAACCTAAACAAAAATCTCCATCGTATAACACACAAGCTTGGCCTGGTGTAACAGATTTAACTTTTTCAGGGTATGATACTAACATTTCTGAATCACTTAGATATTTTAGCCCTACCGGATAATCTTCGCCACGATAACGAAATTTTGCTGTACAGTTCTCCGGCAATTTCTCCGTTAGAAGATTTATGTTATCAATAATACAAGAATCACTATATAAATATTCTTCTTCATTATCTTTAGCAAAAGCAACATATAAAATGTTTTTTGCTACATCCTTACCACAAACATAATGACGATTTTCATTACCGCTTATACCAACACCACGTCTTTGACCAATTGTATAATTCATTAAACCGGTATGATGTCCAATAACTTCTTTCGTACTAACATCGATTATGTCTCCTGGATTAGGTTTTAAATAGCTACTTATAAATTTTTGATAATTACGCTCTCCAATAAAACATATTCCTGTTGAATCTTTTTTGCTAGCTACAGGAATTTTGTTATCTAAAGCCATCTGTCTAATTTCACTTTTTAAATAGTTTCCAACTGGAAATAATACATCTTTAAATTGACTAGAAGGAACATCAGCTAAGAAATAGCTTTGATCTTTTGATAAATCTTTAGCTCGCATTAATTTTCCGTCACTAATCTTAGCATAATGACCTGTCGCAATTTTATCTGCGCCCAATCTTTTAGCTTCTTTAATAAACAAATTAAATTTAATAAACTTATTACATAGCAAATCAGGATTCGGAGTACGTCCTTTTTTTAATTCATCTAAAAAATAAGTAAAAACATAATCCCAATATTCTTTTATAAAATCAACTCTTTTTAAAGGGATATTTAAAGCATTACAAACTGCTAAAGCATCATTATAATCTTTTTCTTGGGGACATATATTATCTTCTTGAATCTTCATCCCCTCATCATCATTATTCAAAGTAGAGTCCCAATTACGCATAAATAAACCTATTACATCGTAACCTTGTTTTTTCAGTAAATAAGCAGCAACTGCACTATCTACTCCACCACTCATTCCTATAACCACTTTTTCCATTGACATCACGACAAGTATTATAGCACAAATTTAAATAATTAGAAACGAAAAATAACAACATACCTTATTAAAAAGAGGCACGAAAATAATTTCATTTAATGTTCCAAGCAAAAATATAAAAATAAATCGTTTTAAATAGCGATGTAAATTTAAATAGTAATTATTATTCTTATTATTTTTACTAATTATATTTTTAAATAATCTAAAAGATATAATAGTTGAAATCAAAAGCAAAATGATAAAAACTAACTTTGAGCACACAATATAAATAATAGCGTAAACCATTCCTTTAATGGCCTTTTGCCTTATAAAAGTAGTAACTATGATTCCGATTGAAAACCCTTCATAAAACAGCGCAAAAAGACTTGGAAATAGTCCAATAAGCATAAAACTAGATACAAGAATAAATAAAATTATAATAAGATGATAAAAATTAGTATTTAAGATCATTTTCTGATCTATTAAACTTAATATATTTTCAAATATTTCATTTTGTAAAAAACTATCCAATTTAAAATTATAAAATATACCGCACAAAACCCCAATAGCAATCATAAAAGAAAAAAACAAAACTAAAAGTTTTTGTTTTCGAAAGCTTGTCCTAATCATAACTATCACCAATAAAGTATATTGCAAAATCCACAAAGTTATGCTAAATTTAATATGGTGATTGTAATGAAAAAGAAAACAAAAAAAATTCTTGCTTGGGCAATGTTAAGTTTAATGCTAATCAGCCTTATAGCTTCATTTTTAGTTATATAAATAGATAATTTAGTAAGTCAACGAACTTAGGCATAAAAACATATACTAAAGCACAAGCACTTATTATAAAAGGTCCAAAAGGGACTTCTTTTTTTTGGGCTAAAGTTGTATTTAAAAAGGCATAAGGCAAAGCAAGAAAAGTCGATAAGATTAAAGCACATAAACCAAGCCTTAGCCCTAAAATAACTCCTATAACAAAAGCTAATTTAATATCCCCGCCCCCTAAAGATTCTCTCTTAAACATATAATTACCAATTATTCTCACCAAAAACATAAATCCAAAAAGCACTAATCCACTAACAACCGCTAATAATGATGCTTTAGGGCCAAAAAAAACAAATTTTAATCCAAAAATTAAAACGCTTGTTACAACTAAAGGAGAATCCAGAATAATATAGTATTTAAAATCACTAATATAAATATTAATACATAAAGCAAACAATAATAGGCATACAAAAAAATCATAAGAAAAACTCGGGCCATATAAATAGTAAGCGAGGCAAAATAACAAACCTGTAAAAAGTTCAACCACGAAATATTCAAAAGATATTTTATGTTTACAATAACGGCATCTGCCTCTATTAAAAAGATAAGATAACAATGGTATTAAATCAGACCAAGCCAAAGGATGCTTACAATATGTACAATATGATCCTGGTGTGATTATTGATTCGTTTTTAGGTCCTCTTGTATTTAAAACATGAAAAAATGACCCAAAAACCATACCAAAAACAAACAGAAAGATATAAACTATATAAACCATAGAGCCCCCTATTACTATATAGCATTGTACATTTGAAACATAGGAACTATTACAGCCAACAAAATTCCCCCTACAATTAAGGCGAGACTAGATATCATTATTGGCTCAATAAAATTTTTTAAGTTTCCAACAATATTACGATGCATATCTTGATAATACTCACTAACTTTTTGCATCATCTCCGCTAATTCACCTGTCGATTCTCCAGTTACTATCATATAATATGCTACATCTGGAATCGCCCAATGATTCTTAAAAGACTCTGATATTTTATTTCCCCTAACAATATTATCAATTGTATTGGCCATTATCGCCTTGTATACTTCATTACTTGTTATTTTGCTTAAAATTTCCATACTATTAGTAATAAAGACATTATTTTTTAATAACGAAGCAAAAGTCTTCGTAAATATCGTAATTTCATTATAGATAACAATTTTTCCAACAACAGGAATACGCATAATTAAGTTCTGAAAAAACAATCTAACAGGTTGAATATTTTTATATAAAATTACTAAAAAAATCACAGTAACTATCACGCCTAAAATAATGAACACACCATTATTTATTAAGAAATTACTTACATCAATAATAAATTGGGTAATACCAGGTATTTCAATATTAGAAGCTTCATAAATCCCAACAAATTGTGGAATCACAAAAATTATAATAAACACAACAACAGCTAACGCAAATACAGTGATGATACTAGGATAAGTCATCGCACTAATCATTTGTTTTTTTGTTTTATCGATTTCCGTGTAATAATTCGCCATATCATCTAAGGTTTCAATTAAGGTTCCAGTCGCCTCCGCAGCTCTTACCATATTAATTAAAAGAGAAGGAAACATTTTCCCTTGCTTTTCCATAGCAGTTGAAAATGACTCACCTATTGTCAATTCATAAGACAAAGCTTGTAATGCTTTTAACTTATGTCTATTTTTTTTACCCATCTGTTTTGATAATATTCTTACAGATTCTGCAAGAGTTATACCTGCTTTTAAATAAGTAGATAATTGAGTTAACCAAAAAATCAAATCTTTTACCGACATTTTTGGCTGAAATGCAGTACTATTCCCAAACAAAAAATTCACTGATTTAGATGTTTTTATACTATAAACCTCATACCCTTCATTAATTAAAAAAGTATTGACTTCAGCTTTAGAAAAACCAGAAATAGTATCTGTAATTATTTTTCCCTCAGGGGTTTTAGCCTTATAAACATAAGCCACCGCTTCCTTATTTCTACCAATGTTAGGATCTTGTAATTCCTTAATAAGCGCTTCGCGTTCCTTTTCCAATTTGGCTATAGTAGTGGAATTATATTTATATGTTTTTTCTCTAGAATTTGCAGCCCTACTAGGAACCATATTAGTATTATTCCCCGAAAAATTCCGATACGTTTTATCCAAGCGAAAACTAATTAAATTAAAAATCATTTTTGGTAACCTAAAAAAGACAAATAAAACTCCACTTATAAAATTCAAAAAAATATAATAAACATTTTGAAAAGGAAATAATAACCAATTAATCTTTATATTTTCATTAGATGCTTTTTCTTCAACCACAACAAACAACTCCTATCTTATATCAACTAGTATAACATATAAAATAAAATATTGCTACGTTTTTATACTATTTTAATTATAAATTTGCATACAATATTACAGGTGATCATATGTTTCCAAATACTTCTACAAATAGTTTATCTATTACAAAAATTTTATCAGGAATTTCTAAAACGTTAAATGTTGCCAATCAAATAATACCTTTATACAACCAAACAAAGCCAATGATAAATAATGCTAAAAATATTATTTCTGCATTAAAAGACATGAGTAACAAAACCTCAAAAAATGTTTCAAACATTAACAATTCTACTCAAAATAAGAACTTTCAAACAATTATAAAAAAAACAGAATCAGCTTCAACACACCGCCCTGTTTTTTTTAGCTAAATACTTTTTAATATATTTCAGTTGTTTTTGATATTTTAATCTTTTAAAAAAGTGTTTTTTTGGAATACTAGTTAAAATATTTTGAATTATATGTAACCATATTTTATATTCTTCGATATTATTCTCATTATATACTCCAACTAACTTTTCTTGGAACATAATATGGTTTTTTTTCTTTTTAAAAAGCATTATAGAATATAACTTTTTCTTTTCATAAATTAATTTTTCTGAAAATAGCCCAAATCCCATTTTAACTACATGCTTTCTTATCATATCCCAATGATTATTCGACTGGATAATAATTTTTTTAGCTTTTACATCTTTAGCTAAAATTTGAATTATTGTATGGGCTCCCAACCCAGATAATATAAGAGTATCATAATTTTCTCTTATATTTTTTATTCCATCAGTACAATAAACTTTAATTTTATCTTCTAAATTATATTTAGCTATATTTTCTTGAGTTGCTTTTATAACTAAAGGAGATATATCTGATGCAATAATCATTTTATTTTTCTTGTTTAATGCTAAATATATATCAAGATAGCCATGGTCACATCCCACATCCACAACTTTATCTTCATGATTTATATAATTTGCAATTGCTAATAATCTTTTTGATAATTTCATTACTCATTCAAAAAATCTTTTAACTTCTTAGCACGTGAAGGATGTCTTAATTTTCTTAGTGCCTTTGCTTCAATTTGTCTAATACGTTCTCTTGTTACGTTAAATCTTTTTCCAACTTCTTCTAAAGTGTGGCAAGTACCATCAACCAAACCAAATCTTAATTCAAGAACTTGTTGTTCACGTTCCTGTAAAGTCATCAAAACACCTTTTATTTCTTCTTTTAAAATTTCATTTGTAGCGTATTCTTCTGGAGACATACTACTTTCATCTTTTAAGAAATCCCCTAAATGCGAATCATCTTCTTCGCCAATAGGAGTTTCTAAAGAAACCGGTTCTTGACTAATTTTAATTACTTCACGTACTTTTTCAACGCCAATACCCATTTTTTCCGCTAATTCTTCTTCAGATGGTTCTCTATTTAGTTCTAAAGTAAGCTGTCTTTGAATACGGGACATTTTATTAATTGTTTCAACCATGTGTACTGGAACTCTTATTGTTCTAGCTTGATCAGCTAGTGCTCGCGTAATAGCTTGACGAATCCACCATGTTGCGTAAGTCGAAAATTTAAATCCTTTATCATAATCGAACTTATCAACAGCCTTCATAAGACCAATATTTCCTTCTTGAATTAAATCTAAGAATAATAAACCACGTCCTACATAACGTTTAGCTATTGAAACAACTAATCTTAGGTTTGATTCCGCAAGTTGTCTTTTAGCATCTTCATTACCGTTAGAAACTTCAACACTTAATTTAAATTCTTCATCTGGTGATAATAAGCTTATTCTACCAATTTCTTTTAGGTACATTCTTACAGGATCATTGATATTCATATCTTTAGTAATCTCAGCATCATTTAAAATAATTGGTTCATCTTTTAAGGATTCCCCACCTTCTTCATCTTCTGTAACAATTTCAATATTGTTATCTACAAAAAAATTATATAATTCATCTAAATCATCCGGTTCGATTTCTAACCCTTTTAAAGCTTCTGCAAGTTGTTCGTAAGTAATATGACCCTCTTTTTTTCCTAGTTCTAATAATTCATTTTTTCTTTCTTCTAATGTTTTAATTTCTTTCATAATTACACTTCTTTCTTTAATTTTACTATTTCATTTGCAATAGATACTTTTTTATTTATATCTAATGTAGTTTTTAACTCATTTTTTAATTTTTTTATTTTATCTTCCTTATTTAATTTTGTCAAATTCATAATATAGTTTTCAAAATTATCACTATCTAATTCTTCTTCTGTTTCATTTATAATTTTCAAAAATAATTCATTTAATGAATTAATGCTCATATAAGAAATAAATTCTGCCATACTAATTGTTTTATTTTTCTTATAATAATAAATTATTTCATTTATAAGATTGCGATATTTTTGATCGTTTATAAAAACATTACTTTTTTCAAATTTAATTATGTAAGCTGGATCGCTAATTAAATAGAAAATAATCCTCTTAATAATTTTTTGATATTTTGAGTCTTTCTCTTTTTCTTGTTTAATTGGTTCTTGAATTACTTTTTCTTTTTTTAAATCATCCAACTGTTCTTTTAATAGTTCAATCGGTATATCATATTGTTCACTTAATTTTTTTAAAGTAATTTCTCGAGTCAAATTATCTTTAATATTTTCAATACTGCCTACAATTTGTTTAATATAAGTAATTAAATCAGCTGTATTATTTAAATCTTTGTTTTGTCGATAATAAAATAATTTAAATTCTAAAAAACTAATTGGCGACGAAATTAATCCTTCAATTTTTTCTGCTCCCATTTTTATTATGTACTCATCAGGATCTTTATAATCACTTAAACGCACAACATAACATTCGACATTATCATTTTCTAAGGCTTGTCCAATTGATAAAGTTGCTAATTCTCCAGCTTCATCGTTATCTAACATTAAAATTACTTTAGCACGCATTTTCTTAATTATTTGGCGTTGTTCTTTAGTAAGTGAAGTTCCCATTAAAGCTATTGTATTTTTTATTCCTGATGCATACATTCTAATCGCATCCATGTTTCCTTCAACTACTACTACTTCTCTTTTTTGTTTCACAAATTCTATCGCTCTATGATAATTATATAATATCTGGCCTTTTTTAAAGATTTTTGATTCACGCGAATTAAAATATTTGCTTGTTTTCTCATTACCATATATTCTTCCTGTAAACGCAATTGGGTTTCCTTCTAAATCATGAATCGGAAAAATAATTCGATTACAAAATGAATCATATATCCTAGCCCCATCAACATTGATTAGTCCAACTTCTTTTAACAAATTTTGCTCAAAACCCTTTTTTAATAATAATGTAGCTAAATTATCTTTCGCATAAGAAGACAAACCAATATCAAATGCTTTTATAACATCATCCGAAAGGCCTCTTTCATTTAAATATTTCCTTGCTTTTTCCCCTTCTTTAGTTTTCAAATAATTTTGATAAAACTTTAAAGCATAATCCATTGCTTCATACTCTTTTTCGTGTTTAATTGTTTTGCCAATTGATGTTGCTATATCAATATTATAACCAATCTTTTGTGCTACAATTTTAACACTTTCCAAAAAAGAAACATTTTCATAATCTTTCACAAAGGTAAAAACATTACCAGCTGCTCCACAAGAAAAGCATTTATATATTTGCTTTCCAGTCGATACGCTCATACTAGGTGAATGATCTTCATGAAAGGGACAAACTCCAAAATAGTTTTTCCCTTTTAATGTTAAAGGGATATAACTCGAAATAATATCCACTATATTTGCATTAGATCTTATAGATTCTATTTCTTTATCCGACAATATCGCCATAAAATCGCCCTCTAATAATATTTATTGCCAAAAAAAACGGATTTTCCTTTTTTTTAGTTAAAATTTCTTGAAAATTCCGCTTTTTTTTGTTTAATTAGCCAAAAAATACCCAAAATAAGCATCATAATAGCAATTTTTAATAAAAATAAATATTTATAAAGAGGGTCTTGAGTTTGAGGATTTGTTATTTCTAAATTAGGTGTATTAGTTACAGGAACAATAATTTCTGGCTTAGAAACCTCAATTGGAAAAACAACAATTTCTTCTGGATTTTTTAATTCTATTTCAGGCGTCATTCCTTCAATAATTGTTATTTCTTTAAGATAATTAATTATTTCTAAATTATTATCTAAATTAGTAAGCTTAATTTCTATCGGCTTAAAAACTTCATATTTATTACTAACCCCTTCTTCTTTCAATATATAATTTCCATACAACAAGTCAGAAAAAGATAATCTTCCCTTATCGTTGGTTATTTGACACCCTACCAAATCATCTTTCAAATAAATTGTTTCCCTATTTTTTAAAATATATTCATTAGCATATAAGCAAAATTTAATATTCATTCCAGGCACTAAAATCTTTTCATCTTCTTGGTAAATTTCTTTTTGTTTTGTTATGTTTATACTATACCTTTTTTCTTTATTAACCAAATAAACTTGTACATTTCCAAAATTACTCTCATCAATTAAAAAATCAACTTGATTTCCTGTTTCATAATAATTATTATCCGATACTATTTCTTCGATAGTATATACTCCATAAGGCAACTTTATCGGCAAGGTTATTTTTCCATCTTCTCCAAAACTAAATACATCCTTATCTTCATACGAAATATAACGTTTATTAACTACATCATAAATTTTAAAACAAAAAAACATATTTTGGATAATTTCATCTTCTTCATTTATTTTAATAATATTTACTTCCGATAAAATAGGTTCATTAACAATAATTTTATTGATTACTGAAGAATTACTTACCTTGATTATTTCTTCTAAAGCGAACTCAAATCCATCTTTGCCATCTATTTGTTTTAGTTTATATTCGCCATAAGGAATTTTAAATATTAATTCTCCCAAATTATTTGTCCTTTTTTGAATGAGTAAATTATCTTCTAAATCATATATTCCAAATAATGCTCCATCTTCAATTACAAGATCATTCCAATAATTGTAATATTTTTTTATATTTAACTCAGTTACTATGGGTTCTTCCCAAACTACAACATCTTTAATATCGCCATCATAAACATCTACTTCATAAATCGTTTCATCAAGTGCATAACCACAACTAGGAGAAATCTCTTTAATATAATATTTTCCCACTTTTAAATAATCAGTCAAAATAATGCCGTTTGAATCAGTAGTATATTCTTGATAAAAAGATTCATTATATATAGCATATTTTGCTCCTTCTAAGCTATTTTCTTTTCCTTCAAAATCAATATTAATATCACTGGAAGCTTTTTTTAATAATTTAATACGTCCTTTTGAGACATGAACATTATATGAAAATTCCTTTTTGGGTAAAGAACCTTTAATTATCACTGATTGAGCTCCATTATATTCATATAATATAGGAACTTTGCCATCAGTTTTTAATTTCAATTTAAAAGAAAAATCTTCTGAAACATTATTCAAATCTAAATAGTTATTTCCCATAAGAATATTATTATTAGCTATTAATTCATAGTCGTGTAAAACATTATTATAATCAATAAATCTTTTAGACTCTAAATAATCAAGCGATATGTTTTGGCTAATAGTCGGATTCTTATAATAATCACTTACCAAGTTTAAAATTTCATTCATTTTATCATCAAATTTATTTATCTTTTCACCGCGTAATTTATTAGTAAAATAAACATCCCAACCTTGTGGTAACACTTCTAACCAAATAAGATATTGTGTAACTGCATACCACTCTAAATCTTGATGATCATTATATTGATAACCATAATAAGCAATAAGATTAATCTTTTCCCAAGTTTCTTCACTAATATTTAAATTTTCCCATTGATTATTGTCATATGTTTCATAAATAGCATTATCATTAATAGCTACACCAGGCATGACACAATAAACAAAAGCATTATCACTTTTTCTTCTAATCACTTTTACATAATTTGCCGCCTTCTTATACCCTTTATCCATTAATGTATAAACACCAGGAATTGGAGCATCCAAATAAAACATCCTTGAAGTATCAGCATTAACGCTTAAAACACTAAAAAACAACATAAATAAAAACATAAATATTTTTTTAATCATATATATAATCCTTTCAAACAAAAAATTCCTTATTAAGGAATTTTAAGCTTGTTATAACATAATTAAAATAAGAAATTTGGCATATTTTAGTTTAACACAAATTTTTTATCAAAAATATTTTTGAGAATACTGGCACCTAATATAGCAATGGCAACGCCTTCATATGGAAGCCAAAGCGCGCAAATAACTGCTCCTACTCCACCAACAAATAATCCATATAATATTTGTCCTTTTGAAGTATATGAACTATATTCATTTAATGGTGCTAACATTAACATTTCAAACAAAATACTTGCTGAAATCATCATTTCAATATAAATACTAGTATTACTGCTAAATATTGCAAACAATAGCATGGTTATAATATAACTAGCTAGTGCTGATATGCTAATATTCTTTTTATAAAGCAAATTAAATAACAAAAATATAAAACAAATAACCACTAATATTAAATTAGATGTTGCAACTCCACCAACTTGATTTTTAAAAAACAAATCAGTAAATGAATAAGCATATAATCCACTTGCTTCATAATAATTCTGGTATGTATATTTAGACAATAAAACTAATATTATAATACATATTAGTTTAGAAATCAGAATCGGATGAATAAAATTATCAAACTTTTTCAAAACTAAAATTAATACTCCAAAACCAATTATATATAACCACAAAGGCGTATTAAATGGCAATATCATCCACAAAAATAATACAGATATAATATGACGATCAATTTTTTTTCGTTTAGTAATTTTATAATCCATAAAAAAGCCTAAACCTAAAGCTAATCCCAAACTAATAATTGGTTTTAATAATAAGAAAAAATCTTTACTTTCTAAATAGACAACAAGTGAATTTTTATATAATCCATATAATATAAGTGGAATACATAAGAAAAAGACCAATTTATAATAATTATTTAAATCATTCTTCACATGATTAATCTTCATCTTTTTCACCTGCTTCTATAACACTTTTTAAATCGATATAAGAAGGACAAACATAATTACACAATCCACATTTTAAGCACTTATCCAGACACTCTTGCGAAACATTCATTCGATTTTCATAAATATATTTCGGATTGATTCCCGCAGGGCAATAAGCTTTACACAACCCACAATTAATACAATTGGCAGTTACTAATTCATCTTTTTTATTAAAAACTAAAGCCCGTAAGTCTTTGGTAACAATTAAATCATCAAGAGCAACAACTTTCTTCCCGGAAATACATCCATTTAGAAAAATATCATAATCATCAACTTTGACTTTTGCTAATTTCAAAACATCACTCACTTTAGAGCCTAATTTAACATTTATAACGCAAGGTTTTATATCCAATCCACTGATACTTAAATATTTTTCTGTCACATTTTTCTTATATCTCAAAACATTATTTATTTCAAAAACTTCTTCTGGATTTAAAACAATCCCTTCTTTTATATTTAAAACATTAAATAAATAATCCGTCCTTAATATAGGATAAACATTGGGAATTGTAACTAATTTTATATAAGGATACATCCCTAATGTACTAATTAAGTTTTCGATATTTTTCTTTTCATTGTCTTTAATAACAATATAAAAATTTTGATAATTAAACATTTCTTTTATATAATCAATAGTATCCAACAACTCTTGAAAATAATTATTAACTAACATTGAATAAGTATATATTAAAGGTTCATCTTCAATGATACTAAATATTAAATTTCTAGATTTATCTTGTAATTTAATAGCTAGCTCTTTGCTTAAATAATTAAACATTTCTTCATTTGTTAGTTTTTTTATTTTTTTACCTTGTTCCTTAAAATCATTTTCTACTACTAAACATCTTTTTAGGCCTTTTGGAGTAAGACAATTTTTAATGCCACACGCTCTACCCGAAACATAACTAATCGCTGTGTCTGTTATATATTCTCCTTTTAATACCTTTTTATTATCTTTTAAATTTAATTTAAAATTATCTTCCAAAGGAATAAAAACATAATCGGGAGATAAATAATTTTTTAATTTCGGTGCAACATCGGATAAATGAGTCGTTTCTAATTTCATAAGTTTTCGCATACTATCACCTATTTATTCTAAACTTAATATTCATTATACACTATAAATGACATAATTCGAACTTATTTTTGAAATTCGTCAATAAATTTTTTTAAATTTACTGCAACATTAGCAGGAATAATCTGTTGTAATTCTTCCAAAGGCGCTTTTTTAAGCTTTGTAATACTCCCATATTTTTTTATCAATAATTTTTTACGTTCCTTGCCAATACCTTCAACGTTATCTAAAATACTTGAAATAGATCCTTTACTTCTAATACTTCGATGATAATTAATCGTAAATCTATGTACCTCATCTTGCATTCTAGTTAAGTAAAAAAACACTTGGCTATCTTTAGGAATATTTACCACATCATATGTATCTCCATCCACCAAATCATTCGTTCTATGATGGGCGTTTTTCTTTAAACCACATACTTTAATATTTAAATTTAAATCCTCTAAAACGCTTTTGGCAGCATTAATTTGATTAATGCCTCCATCAACAATAATTAAACTAGGTAATTCTGTTTTTTCTAATAAAGCTTTATAATAACGACGATATATAACTTCTTTCATCATATTATAATCATCATTTTTATCTAAACTAATTTTATATTTACGATATTCATTTTTATCTGATTTACCATGGCGAAAGACAACCATACCACTAACGCTAAATGTTCCAAACAAATTGGAATTATCAAACAAATCAATTCTATTTAAATTAGCTATATTTAAGATTTGTCCTAATTCTTCGTTAGCTTTATCGGTTTTTTCTAATTCTTTTTCCACAATTTTCAAATGATTTTCTAAAGCAACTTTAGCATTCATAGTTGCCATATCAAGCAGTTTTTTCTTACTACTTTTAACTGGAGTAACTAATTTAGCAGCAATTAATTCCATAATTAGTTCCTTATTAATTTCTTCAGGAACAAGTATTTCACTAGGAATTTCTTTAGTTTGATAAAAGTTTGCTATATATAATTCCAGTTGTTCTAAAGCATCATCTACTAAAATCAAATAATCTTGATGAGACCCAACTAATTTTCCATTACGTACGAAAAAGATAACGATTGCTAAATAACCATTATCATAATGATATGATATAACATCCCGATTAGCTAAATCCGTTAACTCTACTTTTTGTTTTTCTTCTAAAATTGTAATATAATCTAATTCTTGTTTTAATTCACTAGCCATTTCATAATTTAATGATTCACTGTATAAATTTATCTTTTCCATTATTTTATCTTTTAAAGTTTTATTGTTACCTCTTAAGAAAGCTAAGATATCTTTTTCCATTTGTTCTAACTTTTCTTGATCATAACTTTTTGTACAGTATCCTAAACATTCATGGATATGATAATATAAGCAAGGTTGTTTTGGCATCGAATCACATTTTTTTAACGGATATAATCTATTCAATAAATTAACTATTCTTCTCGCAGCATAAGCATTTGGATAAGGTCCAAATAGCATTTTTTTATCTTTCTTTTTAATATTTAAATAGCGAGATACTTTAACTTTGGGAAATGGTTTAGAAATATACTCAATATAAGGATAACTCTTATCATCTTTAAGTAAAATATTATAATACGGATTATATTTTTTAATTAAATTAATCTCAGTAATAAAAGCTTCTGCTTCCGTATTTGTAATTATATATGTAAAATCAACGATTTGACTAACTAACATTGCCGTTTTTCCTGTATGTTGCCGATTAAAGTAAGAAGAAACGCGTTTATGTAAATTTTTTGCTTTTCCCACATAAATAATTTGCTTATCTTTATTAAGCATTTGATAACAACCTGGCAAATGTGGTACTAATTTCAGTTTTTCATTAATCATAAACAACATCTCCTTCAAAATTATTATACTACAAAAAAAATTAATTATCTAAAAAACATTATGTAAAACACACGTTAAAGCCTTTATAATAGATATACACTGTACATCATAACTTTACTAATTTTGACATTTACCTCATATTATGCTATAATTTAATCAAATATGGGGGGCTAGATAATTGTGACAAACCAAAAATATAAAATGAAAAGTTATTTAATAAAAACACGAGAATTTATCAAAAAAACGTTAGAAGAAACCGCGATCGTAACCCAATCTAATATTTCTCTTATAACCTCTGGAAATATTCCGTCTGAATTTTCTCATGTAGTTTTCTTTTTCAACGTGCTTTACCTTTATTACTACGTTTATCACAAATTCTTTACTTATCAGTATTTAAAAGAAAGCACCGAATATAATAAGTTAAAGCCTCTTTATGATGATTATTTAAATGAAATCGTAAATCTTATGCATTCCTTTGGAAAACTTGATATATATGAAATAAGTATTTTATATAGTATTTTGCTACACCGCGGAATTTTCTCTAATGAAAACAAATTCAAATATCACAAATACATAAACGATGAGATAAACTTACGTGATGTTTCAGGCGCGCGCATAGCATCAGGAACAGCTGTATGCCGACATATGAGTGCTAATTTAATTGATATATATCAGAAATTAGGATATAACGCTTTTGAAATAGGATGCTGCACTGACATACGTTACAAATTTATTAAAAAAATTATAGCAACACATTCTATTGCAGGAATTTCTGATAATAAAAATATGTTAATTGTAGACCCAACCGGAAACTTCATAGGTTTTTTCAATTCCAAACCACATAATACAATTACTATGATTCCTATTAATACACATAAAAGTCAAGAAAAAGAGTTTTATGTTCCAAAATCAGAAGCAATATTAAATAACGCTGAACATAAAAAACTGGCTAAAACTTACGAAATATCAAATTATATAGAAGAAAACGGAATTGAAAAAATGACGAAAAGTTTTGATAAAATTTATGCTTTAATTGAACAAAATGCATCAGTAATTCAAGAATGGAAAGAAAAAAACAAAGTATTAATCCAAGAAATAAGTAGATTAGAAAAAGAGCTAACAAATTATAGCGACCAACCAACAAGAAAATTAAACAGGTGATATAATGAAATTAATAAATACAACTGAAATTATCGAAAAGAAAAGTAAATTTATTGCTTATTATTATGAGATAGAATCTGAAGATGAAGCCAAGAAAATCATAAATGAATTAAAAGAAGAACATAAAAAAGCTAGACATATTCCCTACGCATATAAACTTCCTTCTACTGCTCGTAAAAGTGATGATAAAGAACCATCTAATACTGCCGGAACTCCAATCTATAATTTAATCGAAAAAAAAGGACTAAACAATGTCTTTATTGCTGTAGTCCGTTACTTTGGTGGCACTAAATTAGGTGCCGGATTACTTACTAGAACTTACTTAAAAGCTGCCAATAATGTTATTTCATAAAAGGTAACACTTTAGTAATACTTACGTTACTAATATCTAGACATTTAATAACTTTATTAATATCTGATAAAGTTATTTTTTTATACATTTCTTTAATATTATCATGAATAGTGCCATACATAATTAAATCACTTTGAATATCATTACTTACTAATTCTATATCATCATATTTTAAAACTAAATTAGCTATAGAGCTATTTAATGATCTAGTTAAATCTTTTTCTGTCACATTTAAATTATCTAATTGCTCTTTTATTTTTCCTATTACTGCCTCTGGCATTTTAGATTCAAAAGTAAAATTAATTAATAGATAATCATCATAAAAACCAGCATTATAAGTAAAACTTAATATCATGTTATTTTCTAGTAGTTCTTCATTAAAATCAGTTACACTACCAAAATTAGTATTTAAAATGATATCTAAAATTGCTTGTAACTTAACATTTTCAAAGTCTTTAAATCTCTTTTTAGGCATTTTCAAACAATACTTAACTTTGGGTAATTCAACATTATCGTAATAAGTATCACTTGTTTTAAATACCTTAATTGGTTCTTTTTCTTTAATAATTTCTGGTCTAGAATATTTCTTAATATTTAATTTAACAAACGTATCATTAACAATTTGCATAGATTCATAAGGATTTATGTTACCAGAAATAACTAAAAACATATTTTCTGGATGATAAAAAGCTTCAAATATTAATTTAATATCTTCCAAAGTAATATTCTTAATATCTTTAATATCTCCCGCTACTCGATTACGATAATGACTTCTTTTAAATACATTACCTAATGAATTAAAAAACAAATTAGAATATGGATTATCTTTATCCATTTTTATTTCTTCCGAAATAATTCCTTTTTCATTAGCTATAATCCCCTTAGTAAAATATGGGGTCAAAACATATTCTATTAAATGAGTCAGATTCTCCTCTAAATTATCATTACCAAACACTTCATAATTAGTATATTCAAATGTCGTAAAAGCATTTATATCGCTACCTAATTTTTCAAAATAATCATTTGCTTTTACTCCTTTTTTCTCATTAAACTTAATATGCTCCATAAAATGAGCAATTCCTAAAGGCATATGATATGTTTTATTTTTAAAATTAAAATCAGTATGTAAAGATCCATATTTAACACATAAAGATAAATAAAAACCATTTAATTTAGGATTTTGCCACATATAAACTGGCATATTATGTAAAGATTCCTCATAAAAAAGTGTTTCATCTAAACCATTTAACTCAATCTTTTTCATATATCGCTACCCTCTTCTAAAGTATAAATTGTATTAAGTTTTAACTTCTTTGCAAACATCATAATATCTTCTTTAGATAGCTCTCTTATAATTTTAATTCGATCTTCTGGCAATGGAAAATCATCAAAAGTATTAAAAATATAATTTCCTAACAAAGCCCCTTGATTATCCCCAGCCATATTAATTGAAAATATTGCGCTTTTTTTTGCATCCTCTAGATTTTCTTCGGTAAAATCTCCTTTAATCATTTCATTTAAAGCTTTTTTAATCAATTTAATTGCTTTAGAAACATTTTCTTTAGCTAAAGATACTTTTATCATCGCTAAATTATCGTATTTTAAATACATGAAACTTACCCCATAGCACATGGCATTTTCTTCTCTTAAATATCTGTATAGTTTACTATTTAAAGTACCATTTCCAAAAATACCATTAAATATATAAGGAATAATATTTCTCTCATTAAAATTTAAATCACATGTATTATAAATCATAATTAAATTAGATTGACCAAAATTACCTTGTTCATTTATTTCTTTAGTTTTTTTAACACTTTTATTATCAAGATATAAAGTTGGTTTTGTATTTTTAATAACTCTATTTAAAAAATATTTATTAATAATACTTGCTATAGCATCTAAATCAATATCTCCGATAACAAATATATCACATACATCATTTTTTAACATATCATGATAAACTTCCCATAACTTACTAGGGGTAATATCACTTAAATACTCTTTTTGATCAATTAATCCATAACTAGAGGGAGAATTTTTATCTAAAGCTTTCAATGAATTTATGATAGATATTTTATTCGGATTTTCTTTTATTGTATCTATTTCACTTAATAAGTTATTCTTATTTATATTAAAACTTCTTAAATCAAATTCTTTATTCGTAATATTTGGCTTAAAAATAACTGTCATAAGTAATTTAATTACTTCATCTAAATAATTATCTTCATCAATATATTTTGGATTTACAAAACTAGAACAATAACTAGTAAATAAACTATTTCCTAAACGATTAATAACCCCTGTATAACTAGCGTTATATAATTCTTCACATCTAATAACAAAGTCTTTTCTCTTTTTATAATCTTTATTGGAATGAAGCATTGTATCAACTAATAAGCTTCTTTCTATTAAATCGTGTTCTAAAACATTTTTACGAAAAATTACTTCAATATGACAACTTTTAAATTTATCATTTTTAATACCATAAATATTGTAATTAGGATATTCAATCTTTTTATATACCATCTAACTCACCATTTATTATTATAGCATAATTACTTTAATTTATTATATTGTTTTAAGAAATACTCATCAGTCATACCACCAATATAATCGATAACTATTCTTTCCTTAGAATTACTATTTTTATATTCTAAAGACATATTATTTAAAAATGAGCTATAGATTAAAGAATTTTGATTATTTTCTTCAATGTCTTTTAAATATTTACTAAATAACTTTTCAAACATTTCTTGATATTTTTGTATTTGTTCTTTAGAATTTGCCTTTAAATAGATATTTTCATAATTAAAATTTTTAAGACTTACAATTGCTTCATAAATATCTTTACTTAATTTAAGATAAGGTTTATCAATACTATTATTTATAATATCTAAGATAATTGTATTTACAATCGCACTATTATTATCACCTAATACGTTAACTATGTTAACAGGAATATCTTCTTTCTTAATTAATTTCATTCGGTAAGCATCTTCTAAATCTCTTCCTAAATAAGCTATCATATCACTTATTCTTACCACACAGCCTTCTAGAGTCATCGCTTTTAATTCTTTTGTATCAGCACTTTGATAAGAATCATTATATTCTTTTAAAAACGCTTTCTTCGTTTTATCATAATTAGGCTTAATTTCATCAATTGCAAACTCACCATTATGACACATAATTCCATCTAAAACTTGCATACTAACATTTAACCCATTACCATAATTTTCCACATTCATAAGCATTCTAACACTTTGAATATTATGATTAAAATACCCTTCCCCATATTTTAAACTTAAATCACTTAATATTTTCTCCCCAACATGTCCAAAAGGCGTATGACCTAAATCATGACCCAATGCTATTGCTTCAATTAAATCTTCATTTAAAGCTAATGCTCTACCAATAGTTCTTGCTATTTTACTTACATATTGAACATGCAACATTCTTTTCGTAATATGATCAGATTCATTAAAAGAAAATACTTGGGTTTTATCCATATAACGAACAAAAGATAACGCATACAAAATCTTATCACAATCATGAAAATAGTTAGAACGTATATCATCCTTTGTCTCTTTAAAATAAATTGCTTTATTATCACGACAAGCAAACTTACTTAAACTATCATTGTGTCTTAACATATTTTCTTTTATTAAATTATTCATAGCATCCTCCAGCATATATATTTAAAGTTTAAACTATTTTTAATTAAAATACAATGAATTTAAATTTATTATAAAAATATAATTAATTAGGTGATTTAATTGTTATTAAATATTATAAATATAATTAAAGATATGTTATTTTTTACGGGAAGTTATTCCAATCATGTCTTTCCTGAACCGCTAAGTAAAGAAGATGAAGAATATTACGTAAATAAAATGTTACAACAAGATAAAGAAGCTAGAAATATTTTAATTGAAAGAAATCTTCGTTTGGTAGCACATATTGTCAAAAAATTTGAAACAAAAAACATTGATACTGATGATTTAATAAGCATTGGAACTATCGGACTTATTAAAGGAATTGATACTTATAAAGAAAACAAATCGACCAAAATTACAACTTATGCCGCAAGATGTATTCAAAACGAAATTTTAATGTATTTTAGAAGTAATAAGAAAAATCAAAATAATGTCAGTATTAATGATTCAATCGGATATGATAAAGAAGGAAATGAAATTAATTTAATAGATGTTTTACAAAGTGAAGATAAAGAAGACTTTGCTGATTCAATTCATAAAGAACATAATATTGAATTATTAAAACAATATTTAGGTATTTTATCCAAAAGAGAAAAAGAAATAATCATTAAAAGATATGGTCTTTGTATGCAAAATGAGAAAACCCAAAAAGAAATAGCTAAGGAAATGGGTATATCTAGAAGTTATGTTTCTAGAATTGAAAAAAGAGCATTAACTAAAATGCTCCGGGAATATTTAAAAAATAATCAAGAAATATAAAAACGCCTTAATTAAGACGTTCATCAATATCATCAATATCTTTTATTTGTTCTTCCAAAGCTTGTTTGAAGCGACGTTTAAAGACAATAACTTTTCTTTTTAAGTTTTGAGCTTCGTATTCAACTCGTTCTGCTTTTAATAGTGCATCATTAACAATTCTCGATGCATTTTTTCTAGCATCTTCAATGATTGAATTAGATTCATCACGAGCAACTCGTTTTATATTATTTGAAGCATCTTCTGCAACTAAGATTGCTTTATTTAATGTATTTTCTAAATTTTTATATTTTTCTAATTCATTTCTTAAACTTAAAATTTCTTGGTCACGTTTTTTTAAATTAGTAAGCATGTTTTCGTATTCTTTAGTTACTTCTTTTACAAAATTATTTACTTCTATTTTAGAATATCCTTTAAAACTAGTACTAAATTTTTTCATGCTTCACCAACTTTCTACTACAAACTTCTTACTACCACTCTAATTCATCATTATTAGCAGATTCTTTTTTTTCACGTTCATCAGTAATTTTACCTTGAACATTAACGTTTTTCGGAGTACAAAGGTAAATGCCTACTCCTATTTTTTGCATTGTCCCCCCAATAGCATAAATGCATCCGCTTAAAAAATCAATAATACGCTTAGCTTGTTCAGTTGTAACTCTTTTTAAATTAACAACAACACTATTACGATTCTTTAAATAATCAGCAATTTGTTGACTTTCTGAATAAGCTCTAGGTTCTAAAAGAATCATTTTATTACCAGATTTATCAGCTTCTTTAATCGCTTCTTCTTCACTCATATTATAATACTCATCTTCAGTACCTAATAGTGTATCATCATCTTCGTCAGAAAACATTTTTTTCAATTTACTAAATGCCATTGTTATTCCTCCTATATTACATTTCTTATTCTAACAAAATTTATTATATTTAGCAAGTGGCTACTTTAAATATTTTAACGGCTTCCGCCGCCACCTCCTCCGCCACCGAAGGAACCACCGCCTCCACCACCAGAAGAAAATCCGCCACCACCTGATGAATAACTCATAGCCGCACTTCTTGCCGAAGTAGCCGAATGATAACTACTATACGAAAAATTATCAACAAACACAAATGTATCATAATCAAAATCAGCTATTTCATTTATTTCAGGATAAAAATCCTTAAATTGCTTCGCTACTTTTTCAGCAATTCCAAATAACTGAGCAAACATCAAATATTCTTTCCACAAATGAACCTCTATTGGTTCTTTTTCTTTTATATTTGAAAACTCTATTAGATATTTCTTTAACCCATCAATTTTACAAGCTTCTTCATATAACTTAGGTGTAGCAAATCGATGATTTATTTTAAAAGTCCCCGTTTCTTGTTTAGTTGTTATCCATCCCTTACTACTAAGAATTTCTCTAGTAATCCTAAAATTATCCTCAGTCCATTCTAAGATGCTTTTATAATGATTTTTGCAATACCAAACAAATTCTTTTTTTTCAAGGACTTCGTTCACACTTGATCCATGCATCCAATTAAATAAATCTCTTTCTGAATCATATGCAGTATATTCATCTGGCAAAACTTTATACATAAATCTTATAACGTTTCTTCCCTTTTCATTTTTTTCAATTCTAATAATATTGTCTTTAATCCATTTTAATAAAAGGCATCCAATAAAATTTGATTTGTTAGTATCAAGTTTATAAGCATTAGAAATATAACTAGCAATATAAATATCTTTTTCACAAGGAATTTCTCTAAACATAGGGTTATCTTTAGACACTTTATTCGATACTCCCTCATAACGCAATTTTGTATATTTAGATTGGTTATTAGAAGCTTTCTTAGCAATTAAAACGAAAACTAATACATATGGTAAAAATCCAAGAATAGAAATTACAAATTCAATTATTATTGCTAATATTTTATTAAATGAAGAAGATCCTTTTTGTGCCATATTTGAATAATGATCAAAATCATTTTCTAAGCTAGCTGTTGTTTGAAATGTACCAGACGGTATTTTAGCCAGTAAAACAACATATTCATCGCTATCCATAGCATCTTCTGCCGATAATTTTATTTCGCCATTTGAAACATATGCATAATCGCCTTTAACACCATACCCCCACACTTCAATACTATCTTCAAAGTAATAATTTGAATTTATTGTAATGTCATAATGTCGCGGTGCCGGATCCATATTTTGGGAAATTAAAGTCCAATAAATCATTTGAGCATCTGATACATTTACCACAAAATTAGATATTTCATAAGTTAATTTATAAGTATTTCTTCCATATTTGCTTATTCCCCAGCAAAGTTCTAAACCTTCACTTGTATGATTAATACCACTTTTATAAGCTTTATAGGAAAAACTCTCATCAATATCCCAATAAGTTAATGGTTCATAGGAAATATTTCCTAAACTAACTCTAAAATCAGCTATAGTAGATTCACCTAAATTTCCATATGATTTGTAATTCTCAGTTCCTTCACTATTATACATATCCCAATATTCTGTAACGATCGCAGTTCCATCGTCATCAATAAAAATATCCATATCAATATTATAAATACTATTACCATATACAGCAAATGTTCCAAATATAAAAACCAATAAACCAAAAATAAACTTTTTCATAAAATCTCCTATAAAAAAACTTACCTTAGTAAGTTTTAAAATTTAACTGATACGTTCTCTCTTTCAGATTCTGAAGCCTCGAAGAAAGCTTCTTCTTTAAATTTAAACATACTAGCAATAATATTTGATGGAAACATTTCAATTTTATTATTATAATTCATTACAACATCGTTATAAAATTGTCTAGCATAAGAAATTTTATCTTCTGTTTCTTTTAACTCATTTTGTAAATTTAAGAAATTATCGTTAGCTTTTAATTCCGGATAGCTTTCTGCCAAAGCAAATAATTTAGTTACCGCACTAGTAAGTTCATTAGCAGCTTGCATTTCTTGTTCAGGAGTAGCTGCAGTTTGAAAACTATTTCTAGCCTTTACAACGTCTTCAAAAGTTTGTTTTTCATGTTTCGCATATCCTTTAACTGTTTCTACCAAATTAGGAATTAAATCAAAGCGTCTTTTCAAATAAACATCAATTTGCGCCCATTGATCCTTTACTTTATTTCGTAATGATACTAATGAGTTGTAAACAGATATTACATACATCACAATTAATATTACAGCCACTATTAAAATTATAAGTCCTATATTCATTAAAATACCTTCTTTCTACTATTATTATATCCCATCAAACTTAGTACGACAATTATTTATTTTTATAAATGTCTAATAATTTGTCAAAATCATCGTCTAATGCCATAATGTTTTTTCTAATCTCACCACATTTTTGACATTTATAGATTATTTTATAGCTATCTTTATATTTTTCTATTTCCATTGGAACAAGTTTGCCATGACAATTTTGACTTCTATCACCAGGATTAATATCTACATGTTTAGAAGCCAAGCAATATGGACAATGATCTCTAGCTGTATATCCAAGTTTTTTTACATCCATACCGCAATAATCACATATGAAATTTTCATCTATCATAGTAAATTTCTTTTTCATCTACTATCCCCCTAAAAAATAATCTAATACTACTGGAGCTAAAATTATTAGCATCATTATTGGTAAGAAAAATAACACTGAAATAACACTAATCTTGGTTGGTAATTTAGCTATTTGAGCTTTTATATCTAGTATTTGTTGTTCTCTTAAAAAATCAATTTGATTATATAATGATTCAATAATACTATTTCCAAATATATTTGATTGCGTAATATTTAAAATAGTATTGTTTATTGTATCACTAGGAATTCTTTTTTTCATATCTTCTAACGATTCTACTAGACTTTTTCCTAAATCAACTTCTTCTAAAGTTCTTTTAAACTCATTAGAAATATCACTATCAATATTTTTTGTAGTTATTTCCAAAGACGCCTTTAAATTCCTACCACTTTCAAGCGTTAAAGCTAAAACTTCAAAAAAGTAAATAGCTTCATTTTCCAAACTTTTTTTTCGTTTATTTATTTTTAAATCCACCAAAACATACTCATAAGCATAAAAATATAATAAACTAATTACTGGTGCCAAAATAAAACCTTTATCAGATAAAATTAAGATTGCAAAGAAAATTATTAAAGTTGTAATAAATCGAACATTTAAGAAATCTAATGGATCAAATTTATCTAACATCCCCGCTTTAATAATTTTTTCTTTAATATTTTTAATAGTATTTCTCCGATAAATTTTTAAAATCATTTTACTGTTTCTCATAATTTCACCTTCAATAATCTTTTAACTACAACAATATACATACTGTATAAAAGAATTATTATACCTAATATTAACATTCCAATTTTTTGTTCAAATAACGGCAAGAAATATTCAGGATTCAGTATAAAGATAACTAAACTAAATAAAAATGGTAGCAACACTAACATTCTAAAAACGAACACACTTGAAGCTGTCAAACTATTTAGCTCGTTTCGCAATTTCTTTTTATCAAAAAAGGATTTTTCAATCATCGAAAAAACTTTAACAATATTACCACCAGTTTTATTAAGTAAAGATAAACTAGAAGTAATATATTGGGCATCTTCTAACTTAACTCTTTCATAAAATCTTTTAAAAACAATTTCCAAACTTAACCCGTAATTTATATCAATATAAATCTTTTTAAATTCATCTTTAATTGGGCCATCTAATTCTTGCTTTACAATTTCAACTGCTTGAGTAACATTACTTCCTGATTTAAAAGCGTTGTTCATAATAATAACAGCCTTTAATAAATCATCTTCTACTAGTTTACGTTTTTTATTAAATTGAAAACTCCAATAAGCATCTGGCAAAAAGAAAGCTAAGCAAGCTGCAATAATTGATGTATATATATTAAAATGAGCATATTGAAACATTAAAGTAAATAAATATAAAAATTCTACAATAATAACTAAAATAATTTTTAAAGAAACGAAATCAACGCCATCTTTAAAATCTTTTTCTTCAAAAGTAATATACTTTTCATATTTTTCACCATATTGACTTATAAAAACTGATTTTTTTAAAATAGATGATATTTTTCTTAGCAACTGCCATCCTTTAAAAAATAATTTATCAAACAAGGATATTTCATTTTCAACTTCAGGATCTAATGCAAATTTACTTATTCTTCTTTCATATTTTAAGGCTTTTGTCTGACGCAATAAAACAATTATTGCAATTATAAGCCCTAAAATAGAAATCGCTTGAATAATCAACGCTTCCCAAACAATTGTCTCTTGCGCCATAACATTTC
This sequence comes from Bacilli bacterium, assembly GCA_017435485.1. Classification (GTDB taxonomy): domain Bacteria; phylum Bacillota_I; class Bacilli_A; order RF39; family UBA660; genus RGIG1752. Next base: position 77,572 of record JAFSEY010000014.1, read on the forward strand.
CTCCTTACTATTTGATATTTTCAAATATATCGTCGACCGAATTAATTCCTCTTGCTTTTAGCTTTTTATATACTTTAGGAATTACATCATATAAAATATATGTTCCATCAACTTCATTATTTTCCGTTAAACCTTTTTGCTTAAACGCAAATATTTCTTTCATTTTAATTTCATCATCAGAAAAACCGATTAGTTCTGAGATACTAGTAACTTTTCTTCTACCATCACTCATTCTTTCGATATTAATTACCAAATCAATCGCATTTACAATATATTCTCTTATCGCTTTAATTGGAATTTCCATTCCGCCCATTAAAACCATCGTTTCTAATCTATTTAAAGCATCAATTGGACTGTTTGCGTGTAATGTCGTCATTGACCCATCATGCCCCGTATTCATTGCTTGTAACATGTCAAACGCTTCTTTTCCACGTACTTCTCCAACAATTATACGATCAGGTCGCATACGAAGTGAATTAATAACTAAATCACGAATCGTAATCTCTCCTTCACTTTCATAATTAACATTTCTTGTTTCCAAAGATATAACGTGATTTTGATTTAAGCGAAGTTCGGCAGCGTCTTCTATTGTAATAATACGCTCATTATCATTAATAAAACCACTTAAAATATTTAAAAGCGTTGTTTTACCTGAACCAGTTCCCCCGCAAATTAACATATTTACTTTTCCTTGAACGCAAGCTTCTAAAAACCTTGCCATATAAGGAGTAAGCGAACCAATTCTAATAAAATCATCAATTGTTGACATCGTTTCTTTAAACTTACGAATAGTTATAACCGGCCCCTTAGTTGATAAAGGAGGAATAACTGCATTAATACGCGACCCGTCTTGTAATCTTGAGTCAACCATTGGTGTTGTAGCATCTATTGTTCTTCCAAGCGGTTGAATTAATCTTTGCACTGTTCTAATAATATGTTCATCATTAATAAATGAAACACTTTCATCTTTAATAATTTCGCCGTCAATTTCAATGTAAATTTCATTAGGACTATTAACCATTATTTCCGTTATATTTTTGTCTTCTAATAATTCTGTAAGTGGTCCAAGTCCATTTATTTCATTATCAATTAAATTAAACAAATGACTTCTTTCTAAATTAGATAAATCATAACCTTCAATTGTTTTATCAATTTCATCATATATCCATTCATTTAATAGCTTATCCTTAGGCATTTCATTATCAATTAAATTTTCCACTATTTTAGTTCTTAATTGATCTAATAGTTTCTTATCTGGAAAAATATCATAATCAGTAATATTACGATATGCGTTTTTAGGTTTTTCAAAAGAAAAGGCATCTCTTAACGTTTGTCTAGACATTATTTTCCCTCCTTTTTTTCTAAAAATTCTGAAGCAATCGTCATCAAAGTAACATAGTCTTTATTAAATATATTTGGCATTTTAGGATCCAAGGTAATAAGTTTTCCTTCCAAAGTATATAAATCTAAATTTTTAATAAATAGATCACTTGTTAAGGTATAATCGATATTATTCTTTAAAATATTTTTCATATCATACATCGAAAAATATTTTTTAAACGGATCTCTACTATTATTTAATAACAACTTATAATAATCTAATCCGACATCTTTAAACACTGCTAATAAATTACGCATATTTTTTAAATCTTGAACATCATTAGTTAAAACAAATAATATTTCATCAACTTTATCCATCATGGAAATATTAAATTCATTTAAATTATGATTTGTATCAATTAAAACAACATCATAATTATGAATTGCTTTATCTAAAACTATTTCAATAAATTTGGAATCAATTCTTGTTGCTTGTCGAGGATCTTTTGGCGCAGCTAAAAAATCTATATTCTCATTATAGATATATTTGGTAATATAATTATTAAAATCTTTATAACGATTATTATTATAATCATCGACGAAATTATATAAACTCTTATCAAACGGCGTATTTAAACAAACCGCAACAGAGCCACCTGATAAGTCAAAATCAATTATTAAAACTTTCTTTTCTAATTGCGCAAATATTCCTGCTAAAGATGTGGTTATAAATGTTTTTCCTACACCACCTTTAGAAGAGGAAATGCATAACGATTTACCTTTCACACTTGCCATATTTATACCCTCTATTCTTATTCAAAAATTACTTTATTTTCTTTAACTTCCCCTGTAATATCTATTTCCAATTCATAACTATTAATTCCTACTACTTTACCAAAGATACTATCAATAAAATAGTGGTTCTTAATGTTTAATTTGCCTTCTTTTCTTATGACTTCTAATTCTTTAGTTGGAATGTCATTTTTTTCTAAAATTTTTTTTATTTTATCATCATCTAACATTTCTTTGGTTAAATCGTTTCTTATGATATCTCTCGTAACATTTTTTAAATGCAGGTTTTCACTTACAATCATAGAATTATCAATGATAAATGCTGCTAATACCATAAAAAGTGGTATCAAAAGTACAAAAACAACTAAAGTCTGACCTTTTTTATCCATAAGGCAACGTCCTTGTCACACTTACAGTATAAGGTTTTCCTAATATTAAACCTAAACCAGGAGTAACAATGTCTGTTTTACGTGATATCTCAAAAATGATATATTCATCATTTTCATTGGTAATTTTAATTAAAGTATTCATATTATTCTTTTTAAAATAATTTTCTACTTCTTCATAAGTTTTTCCATTATTATACATTGCAACAGTTTCATCCATTAAACTTTCTAAGTCACTTTTATAATAGAATATCTTGCCAAAATCAATCAAACAAAATATCATCATAATCATAACTGGCATTATTATAATAAATTCAACTAACGCTTGGCCTTTTTTACCAATCTTTATCACTTTATCACCCCTACTATAACTTTTTTATTATAGCATATTATTCTTCATTAAAAAACTCTTTTGAAACACAAGTTGCTTCTCCAGGTTTATCTCCTTCTTTATATTCTTTATCAACTAAAGAACAAGAAGTTTTAGTAATAGAGTCTTTTAAAAAACCACCAAAATAATTTACTAACGCAATGACAATAACACTTACAACGGCAATAATTAAAACATATTCGACTAACGCTTGACCACGACAATTTAAATAACGTTTCATCTACTCCACCTACTTTAATTTAAGTTTACTTCATCTTACCCTTTTTGTCAATTTAATGAAAAGAAAAATCACTTTTTTGGAATAACTTCTCCCATATTTGATATGATTATATTAGGTGATTAAAATGTATTTAACAATTGGTAAAAATAAATATAAGATTATTAAAGCCACTTCTTTTTTTAAAAGATTAAAAGGATTAATGGGAAAAGATAACATTGATTGCGGAATGTTATTTCCAAAATGCAATAGCATTCACACATTTTTCATGAAAGAAAACATTGATATAATTGGGCTTGATGAAAATAATGAAGTAATCTATAAATATCAAAACTTACAAAACAATCAAATAATTCATATTAATAATCCCAAAAAGAAAACTAGCATCTTAGAATTACCTAATAATGCTAGCAAAAAAATCAAATTAAATTCAATATTACTCTTTGAAGATGAATAAATAATCGAGAATTTGAACTTCATCTCCTCGTTGGGCCCCTAAACGTTCTAATTCTTCTTCAATACCCATTCCTTTTAATTTACGAGCAAATCTTCGAATGCCTTCATCTTCCGTAAACTTAGTCATTTTAAATAGTTTTTCGACTTCATCGCCCTTAATAATCCATATACCATCTTCGTTAGTGATTGTATATGGTTTTTCATTTTTAAATTTATAAATTACATGACTTTCTAATTGATCATCGTTATATAACTCATCTTGTTCAGTTTGGGCAATAATATCCGCTAACCGAAGCAACAACTTATCTAAGCCTTGATGAGTAACCGCACTAATTTCAAATACTTCTATCTTTGGATATTTTTCTTTAAATTTAGCTAAATTATCTTGGGCATCTGGTAAATCCATCTTATTAGCAATTACGACTTGTTTTTTATTTGCTAATTTATCACTATATTTTTTTATTTCGTTATTAATAATTTCAAAATCATTAATCGGATCTCTACCTTCAAATGATCCCATATCAAGTACATGTGCTAAAATTTTAGTCCGCATAGCATGACGTAAAAACTTATGACCTAATCCAGCACCATCACTGGCATTTTCGATTAACCCAGGTAAATCTGCAATCGTATAATTTATGTTATCACTTAATTTTACAACTCCTAAATTTGGACTTAATGTTGTAAAGTGATAAGCTCCAATTTTCGGTTTAGAGGAGCTAACAACAGAAAGCAAGGTACTTTTACCAACGCTTGGCATTCCAATTAATCCTACTTCGGCTAACACTTTTAGTTCACATTTAATTAATCGTTCTTCACCGGGTTCACCATATTCACTTAATTTAGGAGCCGGTTCATTTTGAGTAGCAAACGCTTTATTTCCGCGTCCACCACGACCTCCTTTAGCAACGATAACTTTATCATCAGGATTAACTAAGTCAGCAATAACTAAATTAGTATCTAAATCAATTACAGTAGTACCTTGAGGAACTTTTATTATGACATCATCAGCCATCGCTCCAGTTCTATTAGAACCTTTTCCATTTGTTCCTTTATCGCCTTTAATAATTTTATGATATTTTAAATCAATTAGAGTTTTTAAGCCAGCGTCAACAACAAATACTATATCAGCACCTTTTCCTCCAGAACCACCATCAGGTCCTCCCATTGGCACACACTTTTCTCTTCTAAAGGAAGTACACCCATCTCCACCTTTTCCAGCTTCAACCTTTATCGTAACTTCATCTATGAACATAATTCCACCTCTTTTTAATAACATTATTATCATACCATATTTTGTTTAAAATAAAAATAATTCATTAAAAAAAGATTCATAATAAGAATCTCGTTTTATTTCCTTATAATATTTGTAAACCTTGTAGTGCTTGTTCAGTTTTTTCTTCCCAACTAGAAGCTTGCACTTGAGCAATATGACTACATCCCAAAATTAACATTAAGACTCTTGATTGACCAATACCTCCACCAATTGTATAAGGAATTTGTTTTTCCATTATCTTTTGATGATAAGGTAATTTCAATCTATCCATTGTATCAGCTTTTTCCAATTGTTCTAATAAAGATTTTTCATCGACACGAATTCCCATAGATGAGATTTCAACGGCTTTATCAATAATTTCATCATATATTAATAAATCACCATTTAATTTCCAATCATCATAATCAGGGCTTCGTAAATCATGAGGAATACCCGATTGTAATTTTTCGCCTACCCCAATTATAAAAACAGCTTTCTTATCTTTACAAATAATGTCTTCGCGTTCTTTTGGGGTTTTATCAGGATATATATCTTCTAATTCCTGACTATCAATAAAATAAATATCAGAAGGTAAATTTATATACGAAAAACCATATTTTTCTTTAATTAAACTTACCGTTTCTTTTAAAGCTTCATATATTGCCTTTATTGTTTCTTTTAAATAATCTATTGTTCGGTCTTCTTTTGTTATTACTTTTTCCCAATCCCATTGTTCAACATACAAAGAGTGTAAAGCATCTACAACTTCATCTTTTCTAATTGCTTTCATGTCTGTGTACAAACCACGATGAACTGGAAATGCATATTTTCCTAACGCTTCTCTTTTCCATTTTGCTAACGAATGAACTATTTCAAACGATTCATCACCTTTTGTAAACCCAACAGCCTTTTCTACTCCAGTTAAGCCGTCTTGTAATCCAGAAGACGTTTTAACAAATAATGGACTCCCAACTTTTATTAAACCTAATTTTTCTTCTATTTTTTCCTCAAAACATTTTTTTATTTCAGCAATTAATTTTATTTTGTCTAAATAACTTATATCTTTTTTCATTATAATCCTTCTTTCTCTTAACTTTAATTCACGTATAAAACTTCACTTTATTTTATGAAACATCACAAACAATTATTATCTTCTTTCAAAAATCACGCCCTTAAAAAAACCCGTTTTCATCCCAAACATAAGGACGAATACGGGTATTTCGCGGTGCCACCTTAATTTATTACTAAAGTTTTTAACTTTTATTTCAGTAATCTCTTTTTTTGCTCCATTAAGCATTAGCAATATGATAACGGTTTGCATCCGAACTAGTCTACTAAGATACTTCTTTTCGGTAGTTTGCTCCGAGGTGTTCTTTCACAAAATCCTTATAATCAGTTCCCACTATACCTGACTCACTCATATAAGCAATAAGGTTACTTTTCCTCTTCATCGCACAACAAATATACCATATCTAAGGTATTTTGTCAAATCAAGCTCAAATTATTTTTTGGAATTTATTAAATTAACAGCTATTAAAATTAAAACTATAGCCCCTAAAACGATAATTATATTATTTACACCTTTGGGATTATTAATCGCTTCATTTACGACTGCTCCAGTTAAAAAATAATCAGAACAATGATCAATTGTAAATTCAACATATCCACCTTCAACTTTTAAATTATGATCAATGTATTCAAATTCTTCTGTCGTCGGATTATAATAATATAAATATAATTTTTCATCATCATCAAACTTAGATGATACATTTATTCTAATTGTTGCTTTACTAGGAAGTTCCCCAACATGATCAAAAGTTACAATTAATTTATTCTGCCTGATTTCATTATCAATCTTTTTAGTATCTTTTGTCAAAGCATCTATGCTTAAACGTAAGTTGACGTTCATTTCAATATTTTTACTTATCGCTTGATTTTGCTCTTCATCTTTTTCAAATTGCCAAGTATAAGTAAGATCTCTATCATAATCTTCTACAATATAGGAAATATAATCTTTACTTTCACTTTTAAATATTTTATGTCCAGTATTTTTTACTAATAATTCTTCGGTATTATCTTCTTGAGGATTTTTTTCTTTTATTACCATATTTATGGTTATTGCTAAAATAACTAAAGTTACACATAACAAAGTTGAAATAACTGCTAACATGATATTTAAAATATTATATTTAACTTTCCTTTTCACAAAAAATCATCCCTCAAATTCTATTTTTTTATGCTAATAATAAAATAGCAAATGGCACTAAGTTACATAATGCACTAATTATCATTGAATTAAAGACATTATTATTATTTTTAATATACGCGATTAAATAAATTACATCTGGAATAAATCTTACAAATAATGCTCCATATAAATTAAGATTATTAAAGCCAATAAAAAAATAATTAAAAAAAGTATAAACTAAAGCTCCAATTATTACAAAAACAAAATTATTTTTAAACGCTTTTCTAAATGTATACTTATATAAAATAACTTCTGCTAAAGCCGTGTATACAATTGTTTTAAAAAAAGTATATAATTTTGATTGGTTAAACAATACTTCAATAGCGGCATTATTTCCATCTAAAGCTGTATTTACATTCAAATTCTCAGCAAAAACATTTGAAGCAACCGTTAGAATATATATTAAAAAAACCCAGCCAATAATCCTAAAAAAATTCTTAGTTTTCTTTTGCTTTTTAAATTCTTCAAACTCAATTTTTAAATCTTTCCAATATAGCAAGAACATAAATATGATAAACAAAACATCCTTTATAAACATATTTAAAATATTACCAGAAAAATTTATAATATTAGGGCCATAAAAACTAATTATAAAATACCCCAAAAAAGCCCCTAATAATTTAATCAAATCTTTGTTTTTCATCTAACCACTACCTTATGTAAACAATTATATCACAAAGGAATTTTAAAAGCAATTATTATACCCAAAGAAAAAGCACTTTTAAAAGTGCTTATTATTTTACCGCCTAAAAAATTAAATATTAATGAAAAATACTTAGGTACTTAAGAATCTTTGACCACATATTTTTCCACCTCCTATTTATTCCTTACGCTTCTTACAAATAGAATATATCATAAACCTTCGTTAAAATCAATTTACAATTTTATGTAAAATTATTTACCAACAAACTGCCTAATCTTTTTTCTAGCATAGGAGGTTTTAGCATATGAAAGCCACTCTTCCGTACAAGTAACGCCATCATTTTCAGCAATAATCGTAATTCGATCATCATTTTGCAATCTAGTAAATTTATCAGCTTCAACCCCGTTAATTAAAACCCGATCCATTTTGGACCCAATATCACTATGAATCTTAAAAGCAAAATCAATTGGTGTTGCATCAACTGGTAACTCTACTATAAATCCATTAGGAGTTTTAACATAAATATTCCTCGTCAGCAATTCTTCTTTTACCTTTATCGCAAATTCCTTTGTCCCATCATTAGCTTCCCTAAGTTTTAATAATTCTTCATAAAATTGTAATGACTGAAATTTTTCTTGCATCAATTGATTAGCTTTTTTTGCTTCTAAAATCCAATATGCCGATAAACCATAAGAAGCAATTGTGGCCATATCATAAGTTTTCAATTGAAATTGAACTAAGTGGTCAAATGGAGTATTTACAGTCGTATGAATAGATTGGTACATATTGGTTTTAGGATTAAATACGAAATCTTTAAAATACTTATTTTCTGGTTTATAACACATATGAACTGCCATTAAAGCTTTATAACACTCTTCTATTTTATTTACTAGTATATTAATAATCATTATATCATGTATTTCATCAAATTCTATTCCTTTAGCTAGTTTTAAATGAATACCAAAAATATCTTTAAATTTTATTCTAAAATGGCCATTAACGCCTAAATCATAAAGTGTTTTATAAACATTTTCTTGCATAACAATCAAATCTTTTAGATGAGTTTCTTTCAAAAACTCTCTTTTTTGATAAATATCATTATATTCAGTAGGTTTTAAATATTTAAATGATAGATCCTGAAGTTCTTTCATAATCCGGTAAGCCCCAATTTTTCCTGCTATTCTTGAATATATTTCCAATGTTTCTAAAGCTTTTTCTTTTTGTTTAAACGAATTTTTATAATTTAGGGTTCTCATATTATGTAATCGATCTGCTAACTTTATAATCAGAATTCGTATATCTACTAAACAACTTTTTAATAATTTTTCTTCATTAGCAGCCTTTTCTTCTTCCTTTGAAGTAAAAGAAATATTATCAATTTTAGTTACACCTTGAACCAAAGTTAAAACAGTTTTACCAAAAAGTTTTAAAATTTCTTCTTCTAGAGCAGACGTATCTTCCAAAACATCATGTAACAAAGCACCACAAATTGTATCACCATCTGCATGCATCTGGGCTAAAATTAGCGCAACATTTAACGGATGAGTTATAAATGGTTCCCCACTATTACGTTTTTGGGCATAGTGATAACCATTAGCATAATTATACGCTCTTATAATACGTTTTTCTTCAATAGGCATATAACTATTTGTTTTTTCAATCAATTGCTTTGATAATTCTGTCACCAAATTATCGCAGCTATTTACATTACTACTCATCCCAAACCACCACTTTTTATTTAATTAACTATATGATAATACGTTTTTTAAAAAAACACAAATAAAAAAGCGCTTAGTTTTCGTAAACGCTTACTTTCTTTTTATCTCTTCCTAATCTTTCAAAACGAACAGTTCCATTAACTTTAGCAAATAATGTATGATCTTTGCCCATTCCAACATTAGTTCCTGGGTAAATTTTAGTACCTCTTTGACGATATATAATAGAACCAGCAGTAACTACTTGACCATCGCTTGCTTTAGCTCCTAAACGACGTCCACGAGAGTCACGACCATTATCGGTTGAAGATTGACCTTTTTTATGAGCGAATAATTGGATATTCAAAATCATAAATTTCATGTTTCATCCTCCTATAATTTTTATATTTTCTTCGTATTGACTTGCTAAATCTTTTAACATGTCTAACATATTTTTTATTATTGTTAAGGTTATTTTATCTTTTTTTAAAATTTCAATTTCTAAACCATCTTTATTTTCATGATAACTAAGAGCATCTTTATCAAATTGTAATACACAATTAATTGATGATATTATAATTGATGACGCACTAGCACAAACTATGTCTTTGCCATAATCATCATATAAAGCATGACCAGTAATTATAATTTTATCATTCTTAACATTTAATTTAATCATAATTATTTAACAATTTTCTTAACCACTAATTTAGTATATGGTTGTCTATGTCCTTTTTTATTACGATATTTTTTCTTTGGATGATATTTAAAAACAACTACTTTTTTGTTTTTACCATGTTTTTCAACATCACAAACAACCTTAGCACCACTAACAAATGGAGTTCCAGCTTCACCATCAACCATTAAAACATCTGTAAAAGTAACTTCGCTACCTGCTTCAACATTAAGCTTTTCTACATAGATAACATCGCCTTGAGAAACATAATATTGTTTTCCACCAGTTACAAATATAGCTTTCATTTCATACCTCCTTTATTATTTTAAGACGCGCCTTTAAGGTACTTATAACAAGTTTCTAAACCTTTTTAGTGCGGTTTTTCCGGAAAGCCCTTCAAACGGTATTAATTTTATCAAAATCTCTTACTTATGTCAAATTTTTTTGCTAAAACTTCTCTTTCATTAATAACACCCTTTGTAACATAAAAATAATGATTATAATCTTTTCTTAATTTCTTTAAATTAAGACTTTTTTCATATTGAATTTTCTTATATTCAACGTTTCTTAAATACCTTTCTAATAAAAATCGATAATATAATTTAGATTTAATCTTAAAATATTCAAAAATCTTATAAATTAAAAAACTTAGTATTAAATAATTATTCAAACTAAACACAGTATTTAATCCAAAAAATAAGATTAAAAAAACAAAAGAAATTATTCCTAATATACTATAAGCATAGTAATATCCAAAGAAATTTTCAACAAAACAACTTAGTATTTTAAAGCCATCTAAAGGATATATAAAAATCATATTAAATAATATAATCGAAAAATTATATTTAATAAATATTTGCCAAAAAGAATTATCAATAATATTAAATTTATAGAAAAGTAAAAATATTATAAATAGGATAAATTGAAACAAAAAACCACCTATAGCAATTTTAAACTCTTTAGCCAATGGAGTATTAATTGGTTTATCTATTGTCGTTACACCTCCAAAAGGAAGTAATTCTATTTTATTTATTTTGTAACTATTTAAAATCGCCATTGTAACGTGTCCAAATTCATGAACTAACACTATCAAAAAAATAATTAAAGCTTGTTTAATATATCCAGTTAAAAAACAAGAAAAGAAGAACAAGTAAGTTGTAAAATTAATCTTTAGTTTGGTTAATATATTCTTCATAACCCAAATATTTGTTATCCTTAACTATTGTCACTATAAGACTATCATCTACCTCACCAAGCACGGCATTTGTTTCAATATAATCATAAAGTTTTATAGAAGAATTTTTAATATTACTATACCAGATGTCTACATCATCAACTCCCTGAATTATAATGGTATACCCTAGATTTTCCTTTTCGCCCATAAATACAACTATTCCACTAGCAAAACTTTCAACAATCGTTTTTTGGCCAAATACTATTTTCTCACTATCTCCAACTTTTTCTATTTTTTCGTATTGTAAGTTATTGGAAAAAACCATTGTTGCAACATCTTCTTTTTTTTCGGTCTCTATAACTTTTCCAAAATATTTTTTATACCACTTATTTATCTTAGAATACGGAAAATTTTTTGTTAAAATTTCTTTTTTATATAGCAAATAATTGTTTTCACTAGAATTAATAAAAATTAAACTGGCTAAAACAAAGATAATGCTCCATAACACTTTTGTAAAATATTTTGAAATAAAAGACTGTTCTTCTTTATTTTTAGCTGCTTTACTTTTAATTGTTGTAATATCATTTTCATCAAACATACCATTCACCCAGAAAATTTTATGTTCCTTAACTTAAATAAATGATTAATTATTATTCCTAAAATGATCCATAAAAGATTAAAGATTAAAAATTTGCTTAATGACATACTTTGAAACAATCCATTTAAAACTACAAAAAAAAATAAATAATTAATAATTATATAAATCCAACTGTATTTTTTTAACTTAATTTTCTTTTTTAACTTTTGATTAATAAAATAGAGAAAAAAATATAACATCGTTATAATAAATGGCATTTTTAAAAGATATAAATCATAAAAAAGACTAATAATTAAAAAACATATTAAATCTTGTTTTTTTAGATAAGGAATAATTAAAATAATTAAATATGACGGAGCATTTAAAATTAAAGAAATAATTAAATCTACTAATAAAAAATAAATCATTGGCTATCACTTCCCAAAATAGCTACATAATCAATATTTTTAATGGTTACTGCTGGTATAAGTTCAAATATCTTTTGCAGTTCTAAATCGTCTTGTTTTATTTTCTTAATTGTTCCTACTAAAATATTTTCTGGAATTTCGGTTAGCCCAGAAGTATACACTTTATCACCTATTTTTACATTCACATCATCAGTAACGTTTTCTAAATATAAAGTATTATTATTAGCTGTTAAAATACCATAACTATTATTTATTTTAACTGATATATTTATTTTTGAATTAGTTATAAGCATTACCCTAGAACTATAATTATCTACTTTATCAATAATTCCAACCAACCCTATATTATTAACTACCGCCCTTTTTTCTAAAACATTATCTTTAGCCCCTTTGTTTATGGTAATATATTGCCAAAAATCATTAATGTTGCGATAATTGACTTTACTAAGAATATAATTATTATTAACTATTTTCAAATCATTTACTTTCAATAAATCCTGATAGTCAGATAAAATATTTTGTAAATTAAGGTTATAAACTTCATTAATTATTTCTGTTTTATCCGCAAAAGAAGTTACAACATCTTTTGTTACAATCAAACTAAATAAAAGTATAATTAAAATCATTTCTGTATATTTATTTTTCATTTCATCAACCCATTATCATAAAAGCTATAATATTTATCATTAGCAATAATTATATGATCTATAACCGGAATTTGTAATAAATCCCCTATTTTAATTAATCTTTCCGTCGTTTCAATATCTATTTTAGAAGGAGTCGGCATTCCACCTGGATGATTATGCAATAATATAATTGTAGCACTAGAGCGAATAATCGCTTCTTTAAATATTTCGCGCGGATGAACGCTAAGATAATTCAAAGAACCAATAAATATCGTTTTATAAGTAATGATATTTTTTTGATTATCTAAAAAAACAACAATAAAGTTTTCTTGTTTTTCTTTAATTAATAAATATTTAAAATATTCAAAAATTACTAAAGCACTATTAACTTTAATTGGCTTGTGATGAGATATTTGATAAGATCTTCGCCCTAGTTCTAAGGCAGCTAGTAAAGTAATAGCTTTTACTTCACCAACTCCTTTAATCTTGCTTAACTTATTTATCGATAGCAAATTTAAGTTTTCTACTATTTCTACTTGTTTTAAAATTTCTCTGGCTACATCCAAGGCTGAAGCAGAAATAGCCCCGGTTCTTAAAATGATAGCAATCAATTCTGAATCTGTTAAATTATTAATTCCATACTTTAAAGCTTTTTCTCTTGGTTTATCCTGTGTTGGCAAATCTTTTATCATATTAATTCCTCACTTAATTTTGCTAATAAATCTTTATTAATATTAATATAAGTATCTTCGTTGAAACTTCGTTTTATTAATTCTTCATATTTTTTTAAATTTGTTAAGTAATTATTAGACACATCGATTTTTTTACGATAATAATGATAATTATGTTTTTTAAAATAAGTTTCGTAGGCCAAAGTTACTTCCTCATCATATGAAACACCTATATATACTCGATATAAATTTCCATCCTGAACAACTATTGCCTGCTCATATTTATTTTTTTCTAACAAAGCATTGGATTTGTCTTTAAACACACCACTTTGAAAAACGGTTATTTCATCATTATCATTAATTACATCGTTAACGATTTTATCAACTCCGCTAAACATATAAAAAGCAAACAAGCCTCCAACCAAAATTGCTAATAGCGCTACCATAAAATACTTTTTCATTTAATCACCTAATTAATTATAAAAATTCATATTTAAAAAAAATGTCATTTTCTAGCTAAATATCGGAATAATTTGACAAAATCTAAATATAGTGTATAATGTTTATTGCAATTACGTATGGCAGGGTTATTAGAATTTATAATGTGTTTATTACGTTTTTGGTTTATAGTATTTAGGACTGCCCTAAAGAATTATTCTAAATAAACTCCCTATAACATTTTAATAACAAACCTTAAGTAGGCAAATATGAAAGAAAGGAGAAAAAATATGGCAAGATATACTGGTCCAGTTTATAAAAAGGGACGTCGTCTTAACTTTTCTATTTTAGAAAATGGTAAAGAATTAGCAAAACGTCCTTATGCACCTGGTCAACATGGTAATGATAGAAGAAAAAAATTAAGCGAATATGGTATTCAATTACAAGAAAAACAAAAAGTTCGTTTAATGTATGGTTTAAATGAAAAACAATTTAGAAAAGTTTTTGAAAAAGCTTCTTCTATGAAAGGCATTACTGGTGAAAATTTACTAAGATTATTAGAAAGTCGTTTAGACAATTTAGTATATCGTATGGGACTAGCAAGAACTAGAAGAGCTGCTCGTCAATTAGTTAACCATGGACACATTGCTGTCAATGGAATTAAAGTAGACATTCCTTCTTATACTTGTAAACCAAACGATGTAATCACTGTTAGAGAAAATTCTTTAGAACATCCAGCAGTTAAAGAAGCTTTAGAAGCTAATACAGCTCGTTTATCATTTGTTTCATTTGATGATAAAAAAATGTCTGGTGTTTATGTAAGATATCCTGATCGTAGTGAATTAAATCAAGAAATTAATGAAGCTTTAATCGTTGAATTCTACAACAGATAATAATTAACCACGTTAAACAACGTGGTTTTAATTTTTATAAAAGAAAAATACATTTGCAAAAAAGCAAATGTATTTTATTGAACTTGTCAATAAAAAGTAAACAGTAAAAAGTTACTAATTGAACCCTAGTTGAGTTCTATACTCAATTGGGGTTTTATAATTTAATGCATAACTTGGTCTTAAGTAATTATGGTCATATATAATTGCATTTATATAAT
>JAFSEY010000001.1 GCA_017435485.1 Bacilli bacterium
AGTGGATCTAAAATGGATCTAGAGTCATTTTTAAGATATTTTTATACAAAAGAAAAACTCGCGTTTTCCCTTATATTTCTTGGGTTTGCGAGTTATTTTCCACAGCACATTTTATACTTGCGTCCACTGCCACATGGACAAACATCATTTCTTCCAACTTTAGTACTTCTTTTTGGAGTTTTCTTAACTGTTTCTTTTCCATCAGAAGCATTTCCTTTTAATGTTTGTTTTCTTTCAATATTTTGCTTTACTTCTGCTTTAAGTAAGAATTTAGCAATTGTTCCATCTATCTTACTAAGTAGATTATCAAACATTTCAAAACCTTCCATAGTGTAAGCTTGAATTGGATTTACTTGACCATATCCTCTAAGTCCAATACCTTCTTTTAAATGTTCCATATCGTTCATATGGTCAACCCAGCTTGAATCAATTACTCTTAATGATATAGCTTTTTCAAATTCATCTGTATATGGAATATCTTTAACTTTTGTTTCATAATCACTAACAACTAAGTCATATAGATATTCGGTAACATCTGTTTCTTTTTTATCTTTTAGTTCTTCTAATTTAAGTTCTTTATTTTTTAAGAAATTAGTATTCATGTATTCAGCTATTTCTGATAAATCATGATCTGTTAAATATCCTTCTGGTTCAATATGAGCATTAACTAAATCTTCTACTGTATTTTTAAATGTTTCTAATATTCTATCATGAATACTTTCTTCATCTAAAATTTCATTACGACGATTATAAATTATTTCTCTTTGTTCATTTAAAACATTATCATAATCAAGTAAGCTTTTTCGTATATCGTAGTTATTTCCTTCAACTTTCTTTTGAGCGGTTTCAATACTCTTAGTTAAAACCTTAGAACGAATTGCTTGTTCATCGGTAACCCCCATATTTTCAAGCATCATTTTTATTCTATCAGTTCCAAAACGACGCATTAAATCATCTTCAAAAGATACAAAGAACTGACTCATACCTGGATCTCCTTGTCTTCCAGCACGTCCTCTTAATTGATTATCAATACGACGTGATTCATGACGTTCCGTTCCGATAACACATAAACCACCAAGTTCTCTAATACCTTCACCCAATTTAATATCAGTACCACGACCAGCCATATTAGTAGCTAAAGTAATAGATCCTTTTTCACCAGCTTTAGCAATAATTTCAGCTTCTCTTTCATGGTTCTTAGCATTTAAAACTTCATGTTTTAAACCTGCTTTTTTTAGTAAACTACTTAAATATTCATTAGCTTCTACAGAAATAGTACCAATTAGAATTGGTTGTCCTGTTTCATGAATTTGCTTAACTGTATTTATAATTGCTTTATATTTTCCTTTAGCATTAGCATAAACTAAATCAGCCAAGTCTTCTCTTACAACTGGTTTATTAGTTGGAATTTGAATAACATACATATTATAAATATTTCTAAATTCTTCTTCCTCTGTCTTAGCAGTACCAGTCATACCAGATAACTTATTATACATTCTAAATAAATTTTGGAAAGTTATTGTTGCCATTGTTTTAGTTTCAGCATTTATTGTAACTCCTTCTTTAGCTTCTAAAGCTTGGTGAAGTCCATCACTAAATTGTCTACCATGCATTAATCTTCCTGTAAATTGATCAACTATAATTACTTCATCTTCATTAACTACGTAATCAACATCTTTTTTAAATCCATAGTTAGCCTTTAAAGCTTGATTTAAACAATGAACTAAAGCTGTATTATCCATATCATAAAGATTATCTAATTTAAAATGTTTTTCCATTTTCTTAGCGCCATCTTCAGTAAGTGAAACAGACTTAGTTTTTTCATCAATAGTATAATCAACATCTTCCTTACAAATTTTAGCAGCTCTATCTGCATTAACATATAAATTTACGGAATTAAGTTGTCCACCAGATATAATAAGTGGAGTTCTAGCTTCATCAATTAATATTGAATCAACTTCATCGATTATACAAAAGTTAAGTGGTCTTAAAACACGATCAGATGCTTTAACAACCATATTATCTCTTAAGTAATCAAATCCTATTTCATTATTAGTTGAATAAGTTATATCTTTTTCATAAACTTCTCTTTTTTCTTTTGGACTTAATTCTCTTAAGTTAACTCCAACAGTTATTCCTAATAAATCATAAATAGGTTTCATCCATTCCGCATTTCTACTTGATAAATATTCGTTAGTCGTAACAACATGAACACCTTTACCACTTAAGGCATTTAAATAAGCAGGTAAAACTGTTGTTAAAGTTTTCCCTTCTCCAGTTTTCATTTCAGCAATATTACCATAATGAATAGCAAGTCCACCAATCAACTGTACTAAATATGGTTTTTCTCCAATAGCTCTATAACAAGCTTCTCTTGCTACAGCAAAAGCTGGAATAACTAATTCATCTAAATCTTTTCCTTCAGACAATTCTTTTCTAAATTCCTCAGTCTTAGCTTTTAATTCTTCATCAGATAATTTTTCTATATCACTTTCCATAGCTACGATCTTATTAGCTATCTCATTAAACCTTTTTAATTCTTTGTACTCTGTATCAAACAACTTCTTTAAAAGTCCCATATACATACCTCCATTTTATTATTATAACAAAAAAAGAGTGACATTTCACTCCTTTTTATTAATATTACCAATCAATGTGATTAATATCTCTTATCATTTTATATTCCTCCTATTATTATTTTACGTTAATAATACCAAAGCTATCATCTTTTCTTTTATAAATAACAGAAACACATTCTTCGTCAAGATTTTTAAATACAAAGAAATCATGATCTATTAAACTCATTTGTAAAATGGCTTCATCTTCATCCATTGGTTTCATTTCAATATTTTTACGTTTAACAATTTTATTTTTATCTTCTTCTCCAGCTTCAACTTCATAATCAAATTTAAATTCCATAACAGCTGAATCTTTATATCTCTTATTAAGTCTTGTCTTATTCTTTCTAATTTGTCTTTCTAATACATCCGTTACTAAATCTGTTGCAGCATATAAATCTTCGTGACTTACTTCTGCTCTTAAAGTAAATCTACTTGTTGGTACAGTTACTTCGATAGTTTGTAACTTATATTTTACTTTTATAAGTACATAAGCAGTAATACCTTCAGCATTTTCAAAGTAGCGATCTAATCTAGATAATTTTTCTGCTACATAGTCTTTAATTGCTGGTGTAACCGTAATTTTATCTCCTCTATAATTTATTTGCATTTTTCCATCATCCTCCAATTAGATTATAACATATATATTAAGTAATTTAAAGTTTAAAAAAACTACTATACAGTAGTTAATGTAGCTTCTTTAACTTCAATTGCTTGAAGACCTTTTGATGTTTCGATTAATTTAAATTCTACTATTGATCCTTCTTTCAAAGTCTTGTAGCCATCTTTAATTATAGCTGAATAGTGAACGAAAATATCTTCTAAATTCTCATATTCAATAAATCCATATCCTTTTTCATTATTGAACCACTTAACACGTCCTTGCATAATTCCACCTCTCCTTCTTCTTACATCTATAACTTACCACAACTACTTTTTAAGAAGCAAATAATACCCGTCGACAAAATTCGCCTCTTATATCCTGTCTGCAGGGGACTTTACCATAATAACGAATGACAAAAAAATTTCAAGTTAAATTGTTTGAAAATATCAGTTTTATGTCTAAAACAACTTTTTTATATAATCCAAAATTATCAATTACAAGTTTTAAATATAAAAATAATCTTTAAAGGAAATTTTTGGTAATTAAATTATTTTATGTTGTATAGTTAGTTCATCAAAGTAAACAAAACTTTGATAAATAAATTATTTAGTTTGCGGAGGTAGTATGAAAGAGCAAATCATAAATAATACAATAAACTTAATTAATAGGAATAAAGTATGTAGTGATACAGATTTAAAGATATATCGTTATGGAATGGAATGTATTTATACCCTAATAACAAAAACATTAGTTGTATTTTTAATATCCATTATCATAGGAACTACAAAAGAATTTTTACTCTTACTTATTTTTTATGCACTACTAAGATCTTATGCTTTTGGCATTCACGCCTCGAGCAATATAGCTTGTTGGATATCAACTATAACCATATATATAGGCGGTTCGATATTTATAAAATATTTAACTATACCTAAATCAATATTGGCAATCACCTGGATGGTAACAGCAATATTCTTTATTTTATGGGCACCCGCTGACACTCCAAAAAGACCAATTTTAAAAGTTAAAAAGAGGAGAAAATTAAAAATAAAATCCTTAATAGTAATTGCTATATATTATTTACTTATTTATTTTATAAACAATCAAACAATCTTAAATGCGTTATTTTTAAGTATGGTGTTAGAAGGAAGTTGTATTTGCCCTCTTCTTTATAAAATTTTGAAAACACCATTTAATAATTATATAAACTATAAAAAAGGTTTAAATTAATTTAAATATATTTAAACTAGAATAAAAGGAGGTAATTATGAGTTTTTTTGCAAATTTATTAGCTAATCTATTTACTGGTGTTGCATCAACTGGAACAAGTAGAACTTGTACATTTATTTTTGATGAACCAGAATGTCCACAAGAATTATTATAATTTAGTGTCAAAAAATAATCACATCATGTGATTATTTTTTATGCTTTGATTTTATTCTTTTTTACAATTATTTGATTTTCAAATAAATTATTGATTATTGAAGTTTTAACCATTACATCCTTTCTAGAAAAAATAGAATATAATCCTAATCCATGACCACTAGTTTTTGTAGTATAATTCAAATTACCAATTTCATCTATTTCTAATTCAGATTTAAAAGTATTAACAATCTTTATAAAAATATTATCTTGATTTTCTAAAATTGCAATTTGTAATATTTTTTCTTTTGTTTTCAAAGTAGCAGTAATCGCATTATCTAAACAAATACCTAATGTTTCACAAAGTTTATTATATTTTTTAGGAGTCAAAACATCAAACAATTCACTTTTAATATAATTATTAATAGCAAAGTCTACTTTTTTACTTTTATTACTATAAATCTTTTGACATATCAAACCATTAATTCCATTAGGTAAATTATCAACTTCTTTGCTAGGCGAACTCGTCAAATTATACTCTTCTATAAGATCATCTAATAGTTTTTTAGATTTATCATTTGCTACAGATTTCACACCATCTAATTTATGAATTATATTATGTTTAAAAATTCTATTTTTAGTATTCTGATCTACAAAGAATGAATTATTTTCTAATAAATTTTTGCTAGTTTCGTTATATATTTTTTCAATTGAAATAGTATGCACAAAATAAATACTAATACTTAAACATAAAACTATAAAAAATAATATCATTATGCCATTAGTAAAATTATCAATATTAAAATATGCTAAAATTCCAAACAAGAAAAATAATGCTACAATAACTATATAGAACCAAACTATATTTTCAATTTGTTCAATTTTATTGTATAATTTATCTGATAAAATTCGAATATATTTGATTCTAAACAATAAATTTAAAAATATTTGTAAAATAAAAGTTGCAATTACTGTAATTATTGCAGTAACCTTTTTATAAAAAAGCATAATTATTGCTGATACTATGGACATAGAAACAACATCAAATAAACCACCAATCAACCAAATTAATAAAGTATAATAAACTAATTTCTTTTTGTCATTATTATAAAACAATTTAGTCATTATAAAATAGGCAAATAAATTATAAAAAGTTTTAGCTATAACATTTATTTTAAAGCTTACAATTGTACTTACAATAGCCAAAAAAACAACAATTAATACTTTTCTTAGCTTTAAATTAAATTTTTGATTTGTAGTTATACCATAAATCCAAGATAAATTTAAATATCCAACTATAGTAGCCAAACCATATAAAATCACATCAGCACTCATTACTACATAACACTTCTTTCTTATACTTCTTTGATAACATATTTACTTCTTCACCAGTGTCCAAGACAAAATATTTATCAGTCCAATGATACTTTTGTACTCGTGTTTTATTAACAATACAAGCTCGATGAACAACAGCAAATGATGAATCTAAAAACTCTAATATTTCTTGAACTCCAAGTCCAACTGTAAACTTATTATTATCAGTTACAATGACAACTTTCCGTTCTTCTTTATCTCTATAAATATATAAAATATTTTTTAGATAAATTTTTAAATCAACATTTCTACTTTGATAAACAAATAATTTATTATCACAATTCTTTTTTAATATAGTTTTTAAATCTTTTTTAAGTCGTTCGCGAAAGTCGTGAAATTTTTCAATAAAGCTAAAAACTTCATAAACCTTTCGGTAAACAGTTTCAAACATTTTATCATGATAAGTCATAAAGATTATTTCACTTTCCCAGTCAACACTTCTAATCATTTCTGCCACTTGAATTCCAGAGAACTTATCGTCTAGTTGAATATCTAAAATATAAATTTTTCTTTCGGAAACATTATTTATTTCTTTTTCTAACTTTTTTGAATACTTTATAAAAGTTTCTATCTTAACTTCTTCTTCCAAATTAAAGGTTACTTCTCTAATTATATCTTTGACATTATTTAAACAACTTTCTTCATCGTCAACCACTACAAACTTAATCACACTTTTCACCAACCACTCTTCTATATTAACTAATAGCAATTATATCGAAAATCATGAAAAAACGCAATCAAGAATTGCGCTCCATAAATAATTTAAAAATGTAATTTTCATCATTATCTAAAACATAACATTTTATCTTATATTTTTGTTCTACTTCCTTAAAACAATCCAAGTGATTATTATCTATTAAAATTAACTCTTTAAACTGATATTTTCTTAATAAGAATTGAACTAAATCATCTATATTTTTAAATAATTCACTGTTAATAACTTCAAAGTTAGCCACAGTATAAATACAATATTTTGATATATCATTTACTAGATACATAGTTGATCTTGGATACTTTAATAAATTAGCAAAGCAAATTAGGTTTACTTTATCAAAACCATATTCATTAAATGTTGTTTTTAAAGTATTAAGTTCTAAGTCTGTATAGTCACTAAAATAGATAAAATATAAATTATCACTAAATATTTTTTTGTTACTCGCTTTTAAGATAGAAGATTTATTAAATAACTTAAATAATTCTTTTATGTCATTGATTCTTCCATACTTCATAATTTTGGAATCTAGTTCTAGTTTTTCTATCTTCTCATCTTTCTTTACAACTAAATTGTTATTTAAAATAAAGACTACAACATCCTTTGTTTTCATATTATCAACTCGTTATCCTTTATATTTTAATCTTGTAGATTCTCCACCTCTAATATGCCTACTAGCTAAATGATCATTTAACTTTTCATCCACTATTTTATAAAGATCCTTATCAATTAATGGTAGGCGTTCTTTTAAATCTTTATGTACTGTACTTTTACTAATATTAAAATCTTCTGCTACTTCTCTTATTGTTTTATTAGTATTTACTAAATGCGCTCCTAATTCTTTAGCTCTACTAATCATATATCTATCCACTTACAAATAACCCCCTAATAATTATATTATTAAGGGATTAGTTTATGTTAAAGTTCATTAGGATTCATTGTATAAAAGTTTTCTGGATCTATTAAGTTTCCTTTATGGTATACTTCAAATAATAAACAATTTTCTTTTTCATTTTCTAATTTATTAGATCCACTGGTAGCAATTATTTCCCCTTGAGTTATTTTATCTCCTTTTTTAACAGAAATTTCACCTAAACTGTAATAAACAGTAATCAAATTAGATGAATGTTCTATTTCCACAACATTTCCTAAAATATCATCACTTTTTACATCTTTAATAGTTCCATCTAATACAGCAACTATATCAAATGTTTCATCAGCTGAATATAAAATACCGGTATTTTCCATATAAGTTTTTTCATAATAGATTAAAGATTTTTGTTGAGTTTCAGCATCATCATTCATATCATAATAGTTTTTAGAGATGGCTGCTCTATCTTCTAAGAATGGTTTTATAATAATATCTTTTTCTCCTTCAGTTGAAACAACTGATACACTATCTTTATTTAATGTTTTAGTGGCAAAAACATAATTAGAATAATCATTATTAAAAAACTTAACTAAATAATTTACTCCTAAAAATACTGTTATTACAGTTAATAAGTATAGACTCGGTAAAACATATCCTTTTAATTTTCTTTTAACCACACTTATCCTTCCTTTCTATTTAAAGTGTGGATAATTATATGTTTTTTATACTATTAAATTTTACCAATTTCTATTCCATCATAGTAATACTTTAATATTTCATCATATGTATAGCCTTCTTTAGCCATATAGTTGGCCCCATATTGACTCATACCTACTCCATGTCCATAGCCATTAGTAGTTATTAACACTTCCGTTTCGGTTACAGTAATTTCAAAGTCCGTTGAGCGAAGACCAAGTAGTTTTCTTACCTCTGTACCAGAAAAAGGTTGGTTATTAATTGTTATTTGGTTAACTCTATTAGTATCAGATCTTATTACATCTGTAATAACAATATTTTCCTCGGAAACATTTAATAATGTACAAAATTCTGAAAGATTAAATGTCTTAGTAACAGAGAAATTGTTGATAGATTCATCTTCCCATTTAGATTCGGTACTTTTTAAATACGGTTTACTTTCATTAAAAACTAAACTAGCATCTTCTGTATATCCGTTACTCATTGCAAAATAGTAAGCCGAAATAATTTCATCCTCATATTTCATTACTAATGACTTTGTTTCATCTACTGCACTAGCTACTTTAGTATAGTACTTATCAAAATCATCATTCCACTTATCTTTCATCTCTTCTATCGTAATATAAGATTGATCAGAAACATCCGTTACCAAGTCGTATTCACCTTTAGCATTATTAATTTTGTACATAGCATAAGTTCTTGAAGCAATCGCTTGAGCTTTTAATGCTTCTTCATTAAATGAAGCTGGCATTTCAGCTGCAACAACTCCTATGATATAGTTTTCTAACTCAACATTAGAAATAGATCCGGTATCTGAATCTTTTAAATTTAAGGTGACTTTATTTTTACCCAAATTAAAATTAGTTCCATTATTTTTGAAACTAATTACTGCAATAACACTAAGTACTAAAATAATTAAAAGCAATATTTTATTTTTCATAATGCCTCCTTATTTAAATACTAACTTATAAATTCAATTACTAAACTTCCTACAAGATAACCCAACGCTAAACTGCAAAGCATTAAAAAAGTTCTTGCTTCAATTACTTTATTTTTTCTAAATAAACTTTCAAAGTTGGCTCCAGAAATAGCAAAAGCACTTATAAAAATACAAATAACATAAATATATATCCTATAGTTCATTATATGTTCCAGCTTCTATTTGTATGATTTTATTTTTTCTTCTTATTCTTCTTTCTTCCGTCGGATATTCATTTTCTATAAAAGCATCCACAATTTTATAATTTTCTTCTAATGATAAGCCATTTTCACTACCTAAAGCTATAACATTAGCACCACTATGATTTTTTGCTTTAACAGCTTCTTTTTCGCTTAAAACGCGAGCACATAATAATCCTTTTATTTTGTTAGCAACAATACTCATACCAATTCCATCACGACAAATTAAAATACCTAAATTATCTTTATCCTCTAAAACTTTTTTTCCAAGTAGGTATGCATAATCAGTATAATCATCATTATCATCCATTACTTCTAAAGCTATCGTTTCAACATCAATATTTTTAGTTTTTAAATAATCATATAAATCTTTCTCTAAATTTTTAGCACCATGATCTGATCCAATATAAACTTTCATCTTTATCATCTCCTACTCTAATTATAATATATCAAAAAAGAAAAATAAACAAAGAAAAAAGACATATCTACGTATGTCAATTTATTAATTTTCTTTTTCGTCTTTATCTAAACCATATTTACGATTGAATTTTTCAATCTTACCAGTTTTCTTTGCTCTTCCTTGTGCACCAGTATAGAATGGATGACATTCATTACAAACTTCTACATCAATTTTATCTTTAATTGATTTTGTAGTAAATGTTGCTCCACATGCACAAGTAACAGTACAATCTTTTACATCTGGATGAATATTTGCTTTCATTACTAATCTCCTTTCGCCATGTTAAATCCATAACATAGTTGCTTACACGCAAAAGTATTATATCATAAAATTATGCCTTTGCAACTTAATTTTGAACTTATTTTACAGAAATCCATTAATTATCACCTATTTTTATGGTTTCGCCATTGCTTAATTCAATTGTAACATTCTTAACATTTTCACCTAAATCTTCAGTTTTATCAATTTTTATATTTTTAATAACGTCAACATAATTAATTTCTATTTTTAGATTTTCATCAGCATCATAATCAAAGTCTACAACATATAAGAAATTGTTTTTATCTACAATTATATTATATTCATTATAATTATTATCTTCATATTTTGTAGCTTTAATATAATATTTTATAAAAATATTTTCACCATTTTTATCGACATAATTCCTTAATGAACCATCAAAATTAATTTTTAAATCTGCTTTCCCATTACACGTATTTTCTAAATATTCCATATACGTTTCATATTCATTTGCTTGATTTTCAAAAAAATCCACCACTTCAACCAACTGATTTTCGTCGAAAATATAAATTCTATTATCTATTACATAGTAGATATCAATGTAAGTATCACAATCTGCCGGAAATATTTTTGCCTTAACATCACTTACTTTACCAGGCAACTCAATTTCATTATAAACAAAACTACTGTAATCAATTTCAGATTCAGGACATATTTCTATTCCATTAATTTGATATAAATTATTGTTAGTTAAAACTGTAAACCCATCATAACACTCAAGGCCTATAGAATCGAAAACAACCACATCTTCAGTAATTACTTTATCTAAAACCCATTTTCCTTCAATCTTCCAATATAATTTATTATTTTCAATTTTATAAAAATCATCTTCATTAACTTTTGTACTACTGATTGAATCATCTTCAAATTTATTAAATAATAATGCACCCTCTTCACCATCTTCCATAGTAAAATAGTAATTATATAAATAATTGTAATCCCACAAATAAGGTATATATCCAGTAAAATCAGGCAGCAATCCTACGATATTATTTTTATTATTACTTTCTTCCTTCTTTTCTTCAACTTTTTCATTTTGTTTTTCTAAAACTAACTTATCATAAGCAATATAAGTAGATAAACAAATCACTAACACCAATAAAATAAATATTCCTATCTTTTTTTTCACAAATTTTCCTCCTTATTTTTCAACTTTATTATATAATATCCCCCCTTTTCGGTCAATATAATTAATTTTTGTTATGCACAAAAAAGCGACAACGTATGTTATCGCTTTTTATTTTACTCATTATCAATGTTAATAAGTTCATAATTTGTAGTACCAACGCCTAATTTCTCAGCTTCTTTAATTGTTAATAAACCATTTCTTGATTCAATTCTCTCAATTAAAGTATCTTTACCAGGATCTGTTGAATTGTATACTAAATCAATACAAGCTTGATCTAAAGCTACAGGATCATCACTAGCTAAAATACCGATATCCTGCATACAAGGATCGCTGGCTTTGACACAACAATCACAATCTACTGACATATTAGTCATAACATTTATAAATAATATTTTGTCTTTTTTATAATCTACAATGGATTTTGCTGCCTCTGCCATACTTGTTAAAAAGCTATCATGATCAGCAGTCCATATTTTTTCAGGTTCCCCAGCTCCATGAATAACAGCTTTCCCATATGATGAAGCAAGTCCAATGGAAATATTTTTTAAAGCTCCACCATATCCACCCATTGGATGGCCCTTAAAATGAGATACTACTAACAATGATTCATAATTTTTTAAGTTTTCGCCTACGTAGTTCTTTGTTAAATATTTTCCATAATTAATATCTAAAGGCATTTCACCTTTTTCATCTAACAAATCAACTTTATAATATTTAGTCCATTCATGATTATCTAACAATTTCAAATGTTTTTCCGAAGTATTTCTTTGGCCATCATAAGCAGTATTACATTCCACTACAGTACCATTAGTATATTCCATTAAGTCCTTATAGAAAACGGGTCTTAAAAAATTTTGATTCCCAGCTTCACCGGAATGAACTTTAACTGCAATTGGACCAGGCAAATCTTTATCTAAAGCTTGATAAATTTTTAATAATGATTCGCTAGAAATATCACTTGTAAAATAAACTTTTTTCTTTTCCATAATAACTATCCTCTCTTATTATTATAGCACAATTATTTACTTAATAATTCACAAATAATATTAGAGATTTCTGTTGGATTATCTAAAGACAATCCTTCAATTAACTTAGCCTGAGAATAAATAACCTTAGCATAACTTTTTAATGTTTCTTTATCATCATTAAATAACGACTTTAATTTATTTAAGATTTCATGATTTTCATTAATTTCTAAAATCAACTTAGCATTAATCTTTTCATCAGTAGGCATAGCATTTAATACTTTTTGCATTTCTACAGATACTGCTCCTTGAGTAGTTAAACATACTGGATGATTTACTAATTTATTAGTAAGTCTTACTTCTTCTACTTCACCATATAAAGCATCCTTAATAAATGTTAATAACTCACTATTTTCTTCATTAACTTTCTTTAATTTTTCTTTATCTTTTTTAGAATCTAAATCAAGGGACTCATCACTTACATTTTTAAATTCTTTTTCACTATATTCTTTTAACATTTGTAAAGCAAACTCATCAACATAATCCGTTAAATATAATACATCATATTTTTTCTTTTTTACTTGTTCAGTTTGAGGCATTAAATCTATTTTATCAATAGTTTCCCCACAAGCATAATAAATAGCTGTTTGATCTTTTTTCATGTTATTAACATATTCATCTAAAGTTATATAATCTTTTTTAGTACTAGAATAAAATATTAATAAATCCTTTAATTTATCTTTATTCATTCCATATAAGTTATAAACACCAAATTTAATTTGATTACCAAACGCTTTAAAGAACTCTTTATATTTTTCAAAATCATTTTTAAGCATATCTAATAATTCACTATGAATTTTAGTTTCTAATGACTTAGCTATTTGTTTAACGTGTTTATCATTTTGTAAAGTTTCTCTAGATATATTAAGCATCAAGTCATCACTATCCACAATACCTTTTACAAAACTATAATAATCTGGAAGCAATTCTTCGCATTTATCCATTATTAATACACCATTCGTGTATAATTGCAAGCCCTTTTTATATTCTTTATTATAATAATCATATGGAGCATGACTAGGAATATAAAGTAATGCTTTATAAGTAGTTAACCCCTCCATTGTAGTGTGGATAACTTTTAATGGATTCTCATAATCCATAAATTTACCAGTATAAAAGGTATTATATTCATCTTCAATTATTTTGTTTTTATCCTTTTTCCATAAAGGTACCATACTATTTAAAGTAGCCATCTCTTTTACAGTTTCATATTCACTATCAGAGCCTTCTTTTAACTGAGAATTTTCTACTTCCATCATAATTGGATATCTTAAATAATCACTATATTTAGACACTAAATTTCTAATAGTATACTCTTCTAAATATTCACTGAAATTATCATCTTCAGTATCATCTTTTAAATATAAAGTTATTATAGTTCCAACTTCTTCTTTAGCTTTTTTCTCTATGGTATAACCATCTGCTCCTTCACTAGTCCAAAGGTAAGCATCTTCACTAGCATAGTTTCTACTTAAAACTTCTACTTTTTTAGCTACCATAAAAGCTGAGTAAAAACCAACTCCAAATTGACCTATTATATCAACATCTTTCTGACCCTCATTTTCTTCTTTAAATCTTAATGATCCAGATTCAGCTATCGTACCAAGATTTTCTTCTAAATCTTGTTCGCTCATTCCACAACCATTATCAATGATAGATAAAGTTCTCTTTTCTTTATCTACTTCAATCAATATTCTTAATTCGTCTTTCTCAATAGCAATATTTTTATCAGTTAAGCTTTGATAGTAAAGTTTATCAATTGCATCACTAGCATTTGATAAAAGTTCCCTTAAAAATATCTCCCTATTTGTATAAATTGAATTAATCATTAAATCTAACACTCTTTTTGATGAAGATTTAAATTCTTTCTTTTTCACATTATCACTCTTTTCTAATAATGGTATATCAAAAAAATTAGCACTTGTCAATCTGCTGTGCTAGTTTTGGCAAGCTATGTATTAATGATGATGGTGATGACGAACATTTTTAGAATCATACTTCACTTCACAATCTGCTTCACTACACTCTTCATTTTGCATTTCTAATTCAATTGTTACATGGTTAATCCCATGTTCTTTTAATTCATCGCGAATTTCTTGTTTGATCTTTTTACTATTCTTTTTTATGACTACATGTAACGTCGCATAATTATTATATCCATCTAAACTCCATACATGTAAATGATGAACATCACAAATATTTTCAATATTTAGTAAACGTTGTTTTATATCAGAAATATTAATTCCTTTTGGCGTTTTCTCTAAAAATAAATCAATAATTAATTTAAAACTTTTTAAGGTATTTATTAAAATAAATAACGCTACTAATATTGATAAAATTGGATCTATAATTGATATATTTGTAAATCTCATAACAATAGCTCCTATTAAAACTACTGCCCACCCCAAAACATCTTCTAACATATGCAAATTAACTGATTTTTGATTTAAGGAATCTCCATCTTTGGTAAAGTAAGCTGCCATAAAGTTAACTACGACACCGAGTATAGCAAAAACAATCATTCCATTATAATTAATTTTTACTGGATTAAAAATCCTTAATATAGCATTATAAATTACTAAAACCGATCCAATTATCAATATAAGCGTAGTTATAATACTTCCAACAACAGAATATCTTACATAACCATACGTATATTTATCATCTGGTTTTTTCTTGCTTTTCTTTTCTAAAAAATAAGATATTCCAATACTTAAACTATCACCTATATCATGAATTGAATCAGATATAATAGCAACACTATTAGTTATTGTTCCTCCAATAAATTCAAAAATTGAAAATGCTAAATTTAAAACAAACGCTATCAATATATTTTTTTCAGTTTTCATAACTTCTTCACCTAACTTTAAACTTCTTACTTAATCTTATTTCTATTGTTTATTTTAATGAACAACTATAAATTATCTTTTAATATCATATACTTTTCAAGTTTATTATATAATAAGATTAACTATTTTCCTATCAATAAAATTTCTAAACAAATAAAAAGCAGCCTAAGCTACCATTATTATACATCATTTACTTATTTTTTAGATTTATCATTATTTTTTGTTTTTCTTTCTCTTAATTCTAATATTAAATTAGCTGCCAAATTAATTTGCTCTTTCACAGGAAGATCAACAAAGTTAGGATTATTTTGAAGCATTAATTTAGCTAAAGCAATTTCATCTTTATAATCCTCCTCCAACGCTAATCTACGATCTAACTCTTCTTCAGTTAATGAAACACCAAAATGCTCATCTGAAATTACTCTTGAGGCTAACCAACTAATTCGCTCATCTGCATCATAATAATTTACTTTTTCCATAAGTTATCCCACTTTCTACAATAAATTGTAACATAAATAAATGTTTTAATTCAATAATTTTAAATTAACTAGACATTAAACAAAAAATACAATCTATTATAAAGTTTAATTTATCAGAATTTTTTTATATTGTTTCAGCATCCACACTTTATATTTCTGTAGATCACTACATTTTTTAAATTCCATACTTGTTCTCGAAAAAAACTATCGTCTCTTTAAATTATTTTGTACTTTTTGAATAAAGTCTGCCATATCCACCCTCATTTTTTTCCACTTCATGTTCATAAGTAAAACCAATTTTTTCATAGAATTCTGGAGCTTTATCCGTCCATAAATAGGCTTTTTCATATCCCAAACTTTTTAAAATATTTAATGCTTCATTTACTAATTTAGTTCCATACCCTTGACCTCTAAAATCATCAAAAATCATAACATCAGAAATCCAAGGTGTATATTCTGGATACTTTTCTAAGCAGTGTGGTTTAAATACTAAAAAGCCAATTATTTCTTCATTTTCTAACATTGCTATACCAAATGGAATACTTTCATTTTTGGCATAAATATTTTCAAATTTATTTTTTGTATTTTCATAATCCATTGTAGGACTATATTGTGACCAATGATTGTAATGCTTATTAATTATTTTATCTAATTCATCTTTACTTAACTCATTAAATTTCTTAAAAACCATCTTATTTAACAATCCTTTCTTAAGGTTATTATATCATTACTATTTTGAACTGTAAATTAATTGAGTTATCATTTTTATTAACAAAAATATCCGTAAAAAATTAACGTATTATACAGCTTGTTAATGATATATTACTAAAAATATATGATATAATAAACAAGGTGAAAATACTATGCATATTTATAATTTTACAATTTACAACAAAGAATCAGAAGAGCCTGAAGGCGACTATTGGAAATTTTTAGATGCAACCGCTGAAACTCTAAATAACAATAATATCTATTTATTTGACATTAATAAAATTATTCAAGAAATAACTAATGAAAATTTAAAAATTAAAATGAAGAAAAAGCTATTTGATTTAGTTATGGAAAACGGAATATATTTCAATGGTATAGAACAAAGTTTAGATATATTTAGTAGCGATGAAATAAAAATGTTTTTAGAGAGAGAATTTAATTCAATAGTTACTAAATATATATCCAATGAAGATAGTATACGATATCATTTTGCTGATATTACAAGTTTTATAAATTTGCTTAATAAAGTTGGTGATGGTAAATGGGAATATTCCATGATTACAAATATTCTAGATTTAATAAAAAAATATTCTGACAAATCTACTTTAGTAAATATTATTGAACATCTTAAGCATCGAGAAGAAATATATAACAAGCTAATAAATGATTACTATTCCTATTTTCCTAATGCCTACAAAAACTTTTTAAAAATGAAACAGGATCATGAATATATTTATAAAAAAAGTTTACAATTTATGAACGAAGATATTAATGTAGGAATTGATCCTCGAATTAGTATTGGACCTGAAATTGAAGCCAATAATGATTTTAATTTTAAAATAGATCCATCTAGCCAAAAAGGATTTGCAGAATATGAAATACATAATGAAGCAACCGTCCCAAACGGCATTGAAGTTGCCACTAGAAGGCCTATTCATAATACGAAGGAGGATATTGCTAAATTTTGCGGTTTATGCGAATCCATGAAAGATATGGGATATTATTATAGTGAAGTTAGTCAAAACGCTAGTGGACAAATTAATTTAGGGCTTGATTACTTAGATACTAAGGAAGCAATTTTAAATTTTTATGAAATATACAGTAATTGTGAAGAATTATTATATTACATTAGCAATGAAGAAGGACAGCTTTTCAGACAAGATGTTTATGCTAATAGTCGAATAAAACCTATTTCAGAAATAATCGGAAAACGTATTTTAGATGAAGAATTATCAAGAGATGAGGCTATTAAGTTATTTAATAATCGTTATGACTCTAATGATAGCGCAGTTGATGGATTACAATACAAAAAGAATTCAGTTTGTCTTAGAGGAACAAATAGCAAAGATTATCGATTAGAATTTAGAATACCTAATGGTGGATGCAATTATAGAACATGGATTGATAATATTAGACTATTTGGCAAAATGATGGAAGTAGCAAAAAGACTTGCTGATATGATGAAAAAGGATTACCTATCTAGCGAAGAAGAGAATTTATTAAACCTAAAAATAAAACTGCAAGATAATAGTCTATCTTTGGAAGAAAAATTAGTGACAATTATGAATTTATTATTTAAAGATAATAATATAAAACAAATTTATTATAATAGATATAAAAGTACAATAAAAAGAATTAGAATGGATAATTCTAAGAAATATCTAAATAGTTATAACAATCCAGAACCAAATTTTGATGAAGTTGAGTTTATTGATCAATATCACTCAAGATTTGACCCTGATTATAGCGGAGAAGGAATTGTCATAGAGTATGATCCTGAATATGGCATCATAAAACATAACAACAAAAAATAGACATTATGAAATGATAAAAAAATGTAGACATATAAAAAGATATATTCTACGTTTTTTTGTTAAAATAAAAACTTGATATTTCAATACCAAGCTTATCTTAACGAACACATTAGTTCGAATCATTCTATGGCACGATCTTAAAGGCAACTCCCAATTTTTTGTTTTTACACCTTTCCGTTATATTTGTAAATAGAGGTATATAAATTTTATCTTCTTCACTAACTAATACAACAATATGATTATCATAAAATGGCAATAAGAATTCTACATCATTTAATAAAGATAATAATTTTAATTTTTTATCTTCCATTATTTTATTTCCTTTCTTCAAAACTTAACTTCTCATCATTAAATACTAAATCAACAAATCTATGTGATACAACTTTATTTTTAACAACATCTATTTTTAAATTGCTGCCATCATTATATAACAACAATACCTTACTATAATGATACTAATTTACCTGTTTTATTTAATTTTATTTTCTTTTTTCTCATAAATAATACACCGACTGGCATTATATAACAGAGAGTAAAGCAGAGCAATTTAAAATAATAAAGAAAGAAGTCAATATAAACTAATCAAGTAAAAGCAGACAATTTATAAAAAATATAAAAAAGAGCCCACATAAAGGGCTCATTATATTTAATTTAGGAATAAGTGACTACCAAGAGCCACCTCCACCTCCACCAGAACCACCGCCTGATGAACCTCCACCTGATGATCCACCTCCACCACTAGAACTACTAGATGGGCTAGATGACATAGCACTTGTTGCTGATGACATAGTTGAATTTATAAAACTTCCAAACGATGCAGTATTAAATGATGAATATCCATCATACCAATTTGGTGCTTGTAATGAAATTGTTTCAAACTTTTTAATCCATTTATCAGATACACCTAATACATAAGTGAAAGGTAATATGTCATAAAAGTATGTTGGATTTTCCATTACCATAGCTTCTAATTTTTGTTTTTCTGCTGTTTCTAGGAAATTTTTAAATCCTTTTATTTTTCCTAACATTTCATTTCCATATTTAGTTCTTTTTGGCATCGCCTTAAATAATAAGATCATTGTTAAAATACATCCTAATCCAATTATATAAGCAATTAAATAAATAGGTTCTGCTAATAATAATGGTAAAACCATGAATGCCCATGGTATACCACCAAATCCTAGTCCCCATATTAGACCAAATATCTTAACGGGAATAGGTGTTTTTCCAAATAACATTCCAAATAATACTGAAAAACCAATACCAGGGAAAATTATAGCAAAAGGTAACATTGCAATTCCACCATCTGATTCTATTACAGGTTTAATTGTAATTAATAAGAATGTTGCAATTATCATAACTATTACTAAAGCACCTTTTTTAAGAGATGATTTTTCAAATATTTTCTCTTTGTTTTTTTTGTTATTTATATTTGTTATTATTCTTCCCAAAGTTATATAAAAATTATCATATAAATCCATTGCAGTTACTTCTGTTATAGCACCAGTTGAAGATGTTTCAGGAACTGACTGTGGATTTTTCATATAGTCAATCATATTTGAAAAACTTACTAATGATGATTTTGATGAAAATAATCCTTTTAAGAATAATGCCTCGTTTGGATTATTTCCGTCATATTCTCTTTGTTTAACAATTTTAAATCCTTTTGAAGTTGAGAATAAAGATTTTTCTTCAGTTTCAACAATTTTAATATATCCTCTATTTGCAAGATAAATTAATAATGAAATTACATCTTTGTTTTCTACTTTTCCTTTATATAAAAATCCTACTTCAGCACTATTAAAACCTTGTGGTGGATAGAATTCTACAGTTTCAACAACTTGCTCATCTTTTCCAAATTTATTCCATAATAAGTATGTAATGAATACAAATAATAAAGGTAATACAATTGCTAGAATGCTCAATAAATCAATATTAAAACTAGCTCCTACAAAATATCCTTCAGGTAATTCTAGTCTAACAGTTAATGCCTCACCTGAACCAAGTGTACCATTATATTTTCCACTTATAATATTACCATCAACATTATATGTAATTTTTAATGAATCGGTAGAACCAATAACTCCACTAGAAAAACCAAGTTTTGATGAGTCAAATTCTTTTGGCATTGTAATGGTAAATGTTATATTACTAATACTAGTATCCCATTCATCACCAATCAAATTAAAATATAACTCATCATATTCTTTTCCTGTATCTCTTCCTAAATTATAAAGATAACTAATTTCATAATTTTTTTGACCTGTTAAAGTATAGTTAGCATCACCAATTTTAATTACTTTATATCCACTTTCTGTTGATAAAGAATAATTATCACTAACTTCTATATCACTTATTTTAGCACGATTTTTTGATGTTGTACCATCAAGTCTTGTCACTTCATTTCTCAATGGTATTTTTCTAAATATTCCATGTTTTTCAACATTAAAATATGCACCAATTTTTTCAGTTATATTTAAAGTGTTGTTTTCATTAACAATTATATTTATATCATAATTATTTAGAGTGTACTCTGAATTGCTATTATAGATTGTTGAATTATTATTTGTTAAATCTTCTTTAGAATCTTCATTATATATGTTTTGATTATTATCTATTAAATTCTCATTCGAATCTTCAATATATACATTTTGATTATCATTATAATGATTTTCATCTTCATTAGAAATAGGAATATTTGCAGAAATTAATATTTTATAATACATTATGTCATCAATAGAATTATTGCTAATAAAATTTGATTCATCAACACCGCAATAAAATGCAACTGCTGAATAACCCTTTCCTAAAAGACTATCTTCTGAATCACAAATTGCTATTACTTCTTTATTTGAATCAAAAAATAATGTTTTTGTATAAATTGTGTCATTAAGATAATTAGGATTACTAAAACTTCCAGAAATATATACTCTTTCAGAACCATTATAATTTTGACTTCCTACAAAAAAATTTAAAGACGCATCTACATTTTTTAATTTAATCAAATGAGATGTTTTATTATATTCATAATAATCACTGTTAATATCTAAAGCCTTAATTTTTGATGGGAAACCAAGAAATAAAGATATACATATAAATAACAGAACAAAACTAAATTTATTTATATATTTTTTCATTAGTCCTCCTTGTATATTATAATTTTACTTGTACATTTTCTCTCTCAGATTCACTTGCTTCAAACATTTTTTGTTCTTTAAAACCTAACATTCCAGCAACAATATTACTTGGAAACATTTGAACTTTATCATTAAAAATTCTAACTGCACCATTGTAGTATTTTCTAGAGTTAGCAATATCATCTTCAACCTTTGTTAATTGTTGACTTAAATCCTTAAAGTTTTCATTAGCTTTAAGGTCAGGGTATGCCTCAGCAATAGCCATTAATTTGTTAATTCCTTGAGATAATTTATTATTTACATCAACTTTTTCATTAGCTGACATATTGTCATAAGTGCTATTTCTCAATTCAATAATTTCTTTTAATGTTGATTTTTCATGTTTAGCATATCCTTTTACAGTTTCAACAATATTAGGTATTAAATCCCATCTTTTCTTTAAATAAACATCCATTGTTGAAAATGCTTCTTTAACTGTATTATTCAATTTTACAAAACTATTATAAGTTATTCCAAAGTATATTAGAATTAAAACTATAATAGCTATAATTATATAAATCCACATATTTTAACCTCCTTACATATTTGTATTTATATTATTATTTTGATTATTTATATCAACACTTGAATTTGGTTGATTAATATTATTCATTTGTGATTGTCCAACATTATTCATTGTTTGTGCAACTTGCTGATTATAAGTATTTGATTGTGGCTGATTAATATTATTCATCTGTTGTGCAACTTGTGGATTAATATTATTCATTTGTGGTTGAACATCAATATTGCTATATAATCCATTTGTTTGTTCAACTGTTTGGTCTTCAATCATTTTTTGTGTTTTTCCTTTTTTGATACTAGAAATTACAGCAATTACACCTACCAAAGTGAATAAAGCACCAAATATAGGTAAAATAATGTTGGTACTATCCGATGTCCAAATAGCATCTTGTGGATTATTTGGATTATATTTTACTGAAACTTCTGTTCCAATACTTTTTGGCATATTTGAATATGAATTTGAAACCTTTTGATAAGTTTGTCCATTAACTACATACTCAACAACAATAGCTTGCAATCCCTCGTCATTATATTTATAATCAACAACCTTTGAAGTAGTCTCAACAAAATTTTCATTCTTTTCATTATAAGTTTTAATAGATGAAACTGCAAAACACAATAGTGCAATACCAACAATAACGAAAATCAATCCGAATAAAACTCCTTGCCATGGTTTCATTGGTTTAGCTTGAACCGTCCTACCTGTTGAAAAATTTATATGCATATGACACCTCCTTTTTTTTTGAAAATAAGGATACTATCTTACATCTAATGAAATAATATTAAAAGGTTAAAGTTGCATCCTATCATATTTAATTATAACATACATTTTTCCAAATCTAGTCAGTAATGGCCAAAATTATTTATTTTTTCTTGAAGTTTTTCACAAGAATAAAAATACCTGCAATCCAAAAGATAAATGAAAAGAAAAACATTGAACTTCCACCATTAGACCAATCTTTAATAGCCGAATAGTCAAACACTATTAAAAAACCAAACCAAAAGATCAAAAAACCGAAAATATAAAGTTTATTAGTGAAGTTATCTGCTTTTATAAGTTTTTTATGAGTTTTTTCAATCTCAACTGCATTAGAGAAATTACCATCTTCTACATCTTTAACAGCTTTCATCATATTAATTCCTTGAAATAAAAGTGAAAGCCCTTTAATCAATACAGCAATTCCACAAATTAAAAATGGAATGATAACCACTCTTGTAAATGTATCAGCGCCTTTAATAAAAACCAAAAAACAAAAACCTGAAAATACTAATCCACCAATAATTGTTCCGATTGAACTAAATAATGTTATAAATGCTTCTGTTTTGACATCGTTAATTTGATTATTATTCATTTTAAACCTCCTTATTATTACAATAACCATTATAACACGTATAATGTTAAACATAAAGATTTCAAACATCAAATTTTGATTTCTTTATGTTTTTTGTTATTATAACAAACATCGGTAAAGACGGATTATAACAGGCACTTCGAGTGCGTTCTTATGAATGTCTGCCATATGATTATTTATTAATTCGGTTGTAGATAATGGAACGAAAGAGTTCGGATGATTAAGCGTGTAGGAATATAGGTAATTCAATGTGATGTTAACCGAAATATTTATGAAAGGAGAAATTAATGAAACATATTTTAAGTTTTGATATTGCTAAAAGAAAAAGTGTGTATTGTTTTATTGATGAATTAAGAAATACAATTATTGATGCCACATTAATTGAACATATAATAAAAATGAATTTGATAAATTATATAATTTAATTAAAGACTATTCAAATTTAATTGTATTAATGGAATCTACTTCTATTTATCATTTGCCAGTTGAAAATTATTTTAGGTCTAAAGGTATAGATACTGTTGTTATTAATCCTAAACTTGTTAAACAATTTAAAGATACCTTAAATAAATTTTTTCTAATCATACACATCCTCCTTCTGTAAAATAAAAAGAGTCAAAATAGGCAGAATAATTCCGTATCATTGACTCTTATAAAATAATTTTTGTAAAAAAGTAATTTTAGACATGAAGTATCCATCCTTTCAGAAAAAGACGATACTGCTATCTTTATCTAATATAATTTTACTTTTTATTCTTTGTTAAGTCAATATTACGACAATTTTTTAAGATAATCTTCTAAATCTTTTAGCAAAACTTTATTATTTAAGTTATTTATATAGACTTCATTAGAATAATTAAAGAATAGAATTAAAATATCTTTTAAAATGGCTTTATTAGGCTCTATATAATACAAATTCGTTCTATCTAGGCTAATTATATTCTCACATTCAAAAGTGGGCTTAAATCCACAAAATTTGCATATAAAGTCTATTCTTTGTTTCAGTTTGTCATCAATATTAACTTTCTTTTTCTTAAAATTTAGCATATAAAAAATCCAACCTTTCTAAAGATTGGATTCCTTTATATTAAAGTTCGATTTTTTTAAAAGTTCGAACAGAAATGCAAATGGCACGATTTTAAAGACAATTCCCAATTTCTTGTTTTTACACCTTTCTTATTTATTATTTATGTAATCTTTTACTAAATCCTTTATCATAGGATTCTATATTTTCTTTTTCCATTATTAATTTACCAATTCTTGATTCACAAAATTGTAGAAAAGATAAATATTTTTGTTTTTCATAATCTAATGAGTCTTTTATATATATCGGTGTCTTTTTTCCAACAATAGGCATATGGCTGGCTTCATTTTTCTGTCTCATTTTATTAATTAAAGCTTCTGCACCAATACGAGCTTCCTTACTGATTGCTACTTTTGCTTCGTTCATTTAAAACCCTCCCTAAACTAATAAAAACTTGATACTTTCGTACCAAGTTTCATATTAACGAACACATTGATTCGACTAAATCACAATGGCACCCTTATGGTGAAAGTATAACAAACACTAGATGCAAATTTGTAGATAATAATAACTACTAACTGATATAAGTATATCACATATTTTTACAAAAATAACAAATATTTTATAAAAAAAGTAGGTTTAATAATAAAATACGATAAAAAAATGTTATAATATATATATATTGGAGGTTTTATTATGTGTGAAGAAGAATATGTTTTAGTATCAATTAATGAAGAAAATAAATATGTATTTGTAGAAAAACAAACTTTTGCCCTAAAAAGTAAGGAAGCAATGAATGCCCATGCTAACTTTAATAATTTAAAAAGCAAGTTTGCTATGGAACAACCATTATACGGTTATAGCATGGTAGAAGTTAAAAGAACAAAAAATGATAATCAATCTTTAAATGGTTCGAATTATGATTTTGTAGGTATGGTAGAATTTGATATTCGCGAAGTAAATCCAGCAGATATAAATGTAATACCTAATAAATTTGGAGGAAAAATGTAATGGACATTAACCAACTAAAAATAATTTTGGAAGAAACACAACAAAAATACCCACCACATTATCCAACTAAAACACATGGAATTACTGATGAGGTTCCTATTTTACTAAATAATTTAAAAAAAGTGGTAGATTATATTGGATTTTCAAATGCTAATATAGCTGTTAAAAATATTGTAGGTAAAACAATTAATGAATTTTTGATAAGTTCACGTCATGGATTAAATAAAAATAATTGTGATTTTGAAATAGAAAATAAAGACATCGAAAATGGTAAAAAAATAACAATTAGTTACAGCGATAAATCATTAGAGTTAGAATATCTAAACAATGGTGTCATAACAATTACAAACAATTCAGATTGTCCATTTTTAGCATATGGAGAAGATTACTCTAATGCTATTATTTCATATGATAGTAATAAACCAAATAATTTATTTTTAAATCAAATATTTCAAAATAAATCTACTTGTCAATCAATTATGACTTTTAACGAAGTGGGAATTGAAATAAATAAAGAATTTAAAATTATTCCAAGAACAAGAACATTTCAAGCAACAACTCAATGTATAACAGGTTCAATTACAAGAAAAGATGATTTTTACACTGCAAGTATTAAATTAAATGTAATAGGAAGAGATTTTGGTAATATAATATCTGAAGAAGATATTAATATGATAAGTTCTATTCCAGAAATTACTGTTCCAATTAGTTATATGGGAGCATTAAAAAATGATTTAAATTTACTTTATGTAGTTTGTGCTGATGACAGAAATAGTTTAAGGACTGGTGCAATAGAAAGTCTAATTGGAAATTATATTTATAGCGAAGAAGATAGTTATTCTTTTGCTGAACATTATGAAGAAAGTAAAAAAGTTATAGAATATAGTAATTTTCTTGAATTCAAATATAATTCGTTTAATACTGGAGCGCCTATGATTCATGCACCATATTCATTTGAAATATTAGAAAATATAAAAGGATATGTACATAAACAAGAAAATAGACCACATATAAAATAAAAGCCGTGGCACGTTTTGCTCGCTTGCGAGTGAAAGTGGCGATAGGCTTTTTCTTTTATTTTCATTACGAAGTTTTGAAAATGAAAACATAATTTTGCTTGGCTTTAGGTAAAGAAAGTTATGCTTATTTAGGGTTTCAAAAGGGATTTGCCCTTTGCACACCGTTATTGGCTTTGCCATTAGCGTAGTGTGTTACTCTTTTGGATTCAAAAAATCAAAATATAAGAAAATCAATATCTTTAATTCTAACTATGTGTGGTTTAACCATAGCAATATTTGTATTTTTAATACTTTTGATACTTCCATTTATAATCGTATAATCTACATAAGCAAACTTACAAACCATTTCTACCTTTCTTTTTAATTCTTCACTTATTACAAGTTCTTTAGTTTCTATTGTCATACTCAATCACTTTCCTTTCTTAAATAACAAAAAAACTAACTATTTCTAGTTAGCATTTATTACTTAAACTCGAAAAGTTCGAGTTTCCTATCAATCTGGCACGGAAATCGAACGGGTTTCCAAATTTTATCCAACTTGATTCAACCAATCCCTAATAT
Organism: Bacilli bacterium; assembly: GCA_017435485.1. Classification (GTDB taxonomy): domain Bacteria; phylum Bacillota_I; class Bacilli_A; order RF39; family UBA660; genus RGIG1752. The sequence continues at coordinate 26,849 of JAFSEY010000001.1, forward strand.
TCATACATAACCTTTCAATATCATATGTACCCAATTCTCCACTGTGCATAATCACATTTCTTGATCTATCTATAGTTGTAAATATTTGTTTTACCCATTCGATAGAAATAATAAAATCTTCGAACGATTCCAAATTATTATACATGATGTTAGATAAATCCGTAATTTCTGTATAATTTATCAAGGACTCTCCTCTTTGATTATGCCACTTAATTTTATCTTCTTCGGCCTTTCGACTTTCAGCTTTTTTTCTTATTTTGTCAGACACACTATGCTCCCACCAATTTTCTCCATACTTTTCTTGCAAAATCTTCGTTACAAAATCCCTTGCACTATTTTCAAAAGAAGCTATTGCAACATAAACACTTGCCATCATTTTGGCTCTTTCAACTATATTTTGATCCATTCTATCTAGTGGGAGTTTTTTTAATGTTTCACCATTTAACAACAAGTCAACTGTAGACGCATTACTTTTTTGTGCATTTGATACGTTTTTATCATCCAAAGATAATTTTGTTAAATTTCCTCTATAAACAAATGAATATAAATCCATAATAATCACCTAATAAAGATTTTTTTTAATACTTTTAAAAATTGCATCATAAACCATATCATCCCTTGTTTCTGGTAAATGAATATGAATATCATAATGTAAAGATGGCCCCATCTGAGCAACATTTAGTTGAAGATTATCCCTATTTATTTCTTCTTTTTGTGTATCGTTTTTTTCAATTGGTTCACCTACAGATTGCATTGTATTTTCCAGCGGAATAGAAAAATCAGCTAAATCACATAAAGCTTTAAAAGTCATAGCCATTAAAGATAATACTTTGTCAGTTTTTTGTCCCTGAGTGAGTGTTTTAAATTTGTTTTTAACCTCACTAACATCTAACTTATTTGCAGATTTGTTAATATTAAATAGATCACTATATGCTTCCTTAATACCATCGGCTAACACCTTTTTATATTTTGTTTGATCTAAAAATTCATAATATCTTTGTGTTGGTGCTCCATTATCATCTAACAATCCTAATGATTTAAATACACCTACAAACAGTCTATCATTTGAACTAGTAAAACCCAAGTCATTTAAAAACTTATAAGTGAATCTCTCTGGAGCCTGTGCTCCTAAAACTGAATTAATCAAACTTTCTAAATTTTTAGTCGTAACTAAGTACGAAGTACATAATGCCATAATATTTCCTCCTTTTAAATCAAAAATAGTTATTTTTTATAATATCACTATTTTAAACAATATGGAAGTTTTTATTATCAAACCCGTAATATTTATACTACAATGCATTAATATTACACTCCAAGCATCTTCAAAATATAAATAAAAAAAGCACTGTTTCTAATATAGAAACCGTGCTAATGTATGTTACTCCATAATTTTGGAGTTTGTTTACTTCTGGCAGGGGCGGAGAGAATCGAACTCCCAACAGTGGTTTTGGAGTAATTGATAAGTCAACTCCAAACACTTCAAAACCCCATAAATCCTAGTAAAACGACTTACAACAAATTACGAAATAAATCGGTTTACTAGGGTTTATTAGATTGATTTGCCACCAAAAGTGCCACCAGATGACTACTAAAACGACAACTATGGTCTTTTGGACTATATTACAATCTAATACCCATAACTTGATACAAATTTAAACTCCAAACATTTTTGTTTTTTACAAAATATATTATATCACTTTTTATAATTATTTGGAATACTATACCATTATTTTTTCTTGATAAAGCTCAATATCATCTATTGGCTTTAAATCAAAATAAGCACCATTAGATGCCGAAATAATGGTATCAATAAAAGCATCTAATTGTTCCTTATTTAATGATTCTATAAAACTAGCTATATCTTTTAACTTTGGATCTAATTCAAATAAATAATTTCTTGCAACACTAACTGCTTTTGGTAAAGATAATGTATCAATAGGTTCACCCATTAATTGATCTAGAGCAGAATAAATCTTATCCATATCAGTTAAGTTAATACCTGTTATGATTGAATATACACTTAAAAGATTATCCTTTATATCTTTTTCTTTATTTGTTATAAATTTAGCATATTCAGATTTATTCTCACTAATAGATAATGTAAGCTCTAAATAATCAGTTATCTTTTCATCTTGCACCATACTACTATGAGTATATATCTTTAAAGTAGTAGCAGGTTCCGAATGACCTAATCTACGAGCAACATCTTGTAGTGGAACTCCAATAGACAATAAATAAGTAGCATGGCTATGTCTTATATCATGTATAGTAATTTTTCTTAATTTATTTTGAGAAACAAACTTATTCCATTCTTTAGTAAGATAATTTGGATCCCAAACTTTTTCAGCATCTAAAGTTTTAAATATATAATCTTCATCAGTAGGATTGAATCCATTTTTTATTTGTTCTTCTTTATACTTCATTAACAAATCATAACAATCCATAATGACACTAATATCTCTTTTACTTTTATCAGTTTTAAGTTTTTTACATACAAGACCATTGCTTAACTTTTCTATAATATCTTCTTCATTTATATTTTCATCAGTTACACGAATAATCTCTCTTCTAACTGCAAGATGAAACTTTTTCTTTACTTCTCTTATACCTTTAACAAATACAGGTTTAGATATAATTTTTAAATCTTTCCATTTAAGACCAATTAATTCACCTCTACGAAGTCCTGTATTAAACAACAAATAAATAGCACAACGAAATCTCAAATTACATGGCTCTAATAAATCAAAAGTAGTAAGCATTTCTTCATAACCATAATATTCTCGTTCTTGACTATTATATGTTGGTGCATCAAGAACATAGTCTGCAGGATTTGAAAGAATCCATTTTTTCTTTTTAGCATAGTTATACATTGATTTAATTAATTTATGAACATGAGTAATATATGTTTCAGTAAGTGGCTCACCAGTTTTTGGATTAATACTTTTTCTCATTTTAGCATATAAGTTTTCTAAATCTGATTCTTCAATATTTCTTATTTTATTATCCCCAAGCTCTGGTAGTATCCAATTATTTAATAAATTCTTATATCCCTGAATAGTAGTTGGGGATCTTTTTTTGTATTTAGTATCATTAAGATAAAATTCAGCAAGTTGAGTTAATGTATAGCCACTATTTTGTTCTTTAAGACCTTCATCTTTTTTCTTCTTTTGAAGTTCTTTAATTTCATCTCTACGAGCAATAGCATCATCTTCAGTACCATATATTCTTTCTACAATTCTATCACGAGTCCCATCATCACGAAAGCCATTACTGACTTCGATTCTATAAACACCATCGGCTTCCTTATAAATATTTTTTAAACGATTATCTTTAATTTTTCCTATACTAACACCACCTAAACAAATTTAGTTCTAGTATTATTACTTTTAGGAGTTATATTTTTAATTTCACTAGAATTATTATTTTTTAATTCGTTAATATATTTTTCAATATCTTTTGAATCATAAAAATTTAATTTTCCTCTTTTAATAACAGGTATTAATCCTCGCTTAACTGCATCATTTAAACCATAAGATGTAAGTATAGGATATAATTCTATAACTTCTTTTGCTTTTAATAAACGATTGCTTTCACTAGAATTAATACAATTTTGATTTTGATATTTCTTTATAATTGTTCCAATTTCAATTAACATATCACCCAAATTATTATTCAGTATACATTCCTCTTATAATCATCACTCCTTATTAAATATTAATTTTAGAAAGATTATATTCTTTAATTTTTTCTAGATATTCATCAGGCATATTTTGAAATAAATAATCCTCAAAATATTCAATCCAATTGTCTTTAAAAGAATAGTAATCTTTATCAAATGTTTCTAATGAATTCCATCTTGTATTCATGTCCTCAGCATACCAATCATCATATTTATCAAGTTTATTTATGGCATCCTTAACATTTGAAAATGCATCTAATATTCCTAAAAATCTATCTTTTTTAGAATAATCACTTTTAGTTAAGAATTCTTGTAAATCTTCTAAATCTTCACTATAACCATTACAATCCCATTGCATTAAACCACCATTTTCAACTTGATAATTAAAGTTACCAAACTTAACTGCAAGTTTTTCATAATCTGATAATTTAGATAAAAACTCATCTCTAGACATAGAATTGTTTTTCCATATATCATAAGATTGATCCATAATGAAAGACCAAAGACTATCAATATCTTTTAACACATCTTTTTTAACAACATCTTTTATAATTTTCTTTTTATCTTTTAAATAATCAGTCATAGAAAGAGAATCATTGTCGGCTATAAACTCATTAACCAACATTATATCCTCATTAGTAAATTCTAAATCATAATCGCTATCCATTAAATCAGCACAAAACTTTGTTAATATTTTTGCATCAATGTTGGTAGATGTTTTATGTAGAAAGTAAACAACATTTTTTATATATTCTTTTTTATTATCTATAAATTATTCCTCCTCAAAAAATTTATCCCATTGTTTTTTATCAAAATATCTACGATGGTATAAAATATATTCTTTATTAGCTTTATTAGGGAATACCACTACATAGCGATATCCCCAAAATTTAATCCATTTCCATTTTAACTTTGACATATTTCTCATATACTAACTGATTCCTTATTTTCAGCATATAATCCAAATTCACGATCATAAAACTTTTCAAAATTATTTATGATTCTTTTACTATAATTAACAATAGTATTTAATGAATCATCAATTTCTTTAAAGTCTTTTTCTTTACTCCAAGCATACAAATAAGAAAGTGAATAATCACTTGGATTCATATCTAAATATTTAGATACAACATATGCAATTGACTCGGCTTCAGTTTCATATTGATTACGATGCTCTTGGTAATCACGATGATTATTTTCAAGATGCTTATGTGCAAGTGCATGAGCATATTCATGAATTAATACTTTCATTTGCATTAAACTACCTAAACCTTTTCTAACAACAATAGTATGATTAGAGTGGTCACAATATCCTTTAGTGCCTCCCTCTAATTCTTTGAATTCAACTTTAAATCCGTCATTATAAATAGTTTTAATAAAACAATCCATTATATCTTCGGCTTTTCTATCATTAATGACAGGGTTAAGTTCTGCATCAATAATATCCATAGGAATAGTAGTATCTTTTACATCAAATACATTTCCTAAACTAAATCCTGATAATTTTTGTTTATAGAATGTGATAGTGTCATCGTTTTTATCTTTATATTTTTTCTTTTCATCATCAGTTAATAAGAAGTATGGTTTATACTCATACTTCTCATCACCAATTTTAATTTTTGCTAAATTATAAAAATTAGGAATAAATATTTTTATTCCCTTACTATCTTTATTTAACATATAACCCATATCTTTAATTGTTTTAAAAGCTGTCACATATTCAGCATCAGGTTTTTGCACCCATATTAACATTTGGTTATTAAATGAATAATTATTAAAGTTAATTATATTATCTAAAAACTTTTTGATATCAGATTCATCTTTGAATTTTAGAACTGCCTCTTTTTTTAAATCATACAAAATCTCTTTTAATTCACTTTCTATATTATCTTTTTCTTTTTCATCTTTGGCTTTGCAAAATTCAAAACCAAGTTCATTAATCTTTTTTAATTTTTCTTCAATTATAAATTATCCCTCCTAAATTCTAACATTATATAATTCATAAAAAGAATATGAATTATAATTTATATTACCCAATTTATCCATATCATTTGATATAGGTACATCAAAAGAGCCAAAAGACCTATCAACGATATCATAAGCCAAATCTATCTTTTCATAATAGCCATCTTTATTTAATCTTGATAAAAGTATTTTATTTTCATAATCAACACTATAATAAATATCAAACTCCCAATCATCAATATTAACCATATCATTTATATCTCTAACTACTTGATATATTAATTTTTCTATTGAATTATAATCATTATTAGTTATAGCTTTAAATTTTTGTCTATTAACAAATAACTTAAAATCATCATCATAACTTTCCCAAAAACTACTTTTTGCTAAATAATTTTCAGCATAATTTCTTGCCACTTCAATTTCTTCATCAGTAAGGTCACTAACATTTTCATGCAATACGAAAGCATAATGATTTAATAAATCAATAGTCATACGATCAGTTCTATCCATAAAATATGTTTCAGAAACCAATTTTCTTATTTCATCATTTGTAAATTTTTCTATAAAATTCCTCCTTATATTTTTATATCAATAATTTTTTCAGTTTTTAAATTATAAATTTTGTTAAAATCTACAATTAATTCTTTTTCGTTTCTTTCATCAAAATAGGCAATAATATCATCTTTCTTAATAGTAGCTTGTAATACATATCCATTATTATCAAATCTTTTTGCAAACCATAAAGCTGATTGATAATCATCAGTCCAAGACAAAGCTTTAGAATTATTTCTTTTATGAGTACCACGATAGATAGTTATTTCATCTGGTAGAGTTTTTAATTTTAATAATTCTGATTTAGTCATAATTGATTTTTTATCTGTATTCTTAAACATATCTAATGATTCATCAACTGAAACATTTTTATCTGCATTAGGAAATTCGGTTAAATACCAAATCTCCTTTAAGCAGTTATTATAAGTTTTTTTAGAAATATAATCTTTATTAATTTTAAAAAATAATAATTGATATGGTCTATTAACCATCGGTAGTATATCTTCAAAAGATTTAGCCTCATTAATGTATTTTGTTTTTTGTTCAATTAATTCAAAGTATTTATCTTTATCCTCAAAAATATCTATAAATCCTAATGAGCCATCTTTATTTTTAAATGGTGCAGGATTTTGTGCGATGAATGGATGATAAATTATAAAAGGAAATTCTTTATTTGCAACAGGTTTAAAGTTAAGCATTATTCTTGCATTGTCTTTAATAATTTCTAAATTATCTATAAATTATTCCTCCTAAATCTTAATATCATTATGATTCATTTCTATATCATAAACTAATTCTTCATTAATAAATTTATTTAATTTTTCTTGCATATCTAACATTAGAGTTACTTCGTTTTCTAAATTAGGTTTAGTTTCTTCAAAAGTTAAATGGTCTATATTCCCATAACCATGTTTATTATATCTATAACCAATTTTTCCATTTAAGATAATCATGTCACAACTATATTGTTCATCTTCATCAAAAAAAGATGCTAATTCGTAATAATCCTCATAATCAAGATCACTAGCATCCAATTCAATTCTTCTTAAATCTTCCATACTTTTATAGGTATCAAATTTAAAATGTCTTTCATAATTTAAATCATCTTTAAATAAATACTTTATTTGTTTATAAACATGGTCAACTGCAGAATCATAATCATCACATTTAAAATATTTAGCCTTAGAGTATGCCTCGTCATCAAACATATTATTTGAATTAATGTTTTTATCATTACCAAGCACCACCATAATATTATCACTATTTCTACATTCACAAGCCCAAACAATAAAGTCTTTATCATCTTTATGAATGGTTAAAACTAATCCTTGTTCACGATTATTATTAAACAATTCATAGTAACCATTTAATCTATTATTTCCAAGTTTATTTTCTAATGTTTCAAAAAACTTTTCACTAACCTGAATACTTCTTAATTTTATAAAACTTATATTTTAACCTCCATATCTATATTATCTTTTGGCTTTTCAATTATTTCAAAAGCGTCCTCACTTTCGATAAGAGCGAGAGTACGACCATCATCCCAAGTCATTTGAATTTGACCTGCATCATCAACATAGTCAACAGTCCCTAGTGTACCACAGGCAACACCATAATCATCAGCCATATGGTGCAATCTGATTCTTGTCCCTGTAGGGTATTTATTTTTTATTCTTTCAACTTGCTTTTCATTTAACATTTAATTCCTCCTTTATTCTAGTTCAACTTTATTCATATTATTAATTGTTTTATTTTTTCTAAATTCATCCAAATTAAAACACTCGATTTGATATTCTCTCGGAGTGTTTGGTAGATTAACAATTTTATATTTAATTGGGTATTTTGAAATAGGAACAATAGTAGCTTTAATAGGATGCATTCTTGTTCCCATAAATATTGCCTCACCAAATTGAAATCTCATCAATTCATCAGGCATCATTAACTCTCTACCCATAAGAGATTTATCATTTGAAATATTATAATCTAATTGTTCCAATCGGCTAGATGTAGAAACTCTTTCACTTGAAATTGTATATTTTCCCAAGCGAGATGAAATCTCACGAGCAGTCTCATTATCAGCTGTTAATAAGTATATCCAATTAGTACAATTCGACTTGATAGTTCCTGCTTGTTCTTTATAAGTTTCTTTTAATTGGTCAAAATCCTGTAATACTAAATAGAATCTTATATTTCTAGAACGAGCAACTTGTATTTTATGACTCATATTCATTGGTGGCATAGAACTAAATTCATCACAAACAAAATTAACTCTAATAGGCATCTTACCACTAGGAAGTGATTGAGCAGTATTAACTAGAGCTTGATAACATTGGTCAACAAAGAGTGTTGCAAGTTCATGTCTTGATTCTTTCTCATCAGGTATAATTAAAAATACTGCAGTTTTTTCCATACCAATACTATCTAATTCAAAATCAGTTCTACTTGTAAGATTTGCAATACCTGTATCACTAAATATTTTAATGACAGTTGCAAGTACAGAGAATAATGTTGCTCTTGTTTCACCTTTAGCAAAACTACCTGTAGCATATGACATTTTGGCAAGATTACCAAAAGTTTTTTGTTGAAAATATAAATCCAACGAATTAAACCTATCAATTGTTTTAGCTCCATGTTCTACTAGCATATTATAAATAGAAAATAAGTGAACTTGTTCTTCTTTAGGTGCATCCTCAATAATTGCATAACATAAAGCAGTTAAAACTGCATTAGCAGACTTTTCCCAATACATATCTTTACTAGAAAGATTTTTTGTTAAAGATTTAGAAAAGTTTTCAATTAAGTCACCTGCAAGATCAATATTACCATCTTTATAATATTTATATGGCAAATGTAATGGATTCCATCCATCAGATGAAAGAGCATCTCTCAAGTTAATAACTTTAATTTTATATCCCTGTTTTTTAAGAAAATCAGAAGTATGAGAATAAAGTTCACCCTTAACATCATTAACCACCATTGATTCACCTGCATAACCTAAATTAAAAATTAAAGGCATTATTTCACAAATAGTTTTACCACTACCTGTGGATCCGATGATTAATGTATGATCAAATGAATCAGAATAATAATATTTACCATCCATCATAGTGACAGGTATACCACCACTCTTTAGGGGAGAGCCAATATCCCAAACCTTAAATTGTTTTTTGATTTCTTTTTTTGTAGCCCAACGAGAACTACCATATTCAAAACTACCATCTTCTTCAGGCATCTTTTTTAATTTTTGTAATTTTAATTTTAATTCTTTATCATACTTAAGAACAAACAACATTATTAATGATGCCATAAGAATAGTACCAAATAGTAGACTAATATCTTTTAATTGAAATAATGAGTGAATAATATTAATATCCCAAGATAGTTTAATATTATTTTTTATGATAGTAGTTAAGTTATAACAAACATTACAAGATAAAATAAATGCACATATAGAAATAATTATATAATTAATTGTTTTCTTAATTAACATCCCTCCAAACAAAAAGATTATCTTTTTATTGATAATCTTACTTATTTATTAAATTTATTTTTAAATTTTTTTATTAAATAATAAATTCCATATCCTATACCACCTAACATTGCAAAGGCAAGTATAGTAGAAATTGTATCTTCTGCTTTAGTATATTTATGAATGACAATTTCATAATTTTGTTCAGTACCATCTTCGGCAGTTACTTTTATATTTAATGTATTATCACCAGTTTTTAGTTTATCAATTTCATCCATTTCAACTTTTGCTTTTTCATTACTCAAAGTATAATCAACTGAAATACTAGTAGCAGATGAACTCACATAGACTGTCGCTTTATAATTACTAAATACAACTTCTTCTTCATCAATTTTTACTTTAATTCCTGTATCAGAACTTAATATTATTTTTCTTTCAACATTAATTTTATAATTTTTTGTGCTACCATCTTCAGCTTTAACTTCTATAACAATTTCATTATTTCCTACTGATAGGTTAGAATTATTTTTTATTTCATATGTTGCTTTACTATTATTAGTTTCAACTTTAATATCTAATTTTTTGTCAGTAGTTGAATAGCTCATATTTTCTTCAATTTTGATATTTTCCTCATTAATAATAATAGCTTTTAAAGTATTATCATTACTTTTTGTTTCTTCAGGTTTTGTTGTAGTTTGATTATTATTTGATGAATTGTTGCTAGAACTATTATTAGATGAACTACTGCTTGATGAATTGTTGCTAGAATTATTATTAGATGAGCTACCACTTGATGAATTGTTGCTAGAACTATTATTAGATGAGCTACCACTTGATGAATTGTTGCTAGAACTATCATTAGATGAACCACCACTTGATGAATTGTCATTAGAATTATTGTTAGATGAACTATTACCTGATGAATTGTTATTAGAACTACATGGATCACTATAAATAGGATCTCCTGTCGCATAATATTTTCCATCTTTTTCTTCTGCTACATGCCAATGATTATCACTACTATGTTGTCCATAAGTAATACCATTACAAGTTTTTATTGAAGCTTTTCTTAATTGTCCACTACTTGCATTTACCTCAATATTTCCAATTAAAAATATAGTTAATAATAAAATTACATATAAACTTTTCTTCATAAATACCACCTAATCTTCAAACACATTATTCATTAAATCTTGAATATGTTTTCTTCTTTCTTCCGTTTCTTTTTTGTCAATTTCTATTTTTATAACATCTCCCTCATTAGCATTAGGGATTAATACTTTAGGTATATTAACGAATTGACCAATTGCAACTTCTACAACTGCATATTCGCCCTCGAATCTATCAATTATAACTTTCATACTTACTCCTTACTTTTATCTTGACGAATTAATATTCAATGAATTTCCGTCCGTAGAAACAATAATTGTTCCATTTAAGTCTGTTCTATATATTTTAGCACCAGTATTAGACCATCGATCTAGAGTTATTTGATACGGATGATCATACTGATTGTTTGCTCCAACCATTATTATTACATATTTTGGATTTACTTTATTAACAAATGATTGTCCTGATGAAGTGTCACTACCATGATGTCCTATTTTAATTACATCAGCAGACACATCAGAAGTAATATCATTTTCACTTTGTGTTTCAGCATCACCCATAAATAAGAACTTTCTATTACCATAAGTTATCTTTATTACTGCTGAATAATTATTTAAATCACTATAATCTCTATTCGGTGCAATAATGTTGATATTTAAGTTTCCATTATTAATTATATTAACACCTGATTTTGCAGTAATAACTTTTAAACCCTTTTGAGAAATAGTATTTAACAAATTTTCATATGTTTTACTCGTCGAAACTGCTTTAGGCATATAGATATTTCCTATATTAAAACTATTTATAATATGTTCCATACCACCTATATGATCAGCATGGGGATGCGTTCCAACCAAATAATCAATTTGGGAATATCCAAGACTTGATATATAATTAGAAATCAATGTCCCTTTGGATGAGATTCCAGCATCAATTAACATTGTTTGTTGATTAGGTAATTCAATAAATATTGAATCTCCTTGACCGACATCAATATAATGAACTTTCATTAAACTACTTTGAATCGAAGTATTATCATTATTATTTATAACTTCATTATTATTATCATTTGGTTTTGAATTATCATTATTATTATTATCTTTGTTATCAGTAGATTCTTCTTGTTCTTGTTTTTTATCATCAGTTATATTTTCCAAATCTTCCTTTAACTCATCTTCAGTAAGTGTTGATTTTTCTTCTTCAGGTATAAAATCTGGATCATGTTCTTTATAAATTATTTCAGTTTGTGTGTAATCGTTATATCTTTCCCAATAATCATTAGAGTGAAGTAAAGAAACTAATTCGCTACTAGACATAACCACAAAAAAGATAATTATAAAACCAATTATATCAGACCATATTTTTTTCTTATTTAAAATTGGTATTTTATCTTTAATTTTAAAATCTGAAATAAATAACATTGGAATAAAAAATGATAAAGCTGTCAAAATATTTGATGTTTTAAAAATAAATAAATCATAAATATCGGCTTGTACTTTTGGTACTTCACTAGCATATGAAATGATTACAATAAAACATAAAAAATAATATAAACAAGCAAGTATCTTCTTCCATGATTTATTCGTTCGAAACCCCACTAGTTTTTTAATATTTTTCATAATATACATCCAATCAATAACTTTAAGTGTAGTTATCAATATAATTATATCACAATGTTGTAGGTTTTCATAGACCTATATCAAGATTATCTTTATTTTTTAATTGTTTTAATGAACAAGTATTATTTAATAATTCTTCTAGAAATAAACCACCATTATACAATGTATTCATTTCAAAATTACTATTATTGTATGAATATGACATTTTTTCGAACGAATTAAGGTCAAGTTTGCGATCTTCATATTCATTAAGTCTATCATTATTATTTAACATATTAATTAAAGAATCATTAACTAAAAAAGCCATATATGTTTTAGCTTTCTTTATTTCATCTTTATTAAACTGATAGATAGTGGGATACTCATCAATATCCTTATTATATTGTTTTACAAACACACAATTATCTTTTGTGGCATTAACTGACTGAATAATTAAATCTTGTTTTATATCCAAATCATAATTTGCTTTAACAAAATTTTTTAATGAAAACATATTCATATCTAAATTAGAATCTAATAATTCTTTATCAATATCTAAATTACAATTAGCAAGAGCATAATCATATATATAATTTAATGTTTTAGTTTTAGCATCCATAGAATATTTGCCAACTAACATATCACTTTCAAAAGTATTGTTATCAACTCTTGTTATATCAACAACTTGCATTATCTATATTCCTCCAATTCATATTGCATTTCAGCAATGATTTGTTTTTCTTCTGCCTCTAACTCATACATCAAATGGTTTATAGCTTGATTAATAAATCTTTTATAATTAAGTTCTTTATAAAAATATTTATTTCTGAATTTATTATATCTATCATAATCATATCCTAATTTTTTTAATGCATTGTAATATTCAGTAGAACTCATTTCATAATCAAGAGTAGAACACGAGCCAATAAGTGCATCTGCATCAAAATTATATTTAGAATTTTTTAACCATCTTTGAAAAACTTTTTTTGTTTCATTATAGTTAAGACCTGCAACCATACATAACTTGTATAAATCTTTAGCAATTTTAATTTTAGTTTCATCTTTAGCATAGTCACTACGACTTTTAAACTTTAACTCTTTAATATGTTTAGATAAAAAAGATTTTTCACGAGCCATCAAGTCCATAGCTTGATATTTTTTATAATTAGATAAAATTTCATTACCAATTTTTGTATATAAACGATTAAGCTGATCGTTATAATATTTTTTACTTTTATTATCTTTAGTCATACCATAAAGAGAAGTTAATTCTTTTTGATGTTCCTCTAATAACCTTAAATAATTAGCATAATTATATTTGACCGAATCATGACTTAATATAAAGTGTATAATATTATCTAATTCTTCTTTATAAGGTTTCATATTTTTTGAATTATATTGAAGTCTGCCTGTTTTTGGTAGGTTATCATAAAAAGAAAGTAATTGTTGATTCAATGTCTTTCTAAACTTATCACTATATAATTTTTGACCTTTAACTTTTGTTAATTCTTTTAATGATATACCACCTGTGATATTTGAAAATTCTTTGTCCCTTAATTCATAAAATTTTGTATTATCAATTAAATAATTACCAATATTACTTTTCATATTTTGAATAGCAAATTGTGGTATAAAACCTTTTGTAGCAGTTTTATTTTTTTCTATCAAACTAATATGTAAGTGTGGGTTATCAGTATTACGATGCAAACTTGCATACCAAATAGAGTTATCTAACTTGAGTCCCATATCTACGATTAATGATGGCATTATATGTTTAGTTAAATCATAATAATCAGCTTTAGTTATTAAACCATTTTTTATAGCAAAGTCAGGTGGGAAAGAGATGACCAAGTTCCAAACAAAACCTGTGTCATCTATTTTAGGTAGATCTTGTTTAGGATTTATATCACCATCTTGTCCCCAAACAAATGACTCGCATTTTTCATAAAGAAAAGAATCTTTATCAGCTAGAGCAAAATATTCATTCATTATGTTTTTATCATCTAAACTAGTGGCATCTGCTTTTTCTTTTTTAGAAACATAATCAACCCATTTTGAAATATGTTTACTAGCAGTAAGAGAATGCTTATACCTAGTACGAATGATAATATTACTTTTACTCATCTTCTAATTCTTTCTTTTTAGATGACATAGTTCTAATATCTTTAATAATTAAATCTTGAGCCACATCAGTAATAGGATGATTTAAGAATGATACATTTAATTCATCTTTAGTTTGTGGAACTTTTAAATGTTGCATAAAGATATCTTGCTGTTTTAATAACCATCTAGTATTGAATTCAATTCTATTTAAAATTACTTATAAATGTTTTTGAAATGGCTCATAACTTCTTTTAAAAGATGTATCAAATAAATTTAAAAATTGTCCCTGACTATCATTAAGTTTATCAACTTGCATCTTATCCATAATAGCACTATACACATATTCAGATGTGTTCATTTTTAATTTATCTGCAACCACACTTATTTCTTTTTTTTCGTCTTCGGTTACTCGAATTGTTATTCTATCTGATTTCATTTTTTATCACTTTTATTATCATCAACACTTACAACAAGATTAATATTTTCAATTATAAATTCCTTAATTTTTTTATCAAAGAATTCTTGTTGTGTCATATTCATTTTATTTAATATGATTTTTAATACTTCACTTAATTTAGAATCAATTCTAGCTTTAATAAAAATATCATTATTATTATTTATAAAATTTCACCTCCAAAAAAGGACACTAAAAATGTCCCAATAACTTTAAAACTTAATTTAATTTTTTAATACAAAAAAGCCACAAATCGTGTATGTGTTTTTAGCAGGATAACTGTGGCTGACAAACAACTACCCAGTGGGTAGTTTAGCCCAAAAATAAAGGGATTGTGAGAAATCCCTTTGTCATACATAAACCAATATGTCATACATTTGGACTAACATATTTTTAACTATTTCATATAGTAAATAGCCAAAAGTCTAACAAGTGTTATAACAAATGTTAAAACAATCGTTATAACAAAATAACCAAAAAAGCCACATTCGTGAGTCCTTAATTTTTAATAAATATAAAATATATAAACTCATAATGTGGACTTTTAAACAATTTTAGACAGGATAGAAATGATCATAAATTCCAAATCCTGTCATAAAAGGAACAAACAATGTAGTTACTAATGCTTCAAACCAAGCAGGTGCATACATTGGCATATAGCCATTAATTGTTTCAGAGAAACCTATATCAGTATGTATATAAAACAAAAAAACTAATATAGCGAAAACAATAAATGTAGGCACTACAATAGCAACGACTTCAAAAAACTTTTTCAAAAACTCACCACCTAACTTATAAATTGTTAGCGAACTGCTAATACTATTATAGGTCTTTGTGTCATCTTATGTCAAGCAGACCTATAATGTAAAATTATATATGAAAGGAAAGATCGGTAATGAGTAAAAGTTCAAAAGGCATTTATAAAATACCTTGCCAAAAAGGTTATTACTTATTTAAATTAGAATCACTTCTTGCTACGATCGATAAAACTAAATATACTATAGCAAAAGAATTGCCAACTGAATATAAGGTTATTAACAGATATGCTCATGGCGATTTAGAAAGATTTGATGCGAAAGTAATAGCAAGAATATGTGACCACTGCAATTGTAAAATGAGTGATATCATAGAGTATTATCCTAATTAAAATTTAGGGTAGTTTTTTTATTTCATTACTACAATCGGATCCATTAAATCTTCTTGTTTAAAACTTATTTTATTTTTAGAAATCATAAAGTGTAGATGAATACCTGTCGACCTACCTGTAGAGCCGATAGTTCCAATTTTATCTTTAGCTTTAACTTTATCCCCAACATTAACTACAATAGAATCATCAGCCATATGTCCATACATAGTATATAATACTAAACCACCATAGTCATGTTCTATATAAACATAATTACCTAAACCTGATTCACTATAACCAACTTCATATACAACACCATCAGCACTAGCAACAATAGAAGTTCCTGCAGGTGCTGATAAATCAATGCCACTATGAAAAGATATTTTATTTAAATCAATTGGATCAATTCTAGTACCATAATTTGATGTTATGGTATATTTTATTTCTTCTTCAAATGGTGTAGTGAAAAAGGCAGTAGCAACTCCTTCTTCGCTACCACCTGAACTACTACAACATAATAAAACTATGAATAAAAAAAAGAATGGTAAACAAGCACATCCAATTTTCCATCCATATTTTTGTAAAAAATAATATTCCAACTATTTGCCACCTGCAGAGCCAAAGAGTTCTTTTTCTTCCTCTCTCAAGTGGACTTGAATAGGAAGTCTAGTATCTTGACTAATAATGAATAATCCCTGACCTTTAGATGCAGTAGTTAAAAATTGTTTTTCTGATTCACTTAAGTTCATTAATTTTTGAACTGCAGTTATTTCTTTTTGTCCCTGTGCCATAACCATTATATAAGCACTATTATCAATAATAACTTGTCCATAACGAGAAATATCATCAGCCACAAAATCTATCAGGTTTTGCGAAATTATACATAATGAGCCATTTCTCTTACGGATTAATTTTGATGCTTTCTTTAGAAAATCGATACCCTGATGATTATTTGGATCAATGATTAAATGTGCCTCATCACAAAGTAAAATTACTTGTTCTGATTTGTTTCTACATATCTCATTCCAACACCAAGTCAGTATGTTAAAGAACTGACTTTTTAAAATGCTTTCATCTGAATCAATTAAACTATTTATATCTAATACAATAAAATCTGAATCTTTATCTACATTAATACTAGAATGCCCATTTAATATTTTAGCATCAGTAGTAGTGGCTCTTTTCATTAAAGAGCAAATCTTATCAAGTGACTCGATAACATTTCGTGGCTCTTTATTTGATTTAGCTTCTTTTAAATTATGACATAACTTTTTATATAAGTCATCCATAATCGGATAGTCAGTAGGTTTTAATTTTGAAATGTCAGTAGTAAAGTCGATTCCTTTATCTTTATAAACTTCAATTAAAGCATCTTCAATTTTAGTTAATTCATAAGCACTAACATCTTGTAGATAATACTTTATAAATGTTCTAAAAGTTTGAAAATGTTTATTTAAATCATTACTAGATAACTTTTTATCATCATCAGAATCATCAGCAGTTTTACGAACTTCTAATGGATTTATAATTCCTGCAAGACCTGTTCCTGCATCAATCCAAGAGCCACCAACTGACTCACACATTTCTTTTAATTCTCGTTCAGGATCAATAGCAATTATTTTTGTTCCTCTTGCCCAATTACCACGAACTATTTTCTTAATAAGGGTAGACTTGCCACTTCCACTCTTACCAATAATGACTGCATTAGAATTATTTCTTTTATTAGTTCGTTTCCATAAATCAAAGAAAACTAAACTACCAAGACCATCATTACCAAGAATGATAGAGTCACCATCATCTTGTAAATTTTGAAAGATGAATGGGAAAGTGGATGCAGTAGTAAGCATAGGTACATCAATACCAAATTGCTTTTCAAAATCAGTATACATTGTAGGCAAACACATTTTTAAACTTCGTTCTTGCTCAAACATTAAATTAGTGCCATATAGACCATAAGATGTAAGAGTGTTTTTCAGTTCTTTTCTTGCTTTTTCCATTTCTTCTTGTGTTTCACCATATACTAAAAAGCAGACCGTCAATTTAGTAAACTTTTCATGTTCACGATCAATACGATTTACTAACTCTGTATAATCTTCCATTTGATTATGCAATAGTATTTGATCGTTATAGTCATTAACATTAATCATACGAGATTTAGTATCAGACATACTTTTCTTTAATGTTCTAGAAATCTCTGATGTATCCATAGGACTAATAGTCATAACCATACGAGTATTATTAACATTAGCAACAGCTCCGAGCCATCCAACATTAACATAAGATGGATATGTTATCAAAGTTACTATACTCATATAAGTATCACCGAGAATTAGGTCTTTTTCGCCGATTTTAAGCCCATTTGGTGCGATTTTCTCTTTAAATGACCTAGTAATACCTGTGGCATCTTTCTTAAAGGAATCAAGCGAAACAACAGGATTTAAAATAATATAAAGTAAATCTCGCCATTCCTCACTAGAAATAATATTACTAGAAAGTCCCATAGCTGATAAATCAACTATTAAATCATTTAATTTTTGTTTTAATAGAGTTTCATTTTCAGAACTTTCCTCAACGATTATATAAAACTCACGATTAACAACTTGTCGTTTGTTATTTAAAGTATTTATATAATCTAAATCTTCTTCCAAGATTTTAATTTTTGATTTATTAGTTTCTTGTTTTATTTTAGTATTTAAAATATTTATATTATCATCTAATAATATAGGTTTATCTATACTAAATATTTTGATAGGATAGTCGATAGAATTTAAAACTTTCTTTAGCTCCATAACTTTTAATTTTTGTTCTTCATCAAATAATAAACAAAGATTAATAGAGCCAACTTTTATTCCACCAACAATACGATTATTATCCAAATAGACATAATTATTCCATACATCCTGAAAAGGAATAAAATCTAACATTGTTTTAGGAACTTTTTTTACTTTTTGTTTTTTCTCTTTAGTCGTTAAATGTCCCTCCTAATAATGAAATAATTTTATCCACATCTCTTGTTGATAAATCTTTTTTGTTTTCTAAATTGTTTATATCGTTATAGGCAATAGCAAAATTAATTAAATGTCTAACATATTCTGACATTGTAATTTTTTGTTTATAAGCAATTTTTCTTAATTTTTCTTTTGTTTTTTTGTTGATACATAATTCTATACTAGTATCATATAATTTTAATCTTTTATTATTTATACACATCCGTCCTTTCACTCAAATGTTTTTTAACACCATAGGAATCAAACTCTCTTAATTTTCCCATATTTAATTTAGCAATAGGAACTTCAATATAGTTATAAAATCCCATACCTGTTATTTCTCTAATAATTCTACTTTTTTTAAGTACATGAATAAATCCATTTTTTAAAATAAATGGATCTAAAAAAACCTTACCATCATCTAGGTAGGCATCTTCTAAATTTAAAGTTATATCATGACTTTCATTTTTACTTTCATATTTAAGTCTAATTCTACCATTATGGTATGTATAAACTCCAATATTATATTGTTTACCATTAAATTTAACTTTTTTTCTTATAATCATACCTCCTTATATTTTAATATTTTTTTCAACACAAACTTCATTAATTTGTTTTGAATAGCTGTCAGTAATAAAATGTTTTAATTCTATATCAGACATTAAAGTTGCATTATCATTAATTGATTTAATATTCTTTTTACAAATAGAAGAAATTTTATTCCATTCAGGATCTGAATTAAAATCTTTTTTATCCCATCTAATTCCAATGTTCCATTGCATATATTCATGTGGATTTAAAATATTTAATTCACTATCAGTAAAGCAATATTTAATTTCCCCTGAACTTTGGTCACAATCAACAAACAATTTTCCATCATTATTTTCTTGTTCTAAAAACATATGTTGATTCATATCATCTTTATTATAAAAATATGAGTCTTTAAAATCCTCTAATATGTTATAACTCAATTGAATATCTTTCATATCATAATTAACATCAAAAGTTCTACTGATTTTTTCTATTAAATCATCACGAAAAGAATATTCGATATTTCTTTTTATATATTCGATTCCATATCTTGCTCGAGAAATCATTCTTTCGCCATAGTTCCAAGAATAATATTTAGCAAGTAAATGAGTATTATTATTTTTATCTTTAAGTCTAATATATATTTGACTTCGTTGACCTATAATATCACAATCCTTTCTTATATTTTAGGAATATAATGTGGCTCATAATTAAATGATTTATAATAATTATCTAAACCAACAGGATCATATTCCTTTAATTTTTTCATATCAAATGATACAAAGTCATATGTACCATAATTGTATTTTTCTTCACAAATAACTTCTTTAATAATTCCTGCATCTAATAATGCTTTTTCTAATCCACAGGATTTTGCTATATCTGAAATATGAGCTTCATCTTTATTCAAAGGGAATGTATTTGATAAATTTATAGTTAAATCACAATACAACTCATCTTCAGTTTCACAAAGTATAGCAAGTCGATTATTATTTGCATATTGTGTGATAGTTAAAAACAAATTATTATTTTTAAATTTAAATGTTTTTCTATCTAGTTTTATTTCTTTTTTACTCAATATTTTCCTCCTCATTTAATAACTTTTCTTCTATACGAGAACACTCGCTTGATATAACACAAGCAGAGTATAAAAAAAGCAATAATAATATAATAATTACTACTGCTAATATAGTTAATAATTTCATTCAAAACCTCCAAATAAAAAGACTAGTTTTTCACTAGTCAGTATAATTATAATTTAGAAATTATATTTTTCTAATATTTCTCCTTCTTCATCATAAATTATAGATTCTACATTAGCCATATATAAAACTTGAAACTCTGGATTATCTAATGTATAACCAGCATCTAATGCCCAATCAAATTCATCAATGACTGCTTGTTTTACTTTCATATTTTGACTATCATCTATTAATTGACAATTAATTCTTATCCATTTTTCATCATCATATGCAACTATACAAACATTATTATTTTTTTCTATTTGCTTAGATACATTTTTATGTTTGTTAGTAATTACATATATCTTATCATCAACCATAATAGGATCACCAAATGGTCTACAACTTGGCTTACCTTCGTTAATTGTAGATACATAATTTACTTGTGTATTTTCTTTTAAAAATTTATAAGTTTCATTCATACTATTTCCTCCATTAATCTTTAAACACTTATATTATAGCATAATATAAAAGAAAATTATTATCTAAATAAAGAATACAATAAAAAAAGCAGTCTAATACTGCTCGACAACTTTTTTTATTACTACATACTTCTTTACTATATTACTAGAAAGAGATGTGCATGTTCTGACTTGGAAAAGTCAAGTGGTTCAATAATACACAATGGTGTCCAAAGGTTATGGTTCAAAAACACCATTGGCGACATCTTCAAATGAAGATATCTTTGTTCATTATTCAGCTGTCAGTATCGCTACTGACAATATAAATATAACATAATTCGACAAAGTTTGCAATACTTTATAGGTCTATTTAGACCTATATTTTTTCTGACTTCTTTTATATACTAAAAACTTCCTAAAAATTATCAATGCCGTACTTCCATTAGGCAATGGAAGTAATAATAAAAAGACAATTAAAGGGAATAAAAAGAATAGAAATATTTTTATTTTATAATCAGTTACTAATGATTGTAATAAGAAACCAATACCACAAGCAATCCCCATAGCAATGATTTCTAAAATACCAAATCCTTTAAAAATCTCTCTTTTAGTTTTTATGTTTTTGGGAATAAGATACATATTAATACCACTTCCTATCATAAATGTTTTCAGAGCCACTTTGACTCATATATTGATTTCTTATAGGATTATATTTCATACTATAAGGTTGTTTAAAAGGATTTGAGTTACTATATTTCATAACATTAGTATCAGATTTTTGACCTCTATTTTCTTTTAAGAAGTCTCCAACTTGTTGATATGCTTTTCTAGGATTATGATTATTAATACTTTCTTTAACAACACTTTGTTGTTCAGGGGTTAATCGATTTCCTTTATTTAACATATTTGAAATATTATTTATACCTCCTTTAGCTAGATTACCACCACCACTTACAATATTAGCTCCTTTAGATAATGCCCAAGATGTTCCTGCACTTGCAAGACTGACACCCTGTGATACTCCTGATCCCAAAGCCATTAAACTTTGCATATCACCAAAAGCTGTCATTATACCTGACTGCTGATTTAATAAAGAACTAACAATTGTTGGAGTAGAAATGATAAATAATAATGCTCCAATTACTAAAAAGATACCTGTTAAATTACCATTATCAGTAAAAGCAGAGCCAAATAGATTTAATAGTAAACCTATACATACAAATTGAACTACGGTTATTAAAAATACTCCCATTGATGACTTGCACCAAATTTCAAATGATTTTGATCCGTCATTAGTAAGACCTGTGCAACAAAATGGTGCGAGTATTTTATATAAAGCAATTTCCATGACTCGTTTAGCCATCTGAATGGCAACAAAGAATAATAGAAAAATAGTTACAATAGATAATACTATGAGCATAAAGAAATTTAGAGAATAAACATAACAATCCCCAAATCCAATAAAGCCACCACTAGTTTCATTAATATCTATAGTTTTCCAATTAGATGTAAGATAATCAATTTTATCAGATTCCATCTCATTTTCATAAACCATAGCTCTAATAATTGCTTTAGAAATAGTTCCCTCTGAATCAGCATCTTCATTCATCCCTGAAACCTCGATTACTGCATCAGTTAATTCAGTAGATATATTATGACCAAACTGAAAAAGTGGAGTTACTAAAAACATCATTACTATTGCTAGAACGATGCCTTTATAAATTGAAAGTGGACTAGATCTATCATCGCCTTTGACTATATATTTCATTACTAATTCAATAACAACTTTTAATATGAGCCAACTACAAGCAACAATTACAGCTCCACCAAATATTTTATTAACATATTCATTATCAAAAAAACGATATCTCCATATTTTATCAATGACATCAAAGAATCCATCTAAAAGCCAAAGAACACCTTTTGCAATGTTCCACATAACCGTACGATAGATATCAGAGAAAAATCCTTGTTCAACAGGTGTGATATCTAAAATTTGTATAATCTAAATTACACCTCCTAATAATTTGTTTTATCAATAAGTTTTGATACTATAACAATTTGTTTATTTTTATCAGTTTGACTACAAGTAGTCAACACTAATGTTGATTCACTATTTTTATCAATAGATATATCACCATCTTTAGTTTCTTCATAATATTTTTGAACTTGATAAATATATTTAATATTTTCATAGTAAATATAAATTTGATCGTTTTCTTTTAACTTATATAAATTTCTAAAAAAAGCAACACGACCACTACCTGAATGACCTGCGATTACTAATAATCCACCATTAACATTAGGCATAGCAGAATTTTCTAATACTTGAATATTTTTATTAACATTATTATTTTTATCTTTGATATCTAGAAAACCTCTTTTAAAATTTATCTTTGGTATTTCTAATACACCAACATAATTATAAGTTTCAGGTTGCTTAACTTCTTCTTTTACTTCTTCGGTTGTTTCTTCAATAACAGGAGTATCCTCAACAACAGGATTATTTATGAATTCTTCTGCTTGTTTTTCTTCAGCACGATTTATATAAAAATTATAAATGTTATAGAATAGGAAAATACTAGTAGCACCAATAATTAGAAAAGAGCCAATTATTGAAAATCGGCTCTTATTTTTTTCTTTTTTTATCATAAATAATAAATCCTAATCCTGCAAGTATACTAACGATAGTAATAGCAGTTACAACTTTAGAATCAGCAACACTTGTATTAGGTACTTCAACTATAATTTTTTCATTAGATAATGTATCCTTTATAATAGTTCCGTCCTCAAGTATTTCAAAATAATGTGGCTCATTATTAAGGATGTACCCCTCTGGTGCCTGTGATTCAAAATATTTGTATTTTCCATACTTCAAACCTTTAATATAAATTTTTCCGAATTCATCAGTATAATCACTAAATACAAGTTCTTCATTCTCATCATAAATTTCAATTAAAGCTCCTGCAATAACTTCACCTGTAGCAATATCGACTTTTGTTAATTCAAAGTCACCTGTAATTTTTACATTAGTTAAAGTATCTTTTACTATTTCACCATTTTCTAAAATTTCAAAATAGTGAGCATCAGTATTAAGAACATAAGATTCAGGTGCCTCGATTTCTAAAAATTTATATTTTCCAAAGCCAAGATCTTTAACATGGATTTTTCCGAACTCATCAGTATAGTCACTAAATACAAGTTCTTCGTTTTCATTATAAATCTCGATAAGAGCTCCTGCAATAACTTCACCTGTAGAGAAATCAGTTTTTGTTAGTTCAAAATCACTTTTAATCAAATGATTTTTTAATGTGAATTCAATTGATACAATGTCTGTATATTGATCCTTATATTCAATAGAGAAACAATATGGAGTAACATCAATAACATGATTCATTACACTTGAAGTTTCAACTAGGCAATAATTTCCTAGATACAAATCGGTTACTTTATATTTTCCATTAATTGTTTTGAATGATTTTATTAAATCTTTATCTTTATAAATTAATGTTCCATCTTGAGAGTAGATATCACCATCAGCATATAAATCATAAGAAACACCATCAAGTAATATTTTCTCATAACTAAATGTTCCATTTTCAACAACCATTTTTTCGCCAAGTTTAGTGATTTCAAATTCACCCTTAACTTGTTTATTTTCAAACTGAACTTCAAGCATTACACCAAATTCATCATCATAGATAAAATTACTATTTTCAGTAATAGAAAATTTTAATGGTGTTGGATTCCAAACATATCCATTAATAGTTTGTTCCTCAAGTTCTTCAATTTGATAATTTCCTGATTCTAGTACATATGGAGTAGTAAACATACCATCACTAGTTTCAAAAACACAAATTGTTGATTGAGTAGGATATGTAATATTTTGACAAACATATTCGTTTGTATCTAAATTTTTAATTTTAAACTTAATACCATCTCTTACTAATACTTTTTTTGATTCGCTATCAACTTTAACTACTTTAACTTTAGCAGTTACTTCAGCATTAGAAATTATTTTTGTAGTTAATTCCTCTGAATTTTCATTGATAACAATTTCAAAATCCTCAACTTTTTCAAAGTTAGGTGTACTAGTAGCTTGATGGACAATGTAAGTACCATAAGGCAATGTCACTTTTAAGTGACCTTTAGAATTAGTAGTAGCACTTTCATATAATTCCATATTAGATTTTAAGTAGAATTCAAAAGTTACATTTGGCTCTGCTTTTAAAATAGCAGTAGTACCATCTGCCTCAACTTTATATAATTCAAAATCTTTTTCTATTATTTGTTCATAAACTTTTATAGTAGGATTTAAATCATTGGCAGTAATTTCAAAATAATATTTAGTAGGATCAAGAGTATATCCCAAACTATTTTTTTCTTCTAATAAATAGAATCTGCCTAGCTTTGGTAGATAATCACTTTTACCAAGCGAATTCTCACCAATAACTACTTGTCCAACTCTAAAATCAGATTCATCATATACTCCATAGACAGCACCTTTTAACTGACCATCGCCTCTAGGAACAGGAAGTAAAGTTTTTGAATCTACTTTTTCAACATTTATAGTTCCACCATAAACATTTAATTTAACAATTGTTAAAATAGGATCATTAGCTCCGAATAATCCCATTTTTTGAGATTTGCCATCTATTCCAACAAATATAGTAGTGGTACTTGTTTTATATGATTTTCTTGTCAATGAAACTGTGATTTCACCAACTGCATTAGGTATTACTGATAAAGTATTACCATTAATAACACTTGTTGCATTATCACTTCTATAAACTTCAAATTCAGATAATATACCACTTGTATCAGTAAAAGTAACAGCTTGATTAATAACTGCAGTTTTTACTTCACTATGAAATGATGGTTTTTGATAATGAGCATTAACTAATCTCATTATTTCATTTTTTTCTTTATTTAAGTTAATATAGTCACCATATCCATATTGTTCAGTCCAAAACTCTAATATTTGTCCACCTGTAGTTTCCCAAATAAGAGCTTGAGTTGCCATACGATACCTCATTGTATTGTGACCAGGATATTCAAAACCATAGTAACCAATTAATTGTATTTTTTGATTTATTTCATCAGAGTAAGGGGAATTAATAAATCCCTCTGCTCCAATATAGTTATGGGTAGTTATATCAACACCAGGTTCGATACAATAGACTGTCTTTCCATCCATGTCATAAGTATTGTATTGAGCTGACATATAACTTTGTCCTCCACCTCTACGAGTATAATAAGTATCATCGATAGGTGTTTGAACTAATGTAGATGCATGAACATCAGTAAATCCCATTACTAACAAAGTAAAAACACCAAATATAATTTTTGGTATTAATTTTTGTTTATCTTTCATTTTTTCCTCCTTTATTTTTGTATAAAAAAAGCAATCTAATCGATTGCATCTAAATATTTTGTAGTTCCATCCCAATAATGAACTATCATTCTATAACCAACTAATCGTCCTTTATATGCATAACTAATACAAGATATAACTTTAAAATTTTCATCTTCCATATATTCCAAAGTCACATCAAACGATGCATCATAACATTCTTTATCAGTTTTATATTTAATTAAACTTTGTAATCTTTCAAATTCTTGATCTTCTAGTGAATCAGAAGTTTCTTCTTTTTCTTCCGTAGAATCATTAGAATTGTCAGTAGTTTCATCAACAATAATTTTATCATCACTTTGATTATTATCAATAGGTGGAACTTCCTCTTTATTATTACTACTAACATCTTCTTTAATAACTACATCATTTTTATTAGTAGTTTGGTTAGTAGTTTCTTGTTTTTCTGATGTTGTTTTTTCATCTTCATTATCAACATCATGAATAATTTGTTTTTCTTCATCTTGTGTTTCTAAAATTACATCTTTATCAGATGAAGTATTAATAGAATCATTAACAACATTTTCTTTGTTAATAACATCAGTAGTAGGAATATCATTTTTGTTATCCTTAAATACATAAAATATAAAAATACTACAAACTATTAAAATGATAAACACAAGAATGAAAGGTAATATCTTTTTCTTCATAGACATCCCTCCAGTTGTCTGCATTGTACACTATAAATTTAAAAAATGCAAATTAGACATCTAAATATTGTTTTAAATAATCTAAATCATTAATTAAATTAGATAGATTACATCTTAATTCAACTTTCTTTTTATTTTTATATAATTTGTCTTCCAAATATTTTATTATGGTTTCTACAAAACAAATATCATTTATATTTTCTTTTAAATAAGTTCTTATATCTTCTTTGTTCCAAAATTCATAATCAAAATAGTGAAAGTATTCTAACATATCGTAAATACGATTTATTAAATTTCTACTTCTAACATAGTAGTACCAATTTTTCTTTCTTTTCTTTTTCACTTAAAGCTTAATTCCTCACTTTCAATAATTAATTCGTCTTTTAGTTCTTCGAGATCAGTATCATCATAATTTACTGCATCATATAAAGTAAGTGAGTCATTAATTACATATGAGTAAATGGCATCATAAACATATTCTTCTTTATCAATATCTAACTTATTAATTAAAATATGATTAATCAATAAATGTAATCGATATAATAAGTCTTGAACTTTCATATAAAAATATTCTAAATCATTCCCATATGTTGATTTATAATTTCTTTTAAATTTATCAAATAATATTTTATTTAAATTACTTTCTAAAATAATACTTTTAATCATATCAACATTAGGGATAGGAATGTTTTCAATTTTTCCCTCATCTAGAATATCATTTATATTATTATTAAATACTTCTATGTTCATTATTTAAAATATCCTAATATCCAAGATACAAATTGAGTAGTGATAAGAGCAGATACACCTGCAATTATTGTTGTTCTTATTTTTCTATCATAACTTGCTTTTTGATTATCATCGCTAGATGCCATCTTCAAAGCATAATCTTTGGCAACAAAAAAAGCTGTTCCTCCAATGACGAACAACCTTAAGTATCCCATAGCATCATTTATTAATCTTAATACATCTTGTAAAATATCTTCCAATTAATTCCAAACCTCCAAAATTAATTTATTTTCGATAGAATTTGTGCTATAATTGGTTATACCGAGTGAAATTAGTGAATTCGAACTTACTAAATAACTTTTTTCTCGGTTTTTATTTTGCAATTTTTTATTTTTTTCATAATCTATAATCATTCCTCCTTAATATTTTATTTACTCTCAATTGTATTCTAATAATATTTTTAATTGAATGCCATTTTCAAGTCTCTTTTTAATAACTTCACAATACTTGTCAGTAATTTCTATACCAATCCATCTGCGACCTAACACTTCGCATCCAAGTAAAGTAGAGCCACTTCCACTCGTAAAATCCAAAACCAATTCACCACTTTTAGTATAAGTAGAGATTAAATATTCCATTAAATTAACAGGTTTTTGTGTTGGATGATATAATCTCGATTCTCTAGGAAATTGAATAACATTTCTAGGGAAGTTACCGAACTCCTGTAGGTGTTCTTTTTTTTCTTTATTTTTCTTCTCTGATAAATAATCAATAGCAGAGCGAGAAACTTTAAGATTAACTGAAATAATTCCCTGTGGATAATAACACATATGATTATGTGCTTGATGGACTGTGCCACCTTTAGAAAATACCATTACATCTTCATAACAACGAAGTGGTTGATAATTAGCATTTTGAAATCCTGTGACTTGAGTTTTTACCCATTTCCAATCATAACGATATAGTTTTTCATTACTCATCCTTAAATTACTAGAAAATGGCTCATTTCCAAATAACACAATAGCACCATCATCTTTAATAAGTTTTAATAACTTATCCCACATTTTATCAAAAGGAATTATTTGATCCCAAGAATAACCTGTGACTGCATAGGGTGGATCCGTTATGATAGCATCAACTTTGATGCCTTGCTCAATTAGATAATCCATGACATCTAAACAATCACCTTTATACAATGTCCCATTATTTGTTGAATAGTATGGACTACAAGATATATTGAATCACCTCCAAACTTTTTATATTTAGTTTTTTGATAACGAGTGAGCTATAAACTCGTAATTCAAAAATAATCAACAAATCTTTCAAATCCTAATTTTAAGCAAAATCTTACAATTGCACTTTTTCTGATAGAGTTAATCTTTTGATCATAAGTTACTAACTCATCACATAAATCAAGATTTGTCTTATTTTCTAGAAATGTAGCAACAAAAACTTTTCTTTCAATTTCATTTAAACAATTAAAAGCATTTTTATATTTAAGCAGTAATTGTTCTTTTTTATCTTCAGTATCATATTTCTTAATGATAAAAGATTCGACTTTTGAATTAGTAGGTTTTTTATTACCACCAACTCTAACTTCATAATTAGCAGTATATTTAATGTAATACTCATCTTTATCAATGATATGTTGAAAATTATCAACAATACTTAAGAAAGCAACAATCATTTTTTTGAATTTCTTAACATCAAATTGTTTAATTATGTAATTAGATAAAAATTGATTCTTATGCATAGATTCCTCCTTTCATATATACAAAAAGAGAGCGAAAACCATTAGTAATTGATTTTTTGCTCTCTTGATATATCAGAAATTAAATTAAAAGGGTTGATGAAAGACACATTAAATCTTTCAAGAACAATATCGATAAAAATGTCAACGACAATTCTCATACAAACCACCTCTGAATAAAATTTGTTTGTGACATATAATAACATCAAACAAATAAAAAAATAACTCCATATTTAAGGACTTAATTGTGGAGTGGATGTATGTCATAGTAGCAATACCTTTGTCTCTTTCCATACAACTATCACTACTATATCAAATATACCACTTGACAAATCAAAAGGCAAGATGAAAAAAAATCGAAAAAAAATAATAAAAATTATATACTAAAAAATAAATAAAAAATCGAAAAAAAATACAAAAAATGAATACAAAATAGTATTCAAGCACCAACCAAACCCTTATAAATTAAGCTTTAACTTTAGGAACATAAGAAATTATGTCACTAGAATCACACTCTAGTACAAAGCAAAATTTTGCAACAACATCTGAATCATAACGAGTAATAGTATTATCATAATATTTTTTTATTACTTCAAATTTTAAACCAGTTAATCTACACAATTGATAAATTGAAACATTCTTTTTCTTCATTACTGCTTTTAAATTAGATTCTATTTTTCCATAATCCGTATTCCACAATATTATTTTATCAGTTATCAAAATATAAGACTCCTTTCCTTTAACAAAAAAAAGAAAGGTAGCATTATAAAAAACATAATACTACCTTAAAATTAAATTGTTAAATTCGTTGCATATATACTACTTGCAATCCATATATAATTTTATCACAAAATCAATAAAATGTGTTACGGAAATCCGTTGATATTATAAATTATTAATTAAGTTTTAAAGACATTATAAGATCATCAAACTTAAATCCCATCTTTTTATATATACTAATTGCTTTATCATTGTCTGTTGATAAACTTAATTCACAAAGATTTTTTTCTTTTGCAAAGGAAATTACTTGTTTTAATAATTTTGTTTGAATTCCTTTACATCTGTATTTTTTATCAGTGTATACATTACATATAAATCCTTGTAATCCATTATCATTGCATTGAGGTAAATATTCTATAATTTGAATACCACAAGTAGCAATAATAATATTATTACTTTCTTCTATAAATATAAATAAATCTTTATTTAAATGCTTATTTAAATATTCAATTGTGGTGTTTAACAAATTATATTTATCTTCATATTCATCATCCCAATCATCTTTTTGTTGTTGAATTCTCAATTTACTTAATTGTTCAATATCTTTTTCACTTGATAAACGCATAACAACCTCCATATTTTAAGGAAATATTATTAATTATACCATTCCACAATATCTTCTAATTTTTTTCTTGGTCTCGCTGTAGGAAATTGATTTGGATAACCTAAAGATACTGCACAATTTAATTCAAGTTCATTGTGATTTAATAGTTTTGCTATATCTTCTGCCACATAGACTGTATCTCTTATCCATAGTGTACCTAATCCAAGTTCAGTCGCTCTTAAACACATATTTTCAACACAAGCTCCGATAGATAAATTATCTCCAACAATCCAATTATCATTTTTTTCTCTAAATATTAATATTAGTATTGGAGCTTCTTTGATTACATTTGCAGTAGGATTAACACTACTATTAAATCCTATTTTTTTCTTTTCTTCAGATAAATTTCTTTTATAAGTATCCTCAATCATCATATCAGCAATTTTATTTTTAACATCATCTTTAACAATTACAAAAAACCAAGGTTGTTTGTTTTTTGCTGATGGTGCTAATCTTCCACAATTAAGTATGTCCTCAATTAACCCCTTATTAACATCTTCTTGTTTAAATGCTCTAATACTTCTTCTTTCTTTTATAGCTTGTAATGTTTCCATATTAACTCCTTTTTAATTATTTATATTATATTCTCTTAAAGCATAACTATATGAATCTTCATATCCAGTTTTTATCAATTTAAAACCATAATTTTCATATATATTATTAAGTCTTTCGTTATTCTTTAAACAATCAAGTCTTAATTTACTCTTATTGTTATTAATAGCAATATTTTTACAAATTTTAATAATAATATTACCAACATTTTTATAATTTACTTTAGTAACCAATTTATAAATGTAATATGCATCGGTTAAATCGTCTCGCCAATATTTGCTATTTGTTGATAATTCAAATCCACCAATTATCTTATCATTTTCCTTAATAATAAAGAAATATCCATTTTCAATAACATCCATAAATTCTTCTTTCGGATGATGTTCTAAATATTTAGACCATTGTTTAATACCTTTTTCTTTAAACCAATTTGTTCTTTCTTTGTACAAATCTAATAATTTATCTAAATCATTAATGTTACTTTTCGAAAAAGAATAATTTAAACCATTTAATTCTTCTTTTAACTCTTTATTTAATTCATAATTCATATTTAAAATTCCTAACTTTTATTTTAATTTCTTTTTTAAAAAATAATCAATTGTATTAGGTGGGCAATCTTCTATTTGAGCAAAAACTTTATAACCATTTTTTTCATAAAAGTTTCTTGCTTGAAAATCCCATGTTTCCATTCTAACACCTGTCAAATTTTCTTTATATGCCAAATTTTCTATTTCTTTTATTAATTTAGTACCTATATTTTGATGTCTATATTCTTCATCAACATATAACAAGTCTAAAAAATACCAATTATATTTTATACACCCAATAGCACCACCAATTAATTTATCATTATTAAAAACCAAAAAGTTCATTTCTTTGTCATCAGAGCGATTATTTCTAAACCATTCACATTTACTATCATTAAATTTTATTAATCTATCCAAAATTTCATCAGCAAATTTCTGTTCATTATTATTTTTAATACTTATCATAATTTAATCTACCTTTCAAAATTATTTTTGTAGTATTTGATAATACTTATTATTTTCAATTAATTCTTTATGTTTTCCTTTACCAACTAATTTCCCATGATCAATAACTAATATTTCATCAGCAATTTTCATCAATTGTGGCTTATGTGTAATCATTATAACAGTGTGATCTTTCTTTAAATCTTTTAATACTTTAACAACTTGTTTAGCAGTATTCGGATCTAACGATGCTGTTACTTCGTCAAATAGTAATATTTCTGATTTAGATAATAAAGTTCTTGCAAGTGCAATTAGTTGTTTTTGTCCGCCTGATATATCGGTAGCATCTTCTTTTAAGATAGTATTATATCCATTAGGTAGTGACATTATAAAGTCATGAATTCCAACTCGTTTACAAGCTTCTATTTGTTTCTCTTTATTAGAATCAACTAGACTCAAATTTTCTCTAATACTCATATTAAATATAAAAGGTTTTTGTGTTGATATTGAAACATTAGATGAATATACATCTTTTGAATAATCATAAATGCTTGTTCCATCAATATAAATATTTCCCTTATCTAATTTATAAAGTCTTAATAATAATCTAAATATTGTAGATTTACCACTACCACTTTTACCGACAATAGCAGTTAAAGAATTACTTTCAATATCAAAACTTACATTATCTAAAATTAAATTATTTTCATAAGTGAATGATACATTATCAAAAGAAACATTTCCAAATATGTCATCAGTAATATTTTTTCCAAACTCTAACATATTCTTGTTATCATAATACATAACATTATATAGTCTATCAATTCTAACACTACTATTACAAATCTTATTTATTCTTTCAAAGAAAGAAGTGTTTTCGTTTTCAATTCTATCAATATAACCAATTACTAAAACTAACATTCCAACTGACATATTACCTTTAGCAATACCTAATATAACAATTATATAAGCAATAACTTTTGCTACCATAATAAGAATAGGCAAAACAACTTTACTTCTATCCCAGTATATTCTTTTTAAAAAATATTGTTTTGTCCATGCTTTTTTATTTATTTCTAAATATTCATTTAATTTACTATGCATATCAAAAGATTTTATTTCTTTAGTGCCATCTAATGTTTGTGCAAACATTTCAACAATTTTGTCTTGTTGTTTTCTTTGTCCCATTAAATAGTAATCTTTTTTCTTTTGACATTCACTTAATAAATAAAGATATAACAAATTAAATACTAATACAATTATTCCAATATAAATATTATTGAATAATAAAATACCAAGTGCTATTAACAAACTAATGAAGTGAGTTATAGCATCCATCATTCTATCAGCAAACATACAAACATCCCAAATGTCATTCGATGTAGTATTTACTAAATATGATTTAGTTAATTTTTTAGTAAAGTTTTCATCATAAGTAGCAACTTTATCTACAACATTTTCTTGTAATTTTGTATAAACATAGTTAGTATTATCACGATAGGCGATATAATTCCAATGATATACTAGATTATAAATCAGATAATTTATACCAAGATATAATAAATTTATGAATGCCTCCTTATATAGTCCCTGAGTCGCAAAGTCAACTATTTTAGATGTGAATATCGGAAAACCTAAAACAGTAAAACTTCTTAAAAAAGCAGAGAAAAATAGAGCAAGTAATAATCTTTTATTATTAGCATTTAGTTTGAAATATTTTTTACATATTTTATAATACCTAATCATTATTAAACACTCCTAACTTACTTGCACTTTTTCTAGCTTGTAGCCATCTATAATGTTCGTTGGTTTCCAATAATTCTTTATGTTTGCCATCACCAACAATTTTTCCCTCATGCAAAACAATTATTCTATCTGATTTTTTCATTAATTCAGGTTTGTGTGTAATCATTAAAATTGTATGATCTTTCTTTAAGTCTTTTAAAACTGAATTAATATGAGATGCAGTGTCAGGATCTAGAGATGAAGTTATTTCATCAAATAATAATATTTCTGATTTAGAAAGTAAAGTTCTTGCTAAACTTATTAATTGTTTTTGTCCTCCCGAAATATTATTTGCATTTTCTCTTAATATAGTATTATAACCCTGTGGCAAAGATACAATAAAATCATGTATTCCAACTCGCTTACAAGCTTCGATTTGATGTTCTATATTCGGATCAACAAAATCTAAATTCTTTCTAATACTCATATTAAATATAAAAGGTTTTTGATTAACAACACTTACATTTGATTTATATATATCTTTAGAATACTCAAAAATATCTACACCATCTATTAAAATTTTTCCTTCGCTTGGTTTGTATAATCTTAATAACATATTAAATATAGACGTTTTTCCAGTACCACTTTGTCCAACTATTGTTGTTATTGAATTTGATTCGATTTTTAAGTTAATCCCTTTTATAATTTCCTTTGAATTATATCCAAATCTTACATTATCAAATTCTATAATTCCGTTAATATTATCATTATAAATGTTTCCATAAGTTATATCATTATTTACTTTATAATTTAAAATGCTATTAACTCTTTCAACTGATACATTAACTTCTCTGATAGAAGTAGTAGCATCAATTAATCTATCTAGATATGTAATTGTAGTTTCAAAATATCCAATTACCAAAACCAAAACATCAATAGTTATTTTTCCATTCATCATTAACAATAATAAAATTACATATAAAGCAATATTGAATCCATGAGTCATAAATCTTATGTCATTATCTCTTAATGTTAAATATTTTCTTTTTTCAATGTATGCTTTAGCATATTTATTTTTAATTTCATTAAGTTTAGATTTTAATTTGGGTAGCATATCAAATGTTTTAATTTCTTGAAGTCCTGATAGTATTTGAGAAAATAAACTGCTATATCTATCTACTTGATGTTTTTGTTTCTTTAGATATATTGAACTTTTTCTATCAGCATAATTTCTAATACCAATATATAAAAGAGCAAATACTAAAAATATTAGTGCAACATAAACATTATATAAAGCGACTATAACACAAACAACTATAACTTGTATTATAGTAGTTAATAATTCTGATATTTGATCACACATATCACCAATATCAATTACATCAGAATTTATAGAATTTATTAGTTTACCTTTGCTTATGTGGTTAGTGAATCTATCATCAATTGTTACCAGTTTATTTAAAAGTCTAGTTTGTAAACTACCATAACAATAATTCATATTTTTTCCATATAATTTAATATTTATATAATAGAATAACTTATATAATGAATAAGAAATAACTAGTATACCCAAACTGATATAAGTCATTTTCAAATCGTTAGCTGTAGCATATTTTATTATCCAAGATGCAAATAATGTATTTAGCAAAAGAAAACCTTTATAACCAAGAGCAGTAATAACCATACCTAGAAAATAACTAATTTTTGTTTGTGATAATTTTAAGTAGTCTTTAACAAATTTATAGTATTCCTTTATCATAGGTTCACCTTACAACTATACATATTATCTATTTGTTTAAAACCAAAAGACTTATACATTTTTATTGCTATTTCATTTTTACTACTTAATTTAAAACTTGTTATTCCCATTTTTTTAGCATAGTTAAAACATTCATTAAATACTTTTTTTTGAAATCCTTTACCTCTATGTTCTTCTTTTGTAAATACATTACATATATACCCATAAAAACCATTTGAATTATTATAAGTAGGGAAATGTTCATCTAAATAAAAACCACAATTGGCAACTAATTCATCATCAATAAACAATCCAAACATAAACAAAGTTTTATCCAAATGATTCTCAATATAAGTTTTTGTTTTTTCTCTTAATTTTGATTCATCTAAAATAATTTCATTATCATTAATATATTTCAAGTCATAATTTTGAATTGCAATTCTTAACGAAACCATTTGATCTAAATCAGTTAAATTTAATTTTCTTATAACTTCCATAAAAACTCCTCTCAATACCTTAGCACTCATTATAATTATAACATAAAAAAACGATTTACTCTCATAAACAAAGAGAAAATCGTTAAAATTCTCTGGCAGGGGCATCAGGATTTGAACCCGAATAGATGGTTTTGGAGACCACTATGTTACCATTACATCATGCCCCTAGAAAGCTCTTTTAGAGCAAACTTATTATAACACATTTATTGTGTTTTTTAACATTTTTTAACTTGTTTTAGTTCGTTTTATATTGAACTATTTTTTTAACTTTGCCACCAAAGGTGACCACACTTTGAAAGAGTAGTTTTAACAAAGTCAATGTTTATAAGGGTTAAATTGGCATTTAATCTCTCAATAACAAGAGTTTTGGAGACCATTATTATACCATTTAACTACGCCCCTAAACAATTTGTAAGAATATTGTAACATAAAACATTACAAAAAACTAGCTTTTTTCATAAAATAATGTAGGTGATAAAATATGATAGTTAATTATACAACTTCAGAATTAGATCAATTAGCAAGAATAATGCGTGCAGAAGCTCTAGCTGAAGGTGATTTAGGAATGCTTATGGTTGGAAATGTTGTCGTAAATAGAGTTTTAGCGGATTGCTTAACTTTTAAAAACATTAGAAGTGTCTATGACGCCATTTATCAACCAAATCAGTTTGTTGGAACCTCCAGTTCGCTATATCAAGCAAAAGCAACAACTGCTGAAAAAAACTTAGCCCAGCGTGTATTAAAAGGAGAATACTACCACCCTGCCACAAATGCATTATGGTTTTATGCTCCTTCTAAAAACACTAATTGCAAACAAGTTTGGTATGAACAAGATTTAGCAGGCAAATATAAAAACCATTGTTTTTATAATCCTGACCCTGGCATTTGCAAACAACTTCATTAAAAACCTGTTAAGGTTTTTCTTTTTTTAATGACCTACTTAAATCTTGGTTGTTTGTATAACAATATCTTGGCAAGAAAGCTTCAGAATTAAAAAACATATCAAATTTATCCAACGTCATTTTTAAAGTTCTTTTTCTGTTTTTATAAATATCAGC
Source organism: Bacilli bacterium (assembly GCA_017435485.1). GTDB lineage: Bacteria > Bacillota_I > Bacilli_A > RF39 > UBA660 > RGIG1752. Next base: position 64,538 of record JAFSEY010000001.1, read on the forward strand.
TAACTCAATTATAATTTCTCCGCTTTTAACAGAAAAATTTACATTAACATTTCCGTGAGCAAGAGCATTTCTAATGCTATCTAAAACCACAAATTTAATAGCAGAATCATAATCTAATCCCTTTTTATTAATAACTTTCTTAATAGATTCTCTTAAATCAATTAGCGTCATATCTTCATCATCTATTAAAGTATTAAAATAAATATTATCATCAAATTCCAAATTAATTTTTTCATAATCTATATTACTAAAAGTTTTATTTTGTACTCTATAAATAACCAAATATGCTTTTAAAATGGAAAGTGATGCCATCATTCCTAAATTATAAGATTTATCGTAAACAAAATCTTCCACATTTGGTATAAAATTTTTATCACCAATTTTTAATACTAATTTAAATAAATGAACTAGATTAGAACTAATCTGTCTTTTGTTTTCATATACTATCTCTAGATAATATCTTATAATCTTTGATTGTTGAAAAAAATCCAAATTATAAAAATCGAAGCCATATCTTCTCTCAATATCCAGCACAATTATATGGATTATTTCGTTTGAAAGCTTAAAAAAATTAACATCTTCAAGTTTTACATCATCGTCCATTTTCTTAGTAAAAACCTCTTGCAAATAACTATAAATATTGGAGTTCTCAAGGCAATTATTTATTAAACTCGTACCAAAGAAATTATTTCCATCGTAATTATTTACCTTAGAATTAACATCCCACACAAGAAATCTTCTCATAAAATTTATTAGTTTATCTTGATTATCCATAGGCACAAATTCTTCAATATTTGAAATTGTTTCTACCATATAAATATAAGTTTTTTCTGACAACCCCATTGAAGGAACATTGCTAAAATATGACAATATAAATTGATAAAAATTAAAATTCAAAATAATTGCTTCGTAATTGGATTTAATTTTTAAATGAGTTAACGCAACTAAGTTTGAGCCATTATCATCTAACGTAAAATTGCTATGTAACAAACTATTTCTCACTTGACGAAAAATAGTTTTATCATTATTATTTTCATCAAAATTTTTTATAATGCTTAACCAAGAGCCAAACATACTTGGTTGTCTATTCATACTTTTAAAATAATTAACAGCTTTTCGGTCTGCACTAGACATAAGAACTTTTGATAAATCAGCAACAACAGATTCATTATATGAATCAACAATACCTGCCTTATCAATACTTTCTTTATTAATACCTAAAATTGCTACCAGAATTATTAATAACAAAGCATTTTTTTGTTCAAATAATCTTTTCTCTGCAATAGAACTATCAACTTTTTGATTTTCCCAAAATAGTTCCGTCCCTTTGGTATCAACGCCACTTTTATAAACTACCAATAATTCTTCTAATAAATTAAATGCTCTTCTATAAAATTTTTCTTCTGCAGTCATGATTATCCCCTAATTTCATATTTAATTATGTTATCTTAAATTTTATACTTTTGTCAACAAAAAAACCCATAAGGGTTAGTTTTTAGGAACTAGTAGTCTTTGTCCAATACTTAGTACACTTGTTGATAAGTTATTAATATCTACAAGATTACTAACAGTTGTATCATACATTCTAGCTATACTATATAAAGTATCTCCACTTTTTACGGTATATGTTTCTAAATTAGATTCTTTTCCGGTTGGAATTTTTAATACTTGACCTATTGATAATAGATTAGATGTAAGTCCATTAGCTTGCTTTAATTCGTTTACTGAAACACCATATAATTTACTAATAGCATATAAGTTATCGCCGCTTTTTACGATATATTGGTTTGTAGAATCATCTTGTTGAGGACTTTTAGAAATATATAAAACTTGACCTATTGATAAATTGTTTGAGGTTAAGTTATTAAGTTTTTTCAAGTTATCAACAGTAGTATTATAATTAGCTGCTATTTTATATAGAGTGTCGCCACTTTTTACTGTATAGGTTATATCTTCTCCTTCGGTAACATTTGTTTCTCCAGTTGGTAAATATAGAACTTGACCTATAGATAAGGAATTGGAAGTTAAATTATTTAATTCTTTTAATTCATTTACAGAAGTATTATACTTTTTAGCAAGATTCCATAAAGTATCTCCACTTTTAACTACATGCACTTTAGCATCAATACTTGGAACATAACTAACACCTAAGTATTGGGCAACGGCACTAACTACTGCCTCAGCATATTTTCGCCAATTATTTTTTAAATCTTCTGCATCAGAAGCATTATCTGCAAATCCATATTCAACTATGATACTCTCATTATTGGCGGTATCTCTTAAAATAAAGTAATAATCTTGAGCAGGATTACTTGGCAATCTTCTTTGATAATACTTACGGACAGTCTGACCAGCTTTTTCTAATTCAGAAGCTATCATTCTAGATAAAGTACTATTATTACGCAATGCATAAATTACTTCCGCACCTTCGCCGCCTCCTGCATTTATATGGTTAGAAATTAATAATACATCATTTCCACTACCATAAAAACTTTTTGCTTTATTAACTCTTTGCGAAGGTGTTAACGTCTCATCTGTCGTTCTTGTCATACTAACATCCAATCCTAAATCCTTTAATCGATCATAAATATAGTCACTTATCAACAAATTATATTCCTTTTCAACAATTCCATTTCCACTGGTTCCTGGATCATTTCCACCATGACCAGCATCAATTACTATTTTTTTAGGAGCTCTTTCATTCATGTTTATCACCTAATATAAAATATGTATTATTTAGCTTTTGGTGAAAAAAGATATCATTTATGTTATAATTTTTCTGGTGATAAAAAAATGCCAGCAATTTATACTCATAACGTTTTTGCTAAAAACGTATATAATAGTTTAGATGAAAATATTCAAAAAAAATTTATAGATAAAATCAATATTTATGAAATTTTCTCCCAAAGCTTCGACTTCCTTTACTACTATAATTTTTTATCTTTAAAGCCAGGAAGAAAAATCAGAAAATTTGGAAGGTATTGTCATCGCAACAATACTCAAGATTATTTACTAAATATTATAAAATATATTAAAAAAAATAAATTATATAATAACACCGATGTCTTAGCTTACTTATATGGTTCTATTAATCATTACACTTGCGATACCACCATGCATCCGTATGTTAATTATCTTTGTTCAATTGCCAAAGATAAAGTAGGTATGCATACGAAATTAGAATTTGAAATAGATGCTTACTACTACGAATTAGTTAACAATAAACCTTTCCATAAATATGACATTACCAAAGATTTATTGAATAAAGTTAGATTTTCTCAAGAATTAAAAAAATGCTTAAATAACGTCTTTAAACAAACATATGATGTTGATAACTTAGGAGATATCTATGAAAAAAGCTACAACCAAAGTTCTACTATTTTTAAACTTGCTATGATTGATAAATATGGAATAAAAAAGTTTATATATAAAATATTAGACTTAATAACAGTTCGCTTTAATATTAAATGTTCTCATTGTTCCTTTTATATAAAAAATGTTGATAAGGCATTTTTAAACATGAATAACAAAGAATGGTATAATCCAAGCAATAAAAAAATAAAATCTAATTTATCATGGAATGAATTATTTGATTCTGCCAAAGATAAAAGTATTAAGTTAATAACTTTATGTGATAAGTATTTTAACAATAAAATATCTTTAAAAAAATTAACCGCCCAAATTCCTAACATTTCTTATGTAAACGGCCTTATTATCAAACAAAAAAATTAGCTAATTTCATTAGCTAATTTTTAATTTAATTTGTTTTTTTCGTTTCAAGCGCTACTGACAATACTTTCTCGACACCATTTCGATTAACTGTAACACTAATTGTATCTCCTACTGAATGACTATATAATACATATCTAAAATATGCTAGCGAACTAATCTCAGTATCATCTACTTTAATGATAACATCGTCTTTTTGTAGACCACCTTTTTCAGCATCGCTGCCTTTTTCAACATCAGTTACTAACACGCCGCTTGTTACATTTAAAGCACTTAAAATATTATAATATTCTCTTGAATAATAAGCATCTGCTACATTAACCATATAAATACCTAAATATGGTTGTGATATTTCTTCTCCATTAATTATCTTGTTAGCATAATCTAGCGCTGTTTCAATTGGAATAGCAAATCCCATTCCTTCAACGCCACTACTCACTAATTTTAATGAAGTTACCCCAATCACTTCTCCATTAGCATTAGCTAAAGGACCACCACTGTTTCCTGAATTTATAGCGGCATCAGTTTGTAATACGCTCATTACCCAATCACTTGATTTGCTATTGCTTGTTGATACTTCTACTAATCTATCTTTACCAGAAACAATTCCTCTTGTAACAGTCCAAGAATAAGCATTATCAAGCGGAGCCCCAACAGCGAAAGCCGTATCTCCAATCCTTGCATCTTTACTTTTTCCTAATTCTGCCACCGAAATTATTTCATCACTACTTACAGAAAGCACTGCAATATCTGCATATTTATCACTTCCAACAACAGTAACTTCAGTTTCATTTTGGTTAGTAAATGTTACTAAGATTTGATCGCCATCTTCAATAACATGATTATTTGTCAGGATATAAGCTTTATCTCCATCTTTTTTATAAACAAAACCTGTCCCAGAAGCTACCCCTTTACCATTTTTATAAGTAGATACAACTACAACAGAATCATATACCTTTTCAACTGATTCAGCCAAACCAGTATCATTTATAGTAACATTCTTTTCTAATTTTGTTGTTTCTTTAATAAATACTGTTGGATAAAGCTTTAAAACCGCATAAAAAGCTCCCGCACCAATAAAGAATGCTAATATAGCAATTACTATAGTATTTAATTTACTATTATCATTATTATTCATTTGATAATTATTATAATCCATTTTTATAACCTCACTATATCTCTAAAATTTGATGGAAATCCCATAATATCCATAATCTTTTCTATGCTTATTACTTCTAACTTACCACTTAAATAATCAAGTTCATAAGATATTTCATTAATTAATAAGGTAAAATCATCTTCACTTAATAAACTTTTTAAAATAATAATTACTGAAAATATATCATTTTTTCCATAAACATATTCGCCATTTAATTTATCAATTCCCAATTGACTATGATATATCGTATCACTAATTTCTTTTTGAGTTCTATGTTCATAACATAAATCTTCATGTGCACACAAGTTACGATAATTAGCCAAGATTGGTAAATAATCAATTAAATCATTAACTTGAACATTTAATATATCAGCTATTTCACTTTGATCTGAGCTTTTTAATATTGTATATAACTCACTTACAATTCCAAAAGATAGCACTTTAACTCCTACCCATAAAGGAACAAAATTATATTTATTTATATAATGTTCAGTAGCTGTATGTTGAAATCCATTAACTCTAATTTGTCTACTCATTTTTTTCAACAAATCATTTATTTGTTTTTTTCTTTTGCTATCTCTATTATAAATAGCTGGATTTAAATAGTCATTTTCAGTATATCCATGATTTTTACTAATAACATAAGAAATGATACTTTTTAAATTATTTTCTACAATTAAAACGTTCTTAAAAATAATATTTCTCAGCTGTCTATCAAAAGAAAACATCGCATATAATTCTCTAAACGTTGTTCCAGATAAAAAAGTTCGATCCGCTTGTGACTTTAAAAAAGGATGACGATATCCACTAATAAAGAAATAATTCTCTCTTAATAAAATATGCTTTGTAAGTAATTCATCTTCAATTATTAACCCTTTATTCTTAAGTATTTGGACCTGTTCTTCAAGAGTTTTAAAACTTTTTGATTTCATATGCTCCACCTATTATACAATTATATCACAAAGTTCATTTAAATAATACTTAAATAATATGATTTTAATGCAAAATAAATGTGAAAAAAATGTGAATTTATTAAATATCTAGATTAGCAATACTCTTAGCAATAGCTACAGCAACTTGTTTTTGATATTCATCAGTTATAAGTTTAGCTCTTTCCGTAGCATTCGATAAAAAACCACACTCTAACAATACTCCTGGAATTGATAACTTTCGATACATATAAGTAGTAACTGGAATTATCTTGCTTTCTCTATCTCCTTTTAGATTTTTATTTAAATAATCTTGAATATTTTTAGCGTATTCCATATTATCTTTTAAAGCAAATACTTGCGGCCCACTATATCTTGAATCTGTTAAATAATTAAGATGAATAGAAACATAGAAATCCGTCCCACTATTATTTATTAATTTAATTCGGTTATCAAAATCACTTTTCTTCCTAGCATATGCTGATGGCGAACTTAAATCATAATCTCCTTCTCTAGTCATAATTACATTAGCGCCAAGATTTTTTAACATTTCTTTTAAATATAAACTTATTTTTAAATTAATATCCTTTTCATAAATATCCTTATAAGTAGTTCCCGGATCTTTACCACCATGACCTGCATCAATCGCAATTGTTTTTCCTTTTAAAGGAAGTTTAGCAGAAACTATATATTTTGAAGATACAAAAAAACATATAAAAAAACAAATAAGAATAAACATAATATACTTTTTCATATTAAAATATATGCTTAATCTTTCTATTTACAATAAAAAATGAACTAATAATTAGTTCAAATTCAAATACTTATTATTTTTGGGAATCGCTAACTCTTTTTCTAACACTTACGTCCAAATCAGGATTTGTTATATATCCAAGCATTTGTTCCTTTGTTATTTCTTCAAATTTCCACATTCCGTATTTTACTACATCTTTTGTTTTTTCATAATAACCAGTATGAAGTCTAAAACTTACTCCATTATTAATTTGATTTAAAATGATCTCATCAAAAGTCATAGAGGTAAAGTAAGAATCATCGGCCCATTTAATCAAATCTCTCTCTTCGTAGAAGAAAGGCCAAATTGGGCTATAAGTAATTACATGATTTGTTACATCAAAAACTCCAGGAATCCGACCAGATGGATCACTTAATTTCATTCCTCCATATCGCATTCCTCGCTCAATACAATCAGGCTTTAAATTGCATCCACCCATTCTCATAAATGGACTGCTTATCTTACAATAATCATCTCTTAAACTTCTTAAAGAATCTTCATTATCAAAATCGTATTTAGCCAGCTCATCACTTGATATATATTCTAGAAAAAATCTTTCTGGATCTACATCATCTTTTCGAAATCCTAATATTTTTTCAAAAATATCTTCTCCATCTTTCAATTCTATCTGATTAAATCTAAAAAATTCATCATTATAAACTTTTGCCATAACCACACCTTCAAATTTAATTTATTTTCCTATATTGTTTCTTTTCCTAAATTTAAATATTAAACACAAGCCAATAATAACTATAACTCCAATTCCAGCAACAAAGATGGTTATTTTCTCATTACCTTTTTTTACTATTGTTTGTTCAACTTGATTACTACTTTTTTCTATTTCAGGTTGCTCTTCTATTTTTTCTTTTCTTGCTACTTTTACAACATATTCTTTCGTAGTCCCATCTTCTGCCGTTACTACTAACTTTAACTCATTTGAACCGACATTTAATTCATAATCTCCAGTTCCTTTAATTTTTGCTTTTTTATGTTCTGTTGTTGCATTAATTGTTATTTGTTCAACTTCATTTTCCACTTCTAAAGTATATTCAAATACTTCTTTATCAAAAGCAATTGTTCCTACACTAAGCTCAATATCAATCAAATTAGCATTGTTAGATTTCTTAACTTCCACTTTTATTTCTTCTTTTTTGGGCGCATCAGATGTATTTGTTGAATTTGACGATGTTGGCTTTTTAGGCACATTATCTAAATATATGTAACCAGTTATTTCATAATCACTAGGTGATATTGTGTATTTACAAGCAATTCTTTTTGCATTTGCTCTACAAACCTTATCAGTTTCTTCACTAACACCATTGGCCATGCACTCCATATATTCCGGATCTTCTTCATCAATACATGGTCCAGTAGAATCCCAAACGTACATAATATTTCCTTCTAGCTTCTCAACATACCCAACATGTCCATAAGAAGTCCAATTACCCCACACTACAATAGAATTAGCTTTAGGAGTTGTCCCAACACTATAGCCATCATTACTTGCATCACTATACCACTCTTTAGCATTACCCCAACCAGGTAATGTAACTCCCGCTTTTTCACTTGCCATTTTCCATGCATACCACGTACAATTGGTCCCATAAGGTCCACTTTGTTTATATGGGTTTGATGCCGCACTAACATTTTGAAGTCCCATAATAAACATTAAAATCACTATAAAACATAAACATTTTTTCATTCTAACAATCACACTTTCTATATATTTAATCGCATATTATTCAATAGTAAATTCTGCAGATATATAAAACCTATCAAAAGTACCATTCTCATTTTCTACATCAACACTTTTTATAATTCTATAATCTCCAGCAGATAATTCACCATAACTGTTCTCCCAATTAAGTTTTATTTCTTTTGATTCCTTAGATTTTAATCCATAAACCGGTAAAATAAAATTTAATTCAACATTTATTTTATACCATTTCCCATCTTTTTTTATTTCAACTTCGTATGGTTCTCCATATTGAACTTCTACATTACTATCATTTTTTAAAATTAATGTCGCACCTTTTTTTGTTAATGTATTTTCTTTAATAGATAGCAAAACACCTTTTTCAGCTATTTCAACATTAGATTCTTTACCAATATCAAATTCATTTTTTGTTCCACATCCCACTAATCCAAAAAACACAACACCCAAAACCAAAATAATTAATATTATTTTTCTCATAAATTCACCTTATTATATAAATTACTTATCTATCATAATAATTATATCACTAATATGACAAATAACAAAAATATAGTTATATTAAAATGCTGAAATACCTTTTTATGATAAAACAAGTTTTACATTATGGCTAAAAAATAGAATTACAAGCTAGTAAAAAAGCTCCTAAGTTAGAGCTTTTCATAACACCGAAAAAAGTAGTTTTTATTACTTAAAATATCTTATAGATATAACTATTTAAAATATTCTTTATCTTTTTTACTTCTTATCATTTTGACACATAAAAATCTGATCTTTTAAATTACTAATTTCTTCTTGATATTCCCACTCTTTTTGAACATACTCATCAATTTTCTGTTCTAATTCATATATTCTACTTTCATAAGAATTAATCACATTTTGGGTCTGTACTTCAACATCACTATAGTCTTTATAATTTTTCTTTAATATTTCAATATTTTCCTTTGTAGTGTATATTTTAACACTTCGAAGCTCATTATTTATTGAAACAATCTTTTTATCATTAAAATTATTTATTACTTCTTTTGCTAATTTTATAGGATTATCACAACTGCCCCATAAATATATTGCTGAACCAGATAAATCAGAATAATCTATATTACAATATTTGTTTAGAGTATATTCGATTTTTAGATTATGATTATTAGATTCAATATATTCTACTATCGGATATGACCCCAATATCAAATCATTTCTCATATCTAATTCAATATATTCCGTTTTTAAAATATCTTTATCTTTATCATTATCAACATATTCAAAGTTTAATGTACCAACTAAAACTAAACCACTACCAATTCCAAACATAATAAGTGATATAACAAAGGACCATATCATTTTCTTTTTATCATTTTTTCTGTTAAATACAAAGTTTAATAATAGTAATATCAAGACTACATTTATGACTGCTAAAGCCAATATTGCTATTAATAAACCTATAAAAAACACTCCCGTTTTAATTATTAAAAAAGAAATTACAAATGCAACAAACAAACATATTAAAGTCAGAAAAAGTCCTATTGAAAAACATAATGTAAAAAACTTAATAGCTCCTACTATTCCTTTAAATAGTCCATTTATAAACCTATATTCACTATGTTTCGGATCTCTTATAATAATTTTATCTTCGTTCTTCTTAAAAAATATTTTATTCTTTTTATCTATTTTTTCTTCTTGATATTCTTCATCTACTTTTTTTGCTTCAATAACATCTTTCTTTATTTTTTCATAATAATCTAAATATCTTGTTTTAAATATATGTACTATTATTACAACTGAACTCATAACAGCAAATATGCCATATAGAAAATACAGTATTGAATGTAAAATAAAATACACTTTATCTGGTATAACTCCAAATATACCAGATAATAAATCTTGTCCTAGTATTCCTATAAGTAAACAAACAACAAATAATATTGTCCCAATAACAAATTGTTCTAATAAACACTTACATTTGCTTTTAAAACTCATATTGCTAAACATATTTATAGTATTTGTAATAAATTTTAAAAAGTCATCTACATACTTATTTAAATTCTTTTTACTTTCTTCTTCACCTTTTACTTCTCTAATATCTTTATGTAACAAATCATCAATATTTAAATTAAACTTTTCACATAAAGTAATAATTTTATCCATCTCTGGATATGCAACTGCTGATTCCCATTTTGATATTGCCTGTCTTGAAACCCCAAGCTCATCAGCAAGTTGTTCTTGGGAAAGATTATTATCTTTTCTAATCTTTTTTAAATTTTCCGAAAACTTATTATTCATTTTCGTCCGCCTCCTTTTCACCCACATTTTATATTTTTCTACCGGTAGCAGGCCACCACTTTTAGGTTGTTTTTTGTTGAAAGTTAGTTGCAAAATAAAATTTATTCATATTATATCATGAATTTCCAAAAAAATAGAACGATTGAACAACTAACTTCTATATTTATAATAGTTTGTTCTAAATAGTATATGTTACGAATTAAATTTAAAATTTATTATAAGCAAAAAAGCCCATGACTTTGAGCTTTTCAAAACATTAACGTTAGTAATTCTTAACTTTTTGTAAATTAGCTTTCTTTAATTTTGCGGATTTCCAACATTTTTGCATAATGAACGTATGATTCTGTAGTGTCGTCCGCCAACGATAAGAGAAAGGCTATTTATATTACTTTATAATTCCTCCAAAGAAATTGCATTCAAAAACTTTTTCATTTTGAAAATAAATTATCTCTTTACCATTAAAATATTCAAAATTTCCATTTGTTTCGCAAATATAAGTATAATCTCCATCTTGAAATTTATTTTGGCCTCTGTATGGCATCTCAGCATTTACGGTAGATAAAGCTTTTTTCAAAAAATTACTTGAGAATTTATCATCAATTTCTACACCATTATAATTCATTGCCCATATAGGCTCATCATCAATAAATACTGCTTCCTCCCCTATAAATTGTTCGCCACCTAAATATGTATCAATATATTTAAATTTTCCATCTTTGTATATTAAATCGTGTGATTTTGGTCTTGTAGACACCCCTTCTTCCGAAGCATTTCCAGCATAAGTATTCTTTTTTGCTAAAATTAAAAATTGTATAATTTCACTTACGTTGTATTCTTTTTCCACAACATTCATACAATCATCATCTTTTAATAATCTGTCTAAAGATATATTAAATAGATTACTTAATTGAATTAAATTATTTATATCTGGATATGTTTCTCCATTTTCCCATTTTGCAACTGCCTGTCTTGAAACATTTAATTCTTCGGCTAGATTTTCTTGAGATAATTTTTTACATTTTCTTAATTCTTGAATTTTATTCTTTAATTCCATTATTATCCTTCTTTCATTAATTTATTACATATATAATTTTAAATCTTTAACAATAATTTTCAATCAATTAAAACTATCATTTTTGACAACCAGCAGTTGCATAAATTATTGTTGTTTAACTAATACATCTTTTATTTTAAAATAAAACTAATTTAACCTTTTCAAACTTAGCGCAAATTATTTATGCCGATTTGCAAAGTTTTTGCATAATACAAGAAGATTCACTATGCGACTCTAGGAAATCTTAATATTTTCTTCCTATTATTAATTATGAAACACATTTTATTAGTTTTTCTTTTTCATTTATATCTGTGAGAAAATAAATAGAATTATTATTTAGAATATCCTTTATTAATTTTTTATCATTTTTATTAAGCAGTTTATCCACAACATATTTTTGATCCAGCTGATTAGTCTGTGTACTGAAATCATTACAATAATCCAAAAATCCTAGCAATAGTTCAACATCACCTTTATCAACAAAGTAATCAATTATTTTATTTCTGTTGTAATCCGAATATATCGCCACTAAACTTGTGAGAGTATATGCCTCATCGTCAACAATTAATTTTGTAACTAGTTCATTAAATTCTTCTATAGTTATTTTAATAATCAAAGTATGAAAAGGCCCTTCATTACACTGTCTTATAATATCTCTTTCTTTATTAGTATAATTGCTCATTTCTCATCAATGCCTTTCTTTTTATAATTTTATTATATCACAATTAATAATTTTGTAGTCTTTGACTTAAAAATATTCTTTTTTCTATATTTTACTGCAGCAAAAAAAGCCCATGAATGAGCTTTTTGAAACATTGAAATAAGTAATTCTTAACGTTTTGAGAATTGTGGAGCACGACGTGCTTTTTTAAGTCCGTATTTCTTTCTTTCTTTAATACGAGAATCTCTAGTGATAAATCCACCAGCTTTTAAAATACGGCGATAAGAATCTTCTCTAGTTTGATCAGTATTTTCATCAAATTTTAATAATGCTCTAGTAATACCTAATCTGATAGCTCCAGTTTGACCTGAGAATCCACCACCAGATACGTTTACTTCGATATCAAATCTATTTTCATTATCAGTTGCTACTAATGGTTGTTTTAAGTCTAAAACTAAAGTTGCATATGGCATATATTCATTAACATCTACACCATTAACAGTAATTTTACCAGTTCCTCCAACCATTTTAACTCTAGCTACAGAACGTTTTCTACGTCCTGTTGCAGTCCATACTTGTTTACTCATAACTTACCCTCCTAATCAACCTTTAAGATTTCTGGTTTTTGAGCTTCATGCTTATGATTAGCATCTGCATAAACAAATAATTTTTTATACATTTTTGCTCCTAAAGCGTTATGAGGAAGCATTCCTTTGATAGCTCTTTCTACCATTTCTTCTGGATATTTTTCAATCATAGTTTGAGCATTTCTTTCTCTTAATCCTCCAGGAAATCCACTATGATTGTAATACATCTTATCAGCCATTTTGTTTCCAGTTAATTTAACTTTGTTAGCATTGATTACGATTACATAATCACCACAATCAACATGAGGAGTATAAGTAACTTTATGTTTACCTCTTAATACTGTAGCAACTTTAGTTGCTAAACGTCCTAATGTTTTATTTTCTGCATCAACGATGTACCACTTACGTTCAACGTTTTCTTTTTTTTGCATAAATGATTTCATTATTTTAATTCCTTTCACCATTCTCCCCTTTAAACTTTCCCAGGGCTTAAAGCTTCGAATAAATAAAATGTACCATTCAAAATTATATGAGATTAACCCTAAAAAGTCAAACAAAAAAGCAAAAATATTACAATTTTTGCTAATTATTATACCAAATTCCTAAAATATCACAATTTGAACTCAATGGAGCAGGATTTGGCATTGCTATTTTTATTAGTGTTGGTAACTTGAACGCAGTCCCAAATAAAACACAATTACCTGGTTGTAATGTTTTCATTTTTTGAATAGTTGCTTCCGTAATATCCGGAACGACATGAGAAATAAAATCCAAATCTACTGGATGAAGCATTTTAAACATCAAGAAATTTGAACATTGTGATAAAGTTGTTTCAGAAAGTTCTGATGGTCTTTGAGTAATTAATCCTAATAAAACACCATACTTTCTTCCTTCTTTAGCAATTCGATCAAATATATTATATCCAATTATATTAACATCGTTATCATTTTGAACATAGCGATGAGCTTCTTCTAGAACAATATGGACAGGTACAGACGCCCTAATATCCATTCCTTTGCAAAAATCATACATCATTCTAGAATATATTTTAGCAAACATTTTCGCCAAACGATCATCAATATAATTAATATTAATATTTAATATCTGACATTTCCTTTCGCCATCATATAATAATTGCTGCATGAATTCCATTTCCGTCATATACTCTTGACATTCAAAGAAAACTTTATCGCTACTATTTCTTAAAGTATCTAAATTAGTTTTTAAGTAATACATATCATTATATAAGGTTTCATTTCGTAAAATCCCCTCATCAATTAAAGCAAATTCCAAAGCATACGCAATATCATCTAAAGTATAAGAATAAGATTTATCAGGAAGTTTTAAAACTATGTCTTCTTTTACTAGCTTTTTCAAGAATTCATTAATTAAATCAATAGCTCTAATTTTTCCGGTTTCATCAATTAACAAACATTGTTTTAATGGTCTAATATACCCTACTTGAGAAATCAAAGATTCTAAATTAATTAGTCTAGTATTATATTTTGTTAAAACAGAAAAAAATTGATCTCTTATTTGAGCTGAAGGTCTACCACTTGATAAAATTTCTAATAAAGCTTTAGCAATAACACTAGTTTTATATTCTAACACTTTTTCTTCTTCTTGAGCGAAGACATCTACAAACTTCATAGTTTTTTCTAAAATTGGCAACTGAGAAACATTTTTTACATTTAAAAGTAATGCTAAATCATCGATGCTAAGTAACCACACCGGAATCTTTACAAGATTTTGTGTTTGATTCTTATTGGTGGTTAACGATTTAAAAACAAAATTAGGATTATTTTGAATTAACGCATTAAATGCTGGCTCATATTCCCCAAAAGAATCTATAACCACAAAACTTGCATTTTTAGGAAAAGCTTGCTTACGAAATAAATTTTGAATAATTGTGGCAAATCCACATGACTTTCCTGTACCACTACTACCAATAATAGCAAAATTATGGCTAAATAAAGGTTGAACCTTAGCACCAACTCGTACATCTGGATATACCAAGCTATTCCCTAAAAAAAGCTCACTAGCATCGTTTTCATTTTCCAAACCTATTATTTTGTTAATATAAGCTGGAGATATTAAATTAACTTGAGCTTTAAAAGATGGTTTATTTGATACACCATATACAAAATTATTATTAACAAATTCTCCAACTAAATTTATATAAGCTTTTTTATCTTGTATTCCTACTACTTCTCCAACAAAGTTTTTTCCACCATCACTTAATAAAACAAATAAATTAATTAAATTTTGAGTTTCACTAATATTAACATTTAACATAACTTCAATTAAGCTATTATTTATTCCAATAATTTTTCCTAGCATCACTAACACCCTTTACTTAAGAATATAATATCACATTTTGTATCCAAACAACAAGACCTTTAATAAAATATTTTTTCTAAATACAAACCATTTGATGGAGCAGTTGACAATTGCCTAGTTACATTAGGCTTTTTTAACATTTTAGCAATTCCCTCTAAAGTCACCTTATTTTTATTATAGTCAAGCATAGCTCCAACTAAATTACGAACCATATATTTATAAAAAGCTTTACCAACAAATATAATACTAAGTATTTCTTTTTCTTTTTTTATTTTAATGTCATAAATTACTGAAATAGTATTATTATGTTCTCCACTAACAAAGTTTTTAAAATCATATTGACCAATAAACAATTTACTAACTTTCCTTAATTTCTTAATATCAATAGCAAATTTAGGTTGTAAATAATAATCTTCTTTTAAAGGAGATGCTTCTCCTAAATTGATTTTGTAAACATAAACTTTTTTCTTAACCGAAAATCTGGCATGAAAAGATTCATCTACATAATGACAAGACTTAATTAGAATATAATCACTAACATATCTTTGAATTGCTTTTTTTAAACTATCTAACTTCATTTCGTAATCCACATCAAAATGAAAAGCTTGTTCTAAAGCATGCACTCCTTTATCAGTTCTTCCTGCTCCCTTAATCAAAATATCTTGTTTAAATACCTTTTTTAATGAATTTTCTATTTCTTTTTGAACAGTTAGTAAATCATTTAGGCGTTGAAATCCGTAAAACTTACTACCATCATAAGCTATTTTAACTAAATATCTCATAATCTATACAATCCCTTTAATAATTCTGATACATCAATATAATTGTCTAACTTTTTACCTGTTTTTTGACATTTTTTTACAAATGATATTATAGGAGGCATATCAATATATTTAAAAACATCTTCATTATAAAAATCTTTATTAGTTAGCGTCTTAACTATTTCGTTGTTTTCTAAAATGATAATCTTATCCACTAAGTCTAACATAAATTCTAAATCATTTGTAAACACTAATACTTTTACTTTGTAATCATGAGCAAGCTTTCTAAGAATTCTCTTTAAATAAATTCTTTCTTTTTCATTTAACCCTTTTTCAAAATAATTTAAAATAACTTCTTTCCCTTTTAATAATTGGGTAGCTAAAACAATTAATTTTTCTTCTAAAGAAACTAAATCATTAACATGTTTTTCTAACACTTGTTCTTCTATTCCTAACATTTTAAATACTTTTAGAATTTTTTCTTGAGAAGCTACCGCTAACAAATATTCTTTTAAAGTAACTTTTGGCAACTTATTTTCTTTATTATGGTTAGCATTCAATAAAGTGATAATTTCTCCAAAAGATGCTAAATTTAAATAGTAATTTATTTCCATAATTCACCTACTAATTCATCATCACTATAACAAGTTTTATTAACCATTCCATATAATTTTAATTGATTAGACAAGTCTACTACAAAAGGAAGTCTATAACCTAAACGTTTTAATATTTTATCTTCTTCTAAAACCGCTTTCGCTGGTCCACTAATAGCTACTTTTTCATCCATAAAAGCTATTATATAACCATCAAAAAAATAATCATCTTCAATAGTTTCAGCATATGTTATTATCACTATATTGTTTTGTTTAGCATAATCAAAAATAGATATTCTCTTTGCTTTATCTAAATAAGTTAAATAATTATCTATTACTATAACCCCATCTTTTTGAGGCATTTTCAAAATAATCTTTAAAAAGTATTTCTCACTAATACTTAGATTATCTATGGATTTATCAATCATATCAACAAGTTTACCAAACGAATTAACATTAACATTATAGTTTTCTAATTCAGTTTTAACAAAATTTGTCGAAAATGAAAAATCATCATTTAAGATGCTAATATTTAATTTTTCTAATTCTTCATTTAAACTATTTTTTGTTTTTTTAGGTGTACCTAAAATTATAGTGTTTGATTTATATAAACATATATCATTATTGTGTAATAATATTTCCATTATTCTCACCTACAAAGTATTATAATTTTAATCTAAAAAGAACACAAGAGTTTTTATATCAAAAAAAGAAAGCTAAGCTTCCTATTTCATTTTAATAATAACTTCATCTGGCAAAGAATAAAAAAATGTCTCCCTTGCATATCTTGCCATATATTCCGGATCTTGTAATTTTATTACTTCTGCTTGTAATTCTTTTTCTTCTTTTAATAACGCCGTATACTTTTCTTCCAATACTATCGTTTGTTTTTTATTATCTAAAATCTTTAACCAGTCTTTTAAAACTGAACTAGCTAAGATACCTATGCACCCAAGCATAAGCACACAAATCATAAATAAGCGACGACGTGATTTTTTTGACACTTTTGATTTCATATTACAATCTCCTATTATTTTTATTATAACATCTTTTCTATGACTTTTTAATTCTATTTTTTAATTTTGGCATTAGCTTTACACTAACAAAAAATGATATAACCAATATAAGCAAAAAATAGATATGTAAAATTCCCTCATTTATTATATATAAACCTAATAAAAATAAAAGGTCGAAATCTATCACAAAAACAATTGTAATTATATATTTCCAAATAATTTTATAATTTTTAACTATTTTATAATTAAAAAAACTTAACACATAAAATATCCAACCACTAAAGATTGCATACAAGAAAGACCATAATTGTACATCTATTTTCATTATTTAAATAATTTAGCTATAAAGCCTTCTTCTTTGTTCTTTAGTTTATTATTTTCTAAATAAGCTATACTATTTATTTTTCCCTTAATTTTAACGTTTCCTTCATGAGTATCTAATTTTACTATTTCTAAAGATTCTCCTTTAAGCAAGATAACTCCCATTGTACTATCCATTAAAAATTCTTCATTATCAAAACTAGTTATTTTTTTAATGCCTGTAAAAATAATTTGACTTCTATCTACCATTTTTAATTCATGCGATCCAATAGATACTTCTGTTATAGTCTTGTCCATATTATATCCTCCTAAGAGTATTTATGTTAGTAACTTTAAAATTAGACCACAAAAAAACTCAACTAGTGAGTTTTAATTTTTATTCAGCATCTTCTGCTTCGTTATATTTTTCTAAGATAGCAGTTTCTAATTGAGTACGAGCTTCTTGGTTAACTGGATGTGCAACATCTTTAAATTCACCAGTAGCTAACTTACGTCTAGGCATACCAATATGAAGACCATTATCTCCTTCTAAAATTCTAATGTCATTAATAGCTACAGCATCATCGATAGTTACTGAAGCAAATCCTTTAACAATAGAACCTTCTCTTTCAAATTTACGAACGTATACTTTTGTAATATTCATTGTGTGTCACTCCTTCTATAATATTATTTTAAAGCAAAATTTAATGATAAGCAATAAAAATTAAAGATACTTTACAACTACATCTTTAGTTATAACATCTGCATAAGAAATACTTTTTTGTTCATAGTTATTTTCAACCATAAAAAGTTTAGGATAGATCTTCGTAATATGACCCGTAAAAGACTCAACTCTATTACGCATTCCATATATTTTAAGTTCTACCTCGCTACCTAGTTTTTTAGATATTTCTTCTTTTACTAATTCAATATTCAAATCATTCTCGAGGATATCCAACATACATTACCCCATTACCTACGATACCCCCTATACCATCCTTTCCATATTTAGTTTTTTCTAAAAGTGTTAATAAATCTATTTCCTCGCTTCTTTTAGTAAGTGCTACTGAACATGCAATAATCGCCGGATCTAAAGCATGAATATTAACCCGCTTTGGACTTGAGGCAAAGTTAGCCCCAGCTTTTATTAATTCTTCGTAATTACTTTGACAAGCTCCCGCAATAATAATTAATTTATCATGACTTTTTTCATACTTACGAGCTTCTTTAACTGCTTTTATAAAGTTTTCCGTATTCTTATAATTTCTAATATCATGAATATCTCCCTTTTTCTTATAGTAAGCATCATGACCAGTAATAATAACAATATCGGGACGATATTCATTTAGTAAAAATTTCATTTGTTCATAAATATTTTTTTCTGCTATCTTTTTACCAATTGCAAGAACGCCAGCTTCCTTATAAAAACTTAAGCATCTTTTTAAAAATTCGGCATCACCATCAATATGAAGCACCTTACCTGGGAGAAAAAAATAGTCACTTCGCTCTCCAATTAAATCTTTATCTAAAATATCTTTTGCATTTTTAGTAACTTCTGGAGTAAGATTAACAACTTCTAAATCATTAATCGGACTATCTGCATATAACCTTACTTCTTCGCCTTTTAAATAACAAACACCATCTTTTATATTAATAACTTTAAAAATAATATCATGCTTATAACTTTTTCTCGTTACATAAACTCCCTTTTTTATTTCCAAATATACCACCATTAAAATATATGAAAAAAAGTATAAATAAATTATACTTTTTAATCGGAAAACATTTGAACCCAATAATAATGATCTGTTTTAACAAGCCCAATACCAATTTTGCCAAATTCATCAGCAATCATATTTTCATAATGTCCTTGAGAATCTTTCCAACCTTGCGAAACATCCGCAGATGTTTTATATCCAGATGCAATATTTTCTCCTGCTGCATAAGCAGTATATCCTATTTCATTTAAAACAGTAAAACAACTTGAACCATTAGGTCTATCATGAGAAAATTCATCGCTATAACCTAACTCTAATGCTCTAATTGTCGCAGCAACACTTAAATTTTTATCTAACACTAAAGCTGGCTTTCCCACTTCAGCACGATACTCATTTACTTTTGATAAAACTTGATTTATTTCATTTGAATACTTACTTACAAGACTTGTTGCTTCTGTTTTTAATTCATCAGTGGTTGCATTAAATCCTCTTTTATCATAACTAACTGAAGAACTGGAACTTAATTTTTCTTTTGTACCATCAGAATAAACTTTATATTTAGTTTTATTTGTTGTTGTTAAAACAGCTCCATATTTTACTTTTTCTTCTTCAGTAACTTCTTGTTTAACTTCATAAGTCACTTCTGTTTTAGTATCCTCTTTTGGATTTGAAGTTATTATGTTATTTTCCTCTTTAGAAGATGTATCTTTACTTTCCGTATTCTCATTTTCTATATTCTTACTTTCTTCTTTAGAAGAAGTGTTAACTTTTTTAATAATTAATTTAGTTTCTTTAGAAGTTTCATTTCCATATTTATCACTAGCTACTATTTCTATATCATATGAACCCGATTTAGTGTAACTAGCCATTTTATCATCTAAAAACTTTAAAATACAATCTTTTTTGCTGTTATCACTACAATTATCAATAAAATCATTCAAATTATAACTTTCTTTTTCCTTGATCGTAACTTCTTTTAACTTCAACTTTGGAGATGTCTTATCAATTACTAATAATTTACTAGAATATTCTTTATCTTTTATTTTAAGACTAACAAAATATTCTCCTACTTCAGACGCAAATTTTTTGCCATCAATTGTTTCTATAGGTAATCCTATAAAATCCTCATCGATTAATATTTTAGGATCTTCATTAAAAAATTTATAACCACCGGGAACTTCATCGTATACATTAATTGTTAAACTTTCTTTTACACTTAAAGCGTCTTCAATATTTTTATTGTTTTCTGTTTTAGGAATATCTTTTTTATCTTTCCAAATAAAATAACCTACTGTTCCACTTCCACCTAGTATAAGTGTAATTACACATATAATAATTACTAATTTTTTCTGACTTATTTTTACCTTTTTCTCACTCTTTTTCATAAAACATTAACCTCTACTATTTACATTTTAGCTCATAAAAATTTCTATCTCAATAACTATTGACTAAAGAAAAACAACTCCTTACTCAAAAGTTGAATTTCATATTTAAATTATTTTCTTGGCTTCTTACTGTGTCATTAGGAAATCTTTGTGCTATACTTTGGTAATAAACTTTAACAGGAGCAAGGATTGCGTTTCCCATTTTTTCTTTAAAAGAGCCAGCAGTAATAACTTCATATTCTTTAATACAATCTTTTGCTAAATTAAATTGTTCTTCAGTTAAATATAAATATATTTTCTTTTCTAAAATACCAGCAGTAATAGCTTCATCAATAGACATAGTAGCAAACATTCCATTAGGGTAATATAATCTTACAATTCCGTCGTTATCAATTGTACAACCATCTAAGGAAACTAACGGCTCATACTTTGTTTTAGATGGAATCCCCCCAATACTGTATTTTTCAAACAAAACATTATCTTCTTCACTACTTATAATTTCATAATATATGATGTCATCCTCTTTAACTAAACCATGATTTAAACCCTTTTGTACTGATACATTGTAAAAATTATTTTCAAGCATTTTAGATTCATTAAAATAAATTCTTTTATCAATAAAATTACCATGAATATCATAAATATCTTGATTAGATTTAATATCTGACTTATAAATATTTAAATAAAGTTTGTCAATTAAATTTGATAGCTCTTCATCTCGCCCATCATTTTTTTCTAGAATATCAATAAACACCTTATAATCTTCTTCTGATAAATTTTCTCTCAAAATATTATTTAACTTAGTTGCATCACCAGTAAATACATATTCCCAAATTATTTTTGGGCCTATTACGTCCATTAATTTACGACCATTCTTATCCGCATTAACGTATCCCTCATGATTAGATCCATAATATTCATAAGCAATAATATCCGCCGTTGACTCACAAATATAACTATAAACATTAGGATGTTGTAATAAATGAATAAATTCATGATCTAGCCATAATTTCTTCTCAACACCTTCTTTTCCATTAATAGCATTAGGATCCATCATTGTATAATACCCAATAAGAGGGTCATCTTCTTC
The DNA here is from genome assembly GCA_017435485.1 of Bacilli bacterium. Classification (GTDB taxonomy): domain Bacteria; phylum Bacillota_I; class Bacilli_A; order RF39; family UBA660; genus RGIG1752. Next base: position 86,644 of record JAFSEY010000001.1, read on the forward strand.
ACCTTGAAAATACTTAATTTCTAAACCTTCAAGTTTTAAATTATATAAGTAATCCATTTTAGTTCCATACGTATAAAGTAAAATATCATTAAACAAATCTTCATTATCTAAAAACTCTTTTTCACTTTGAGTTAGATTATCCGATTGATAAATATATTCTTGTATTTCCTTAACACTATTTACTTTTTTAGCTAATGGACCATATTCTATTTTACCCAAAGAACTAATCCTTACTTGGCTAAGATTATCAAAAGTAGTTTTAATATCAGTCAAAGACACATCAAAAATATTCATAAGATTTAATAGCAAAATAAAACTGGCCGAACAAATAAACACCGCTCCTAATATTTTAAACTTAAATATTCCTTTATTATTTTTGTTTTGTGAACCAGAAGACTCAAAGATTTCCTCGCACTTCTCATAATTTAAAGCATTATCTCCATTAAATTTAAAAAGTGCAGAGAAATTTTCTTTACCATCTTTAAAATAATGTTTCAAACCAGTTTTCTTATCTAAATAAACTTTAAACCCTAAGTAGTCGTCCAGTTGTTCCGATTCTTTACCTAACAAAAAAGTTTCTAACAATTCATAGATAAACGTTTTATTCATATTAAAAACACCAGCATTCGTTACATCAAACCCATGAATGTTTAAATAATTACTTGACAAACCGAAACACATATATGTTTGCCTATTATTATTTTCGTCGCACTTAATAACAGATATCATTATGTCACCTCTTTATTACTTGGCCATATAATTAGCTAATAAAACGAAAATATTTACTGGAATTTCTTCAGCTCTTACATTTTCTGTATAACCATGTACTTTTAATATATCATATATTTCGTTCCAATCATAAGCTTTTAAATTATTTTTTAAAGTCTTTCTTTTTAGAGCAAAAGAATCATTAATAAGCTTTTCAAAAACTTCCATATTTTTAATATTATATTTATCTGCTCTAGTAAATTTTACTATTGCACTATCCACCTTAGGAACAGGATTAAAACAATATTTACTCACATTAAATAACTTTTTAACATCATAATTAACATTACAATAAACAGTTAAAGAACCATAAGATTTTGATTTACAGGATGCACTTAATCTATCAGCAACCTCTTTTTGAACCATTAAAATCATTTCATCTACTATTATTTTACTTTCCAATACCTTTTTAATTATTAATGAAGTAATATAGTAAGGAATATTAGCAATAACATGAATTTTACAATATTTTTTGTTTACGTATTTTTCTAAATCAACTTTTAAAAAATCTTCAAAAATAACCAAAGTTTTATCATCTTCTAACTTTTTTAAAACACTAACCATTCTTTCATCTATTTCAAAAGCTATTAAATCACAATTAAAAGACTTTAATCTTTTCGTTAAAGCACCTTTTCCTGGGCCAATTTCAATTACTAAGTCTTCCTCAGTAACATTACAATTAACGATAATATCATCTAAAATTCTTTCATCTTCTAAAAAGTTTTGACCTAAACTTTTCTTTGCTTTAATTTCCATAAGTTACTCCTTTAAAAAAGATGGGTTAATCCCATCCTAATCTTAATACGTCATAAGTAATTGTCGAACGACCAACATTTGTCCTAGCATATTCTTCAGATGGAGATAGTAAATCTAAGGAATTTCCTCTAACTCCTCTGTCTAAGACTATTGCTATTACTGGATCTGGAGAGATTCTACTGCTTTCAAATCTTACAATTGAACCACATGGTAAATTTTTTGAAGATGCAACAATTTTTACTTTTTTATAAGTTTCATCTACATAATAATCTTTCCCATCTCTAATGTTATAACTAGGCATACAACCAAGTGTTCCCCCACATAAAGGACAATCATAAGTATATCCAGTTAAATCACCAGTAAACGTATCTATTGCTGTATAGTATTTATTAACTTCAATTTCTTCAATTTTTAAAGCCATTGTTGATAAATTAACGTTTTTACTAACGTTTTCATTTTCAACTTTACTTTCATTATAAACCAAAGTGCTTGAATTTATTAAAAATACTGCTACAACCATTAATAATGATTTTATTCCTATATTTAAAATTTTCATCAATTCACCTCAATTGATAAAAGAATTATAGCATAATTACATATTTATGTCAAAAATGCGCCTAATATTAGTGTTGGTAACTTTTGCTAATTCCTCTAAAGATACACTATAAAGTTCACTTAAAAATTCTGCAACATGAATAACATACTTAGGAGCATTCTGCTTTCCCCTAAAAGGAACAGGAGTTAAATACGGAGAGTCAGTCTCTACAATTATATGCTCTAATGGTATTCTTTTTAACACATCTTTTAAATTACTATTTTTAAAAGTTACCACACCATTCACTCCTAATAAATAACCCATTTTAATATAAATCATTGCTGTTTCATAAGAACCAGAAAAAGAATGAATTACTCCCTTAACATTATATTTTTTTAAAATCTCAATTGTATCAGCAGTAGCTTCTCTACTATGTATAATGACTGGTTTACGATACTTTTCAGCCAACTTTAATTGAGCTTCAAATAACTCGATTTGTTTATCTTTATCTTCCTTTGTATAATGATAATCTAAACCTATTTCTCCAACAGCGACTACTTTAGGATTGTTAATATTATCTTCAATAAATTTCAAATCATCTTCGGTATAATCTAAAACCGATTCTGGATGAATACCAATAGCTCCATACATATTTTTATAAACATTCAAAAGTTCCAAAACTTCTTTATTTGACCTTCGGTCACAACCATTATTGATAACATATTCAACGTTATTATTTTTAGCTTCTCCTAAAATAAATTCAATATCTTCATAATAATCTTTATATATATGACAATGTGTATCTACAAACATAATAATATCACCAACAAAAATTATAAAGAAAAAACACCTTTTTAACAAGTATTCTTAGTATTTTTTTAATAATCTAGAAAAACCTAATAATTTATTTCTGTCAAACACATAATCATCAGATCTATCAATTAATTCATCTAAATATGGTATATCCTCAACATCCCGATTAACATCGACAAGCATATCAAAAATTGGCCTTAAATTTTCCAACGTACGAACATTTCTAGATAGCTTATCATATTTTCTAGGTGTTATTTCTTGAATTTCTTTAGCATAAATTAAATGCAAAAGAGAAGTTAACATAGAAATTCTATCAACTTTCTCTGTAAATACATCAGTTTCTTTTCTATAATTAATCCATAAGCTTTGCATTACTGCAGGTATAAATGGCGAAATGAGATTGTTATAACAACAAGCATCCATATCACAAAAATGAATATTGTCTTCATTATCAACTAATATATTTTCAAAATTTAAATCTTGATAGATTATACCATTCTCATGAAGCTTTTTTAAGACATCAGTTGCTTTAATAACATAACTAAACAAAGCTTTGCAAGATACATATCTACTCTGAAACATATCAAACAAAGTGATAGCCCCTTTATAATAATCCATCGTATAACCAACAAATTTATTGTTATGCATAATCAAAGTTTTTGGAAATATCGCCCCAACTATTTGTATACCATCCATTTCTAAAAACTTTCTTAGCATCACTTCTATTTCCGCGTCGTTTAAATTCTCAAATAATTTATAGCATACATCACCTTGGCAATAAATTGTTGAAAAATTACCTTGTTTAGGCAGCTTTTCTAATCGTTCAAAATTAATATCATTATATTTTATTATTTCCATAATCTTCACGTTCCTAAAAATTCTAATAAATTGCATTTACAATAGCACAAACATTAGCAAATATCAAATAAAAAAGCTCATGTAAAATGAACTTCTATTTAATGTCAATTCTAGCAAATAATATTTCTGGTTTATTTAATTCAAACACATTATCTTCTTTAAATGAGGCAGATTCATAATTATTTAACTCCGTATTTAATTGATTAAATATTTTTTCAGCTGTTGTAGGAATAAATGCTTGTAATAATACAGATGCACATCTAATTGATTCAATTAAGTTATATAGAACTGTTTGTAATTTTTCCTTTTCATTTTCATCTTTAGCAAGTATCCATGGAGTAGTTTCATCAATGTATTTATTACATCTTCTTAAAACTTCAAATATTTCATCTAAAGCATCAGCAATTCTTAAATTACTCATTTTTTCTTCTACAACATTAGTTAAATTATTAACTAGACTAATTAAGCTTTCATCAAATTCAGTAGCAACCTTTTTATTTTCAATTCGTCCCTCAAAATACTTATGACTCATGCTTATTGTTCTATTTACTAAGTTACCTAATGTGTTAGCCAAATCAGCATTAGTTCTATTAATTAAAGATTCTTCTGAAAAATTACCATCATTTCCAAACGGAACTTCTCTTAAAGCAAAATATCTAACAGCATCGACACCATATTCTTCAATGTATTCACGAGGATCTTTATAATTTCCGGTTGATTTAGAAATCTTGCCACCATCAATGATTAACCATCCATGACCAAATACTTTATCAGGTAGCGGAATATCCAAAGCCATTAATAAAGCCGGCCAGATAATTGTATGGAATCTAACAATTTCTTTTCCTACTAAATGTAAGTTTGCTGGCCAATATTTTTGATATAACTCATCATTATCACTAGCATATCCTAAAGCTGTAATATAATTTGTTAACGCATCTATCCATACATAAACAACATGTTTAGGATCAAATGTTACAGGAACTCCCCAAGTAAATGTTGTTCTAGAAACGCATAAATCTTCTAATCCTGGTTTAATGAAATTATTAATCATTTCATTTTTACGAGATTCTGGTTGAATAAACTCTGGATGACTTTCTAAATATTCAACTAATCTATCTTGATATTTTGATAATTTAAAGAAATAACTTTCTTCTTCTACTTCGTGAACATCTCTTCCGCAATCCGGACATTTACCATCAACTAATTGAGTTTCAGTCCAAAATGATTCACATGGAGTACAATAAAGTCCAGTATACTTTCCTTTATATATATCTCCTTGATTATATAATTTTTCAAATATTTTTTGCACAGCTTGTTCATGATAATCATCAGTTGTTCTAATAAATTTATCATAAGTAATTCCTAAAGATGCCCATAAATTTTTAGCATTATCTACAATTGCATCAACATATGCTTGAGGAGTTACTCCAGCATCCTTAGCTTTATTTTCAATCTTTTGACCATGTTCATCAGTTCCTGTTAAGAAAAAAACATCAAAACCAGTTAATCTTTTATATCTAGCAATTGCATCAGCAATTATTGTTGTATAACAATGTCCAATATGAAAATTAGCACTTGGATAATATATTGGTGTTGTTATGTAATATTTTTTATTCATTTTTATCTTCCTTCCTTTTCTGGTTTTCCACTCCAACCAGTTCTTTCATTTTCTATTTCTTCTTCATTTGATACACAATTATATTTTACAAAAATGCCTTGACCAAAACCCTCTCCGGCTTTAACTCTAAAAGTTTTATCGCCTTCATTCTGTAACGCAAACCACATATGACCTTCATTATCAGGATTATTATAGTAATCTGCATCAATAATTCCAACTTGATTGCACATTCGTACATTCCACTTAAATCCCATGCTACTACGCACAAATAGCATTAGCATTTCATCTTCAGGATACTTTGCTTTAATTCCTGTAGGAATCTTTTTAATTTTCCCTGGCTCAATTTCAAAATCTTCTATTGCCAAAAAGTCATATCCAGCAGATGCTTTTGTTTTTCTAATTGGTAATTCATATTTATCATATAAATCTTTATCATCTTTTATGTCTTTTTTAAATTGTTCAAAACTTATTTTTTCAAAATATCTTTCCATAATTCCTCCAAAACATAAAAAAATTCATAAACTAAAGGACGAGTAAATACCCGCGGTACCACCTTTATTTATGAATTATCATACACTTATATCTTAACGCGACTTACACGATTTAACTCCAGAGTCATCTTCATTATTTTAAATTAAATTGTTTTCACCAACCACAATCTCTCTAGTTAACTAAAATAACTAATCATTCCTTCAACATTAATTATGTAGCCATTTTAACATAGATAAGTTTTTTTAGCAAGAAATATCCACTTTATTAGCAATTAATGAAGAAAGTAATTTAGCAACTACTAAATAATTAGTATCTATTTGATTTTTATTATACAAAATTACTAAACCCAAGGAATTACCATCACTAATTATCGGAAATATCATATAATAGCCAATTAATTCTTTATCTTCAAAAAGATATTTATCTAGTTCTTTACTAACTTTGTTTTGTCTTTCATCAATTATTACTTTTAAATTATTATCTAGTTGTTTATTTAAAATTTCATTTTTAATATTTTTCCCAGCACAAGCTATAACTTTATCACGATCAGTAACCATAATATCTAAATCAGTTATATTATTAGTTGAATTTACTAAATCATTTATAAAACTTTGATATTTATTTACTAAAGAATGTTTTCTTAATTTAATTGCATCATCATCGATAATTATTTCTAAATTTTCTCCATCTCTAATTCCCATAGTCTTTCTTATCTCTTTAGGAATAACAATTCTTCCTAAATCATCAATTTTTCTAAATACTCCAGTAGATTTCACTACATTAATTCACTCCATTCTAATTATAGTGTTAACTTTTGTTAAGTATTTATACTTTTATTTGAATTAAATAAAGAAGATATTTATACTTATTATGAAAGGTGGTTTATATGACAGTAGAAGCTATTGTAGAAATTCCTATGGGAACTAAAAATAAATATGAAGTAGATCATAAAACTGGCAGAATTAAATTAGATAGAGTTTTATATAGTAGTGTTTCATATCCTTGTGAATATGGATTTATTGAAAATACATTAAGTGGTGATGGCGATCCATTAGACATCTTAGTATTATCAACATCTCAAACTTTTCCTGGATGTATAATTAAAGCAAGGGTATTAGGTTATCTTGAATTAATTGATAATAATCAAACTGATGAAAAAGTTATAAGTGTAGTTGACACTGACCCAAGATGGGATCATATTCAAAAACTTGAGGATTTACCGGAACATACAATTGAAGAAATTAGAGAATTTTTCAAAACTTACAAGCATTTACAAAATGTTGACGTTGAAATTGGTAACTTACATGGTTTAGAAGAAACAATAAAACTTATCGAAGAAAGCCGTCATAACTACAAAGGCTAAATATTTTTAAATTTCCGTCAAAAAAAGTAAACGCTAGGTCATACCCCGATCCTAGCGTTTTTTCATTTACGTAAAATTAATTACTAATCTTTTCTAATAATTCAACTAAATAATATATGAAATGTTTATCTAATTGCTTAATTGGAAGCATTATTATAATTCGTTTATTAAAATATTTAAATTGAAATTTAGGAGTTATAGAATAAGCTTCTAAGAATAATTTATCTCCTTTAATATTGGCACTTATATCTTCTGGAATTTCGATAGTTATTAAACGATCAGTTTGGGTAACTTTTGTAATATTAAATTTACTAGCTAATTTTTCAAACCATTCTTCATACATATAAATAACTAATTCTTCACTTATTTTACCAAATCGATCTTCTAATTCATTTTTAACATCAATTAATTTATTATATGAATCAATTTCATTAATCTTTTGATGAATTTCAATTTTTAAGTCTTCATCAGAAACATAATTATCACTAATATGTGTTTCTACATTTATTAAAGAAGGTTTCTCGGTTTCTTCATAAACCTCTTCACCATTCTGCCTTTTTATCTCATCTTCAACCATTTTCAAATATAAAGAAATACCTACACTATCAACAAAACCTGCTTGCTCACTTCCCAAGATATCTCCAGCACCACGAATTGCTAAATCTCGCATCGCTATCTTGTACCCACTACCAAGTTCCGTAAATTCTTTAATTGCTTGCAGACGTTTTACCGCAATATCATTTAGTACTTTCCTATTATCATAGAAAAGATAAGCATACGCAATACGGTCGCTTCTTCCGACCCTTCCTCGTAACTGATATAACTGACTTAAACCAAAATGATCAGCATCAAAAACTAATAAAGTATTGGTATTAGGTATATCAATCCCTGTTTCAATAATTGTTGTACATAATAAAATATCATATTTATAATCAATGAAATCTTCCATTATTTTTTCTAGATCTTGCTTAGACATTTGTCCATGAGCACTGATAATTCTTGCTTCTGGCACTAATTTTTGCAGATGTAAAAGTTTATCATCCATCTTACCGATATTATTATATAAAATAAATACTTGGCCATTTCTAGCTAACTCTTTATATATTGCATCCTTAATTATCAAATCATTTTCAGCGACTACATAAGTCTGAATTGGATATCTGTTTACGGGAGCAGTATCAATTACTGTTAAATCCCGAAGCCCACTTAAAGCCATTTTTAAAGTTCGCGGAATTGGCGTAGCTGATAATGTCAAAACATTAACATCATTTTTGTATTCTTTAATTTTTTCTTTATGAGTTACGCCGAAGCGTTGTTCTTCATCCACTACTAAAAGTCCCAACTTCTTAAATTTAACATCTTTACTTAATAAACGATGGGTTCCAAATACTATATCAATAGTTCCATTTTCTAAGTCTTTTAAAATACGTTCCTTTTCTTTTGGTGTAGTAAATCTGTTTAATAATGCTATTTCAATAGGATAACTTTTAAATCTTTCTATCGCATTCTCATATTGTTGTTTCGACAAAATAGTTGTTGGACATAAATAAAAAACTTGTTTATTATTTAATACTGCTTTAAATATCGCTCTAAAAGCCACCTCAGTTTTACCAAATCCAACATCTCCACACAATAGCCTATCCATTGGTTTAGAACTTTTTAAATCCATATCAATTTCCGAAATAGCTTTTAGCTGATCAGCAGTTTCGGTATAAGGAAATTCATTGGCAAACAAGACTTCTTCTTCATAAGTCTTATATTTTTCATTTTCTAGCATATTTCTAGCGGCATACAGCTTGATTAATTCTTCTGATATATCTTTTATTTTTTTAGTTAATGATCTTTTCGTCTTTTCCCAACTAACAGAATTTAACTTATTCAACTTTGGAGCACTTCCTTCATTTGCACTATATTTAAAAACATTACTAATATTTTCCACCGGAACATAAATCTTATCATTTCCTTGATAATTTATTTGTAAATAATCTTTTTTTAAGCCATTTCTTTCTAAAGTTATTAAACCTGCATAAACTCCTATGCCATGCATGCTATGAACAACATAGTCTCCAATTTCTAATTGTTCATAATCCTTAATCTTTCTTCCTAAACGATAATTATTACGATATTTAATAACGCTATTTTTAGATTTATCTAGATCATTTTCACCAATTACAACATATTTATCAAGTATAAAGCCATTATTAATTTTTTTCTTTATTATTTTAATGTTTCCTAAATTTAATTCTTTAATAGTTTTAATCTCGCTATCAGTTGATAAACAAAAAAATACTTCTTTTCCCGCATTTAAATATTTATCAACTTCTTTAGCTAAATAATCATAATCACCATCAAACGGGATTATCGTTTTAGCCCCAAGATTAACGTTTACATCACTATCCACATTTTCTAAAGTATCCAAATAAATTACTTCTTTTTCTATGATTTCATCTAAATAAAACATATATTTTTCCATATGATTATCTTTAGTTGCACAATATTCAACAATATCACTTTGAAGTTTTAAATTACTAGCATTAATCTGTTGTTCATTTATCTTAATTACTAAAGGATCATCACAATAATCATACAATGAACTATTTATAGAGGTAGTTATTTCGTCAACTGGATAAATATTTACAGATTCTATTGTTTCTAAAGATCGTTGCGTCTTTTCATCAAAATATCTAATAGATTCTATTTCATTACCAAAAAACTCTATTCTTATCGGATGATTTTCGCTAAACAAAAAAGCATCTACAACAAAACCACGAACCGCAAATTCTCCTGTTGAAGTAACAATAGAATCCTTGGTATAACCTAGATCTACCAGGTTTTCTACTAAAGTGTCACGATTGATATTTTCTCCTTTTGAAATTGTATATATTTTATTACTTTCAATGTGTGGTAAAAATTTTAAATAACCCATCAAGTTAGTTACGATTATTTTCGGTGTTACTAAACTATTTAAAGTTTCTAATCTTGTCATTTTAAGTTCAGGAGAAACCGCTAATGCTACCGATGTAACAAAATCATCCATTGGAAACAATAAAACATTGTCCGTATGAGTTTTAATTTTCTGATATAGCTTGTTAGCTTCATATAATGAACTTACCAATACAATTACATGTTTATTTGTCTTTTGAAATGCTTTTAGAACGTAAAAAATGCTTAACTCTTCAGTTAAACCACCTATCTTAAGTCCAGATTCCACTTTTAAATAATCATCCAGAAAGTCCATTTACTCACCTTTTTTATTATAGTTCATCATCGCTTTTTCAATACCATCAGATATAAAGGTTTCAATTATTTTATTAAATGTTGGATATAAATCATTTATCCTTTCTGTTTCTGCTTTAGAAAACTTTCCTAAAACATAATCCTTAACATCACCATTTGCTTTAGATATACCAACTTTTAATCTCGCAAAAGCTTCTGAATGAAGATTACTAATAATTGATTTAATTCCATTATGTCCACCAGATGAACTATTTTTCTTAAGTTTATAAGTTCCAAAAACTAAATCTAAATCGTCGTGAATAATTAAAATATCATCTATATCTATATCATAATAATTAGCTATTTCTCTAACAGCTAGACCTGAATTATTCATATAAGTAAGAGGTTTTACAAATAAAACCTTTTGACCAGATATATTTGTACTATAAATTAAACTATTGTGTTTTTTCGTCCAATTTGAGTTATCCACAAAGTTATCCACAATCATAAATCCAATATTATGTCTTGTATTATCATATTCCTTATCAGGATTACCTAATCCTACAATTAGTTTCATATTGTAACCTCCTAATCAAATATATTTTTATAAGTCTTTAAGTCTTGAACATCAAGACATTTTACTTTTACCCCTAGCTTTCCTTTTTTTACGGCTTTAATTAATACTAAAGCTAATTCAGCAGATTTATTAGTCTTAATAAAAACTAATTCCTTTATAGCAATGCCATAATTATTTAAAATAATCGTTAATTCTGTAAGTCGATCTGCTCGATGAACCATGTATAAACAGCCATTATCTTTTAATAAATAATCAATTTGCCAACAAAGGTCTTCTAAACTTACTTTTATCTCATGACGAGATATCGCTTTTTCCTCCACTTCATTTATAAGAGCATTTTTATTATATTTAAAAAATGGCGGATTGCAAGATACAACATCAAAATTATTTCCCGGGAAATAATTTTTTACATTTTTAACATCATCATTTATTATTTTGATTTGTTCTTGTAAATTATTATAAGTAATTGAATCACTTGCATTATTATATACGTTATTTTGAATTTCTATTCCATATATTTCATTATCATACTTTGTTGATAAAATCATTGGTATAGGAGCATTACCTGTACAAAGATCAATAATTTTATCACTTTTCTTTAATTTAATATATTCAGCTAGCAAGATAGAATCTAAAGAAAATTTAAAATAATCCTCATCTTGATAAATTTTTAAATTATAATCATATAAATCATTTAATATCTTCATAAGGATAACTTATTTCTTTCTTTTCATTTCCAACTAAAACAGTAACTTCTCTTTTTAAAATATTTACAGAGATTACTTGAGCTATTTCTCCATCAACGTTGATTTTTTGACCAACTGAAGGTAGTCCCTTATTACATCTTTTATATTCTTCATCTTCATACGTTAAACAACAAAGAAGTCTTGAACACATTCCATTAATCTTTTGGGGATTTAAAGAAACTCCTTGATTTTTGGCCATATTCATTGAAACAGAATCAATATGTTGTAAAAAGTTACTACAGCATAGTACTTGTCCACATGGACCAATACCAGCAATTTCTCTAGCTTTATCACGAGCTCCAATTTGGCGTAATTCTATTCTTGTTTTATAAATAGCAGCTAGCTTTTTAGCAAGTTCACGGAAATCAATTCTTTCATCAGCCACAAAATTAAACAATAATTGCTTACGATCAAAGGTAAATACTACATTTATGATATCCATATCTAAATTCAACTCTTTAACCAAAGACTTAGCTTTTTTCAAAGCTGCCGTAGCATCCTTACAATTTTTTAAATATGCGTCATAATCTTTATCTGTTGCAATTCTTAATATTTCTTTAATTTCCGCTACAGGCACTTTATTTTGATCTTCAGTTACTTTGTTAACAACTTTCCCAAATTGTTCGCCCTTTTCAGTTTCAACAATTACTTGAGTATCAACTTCAATAGTCTGTTCGCTTTTGAAATAATATTTCTTTCCTCTTTCTTTAAAGATTACTTCATATATATTAATCATTTTACTTCACTCATCTCTATAATAAACTCTTCAAGCAAAAGTTCCATATTTACATTATACTTTATTTTTTCAAGAAAGCGATGGTAAATTTTAACTTTTCTTAAATCAACTTCTTTCCCTTTTTCTAATTCATCTTGTAATAAATAACTAAATATATGTTTTAAATCATTTTTATCTTCCAGACTGCCTATATAATCTTTTACATCATAAATACCTGTAATAGATGATGTTAAATCAAGTAATCTTGTAGCATTATCTTTTAAACTATTATTATCTTCACATATATCAAAAATTTCTGTTAAAAGTTGACAACGACTAGTTATTGTTGGTAAAACTAGATCCTTTTTCGTCGTTAAAAGTAAACCAATAATATTTTCTTCTGGCTCTTCTAAGAACTTAAGTAAAGCGTTTGCAGCAGTCTGATTTAGTTTATCCGCTTCATAAATGATATAAATATTATACTTTCCAAAAAAAGCTTTAGTGCTAAATTTCTTTTGTAACTCTTCAACTTGACCTATTTTAATATTAACTCCGTCAGCAGCTATTCGAATAATATTAGGATGATTATCATTTTCAACAAAATAACATTGTTGACAATTATTACAATATTCATTATCTTCTTCACATAAAATCATTTTTAATATTTCTTTTAATTCATTTTCAAACTCTAATAAATTGTTTGTTTCAATTAAATAAGCGTGAGCTAACTTTTTCTCACGTACTTGATTTAATATAGCTTGTCTAACTAATACTGCCATTTAAACCTCCTTATTTAACAATGAAACTCATTATTACCAAAGATAACAAACCTGGAGTTCCTAAACAAGATACTATTCCAATAGAAATTAAATTTACGGGAATATTAATATTGATTGAGGAAACTAACAAGTTAAAACTATATAAAAATATAAATGCAAATAATACTCTTTTTAATACTTTAAATAATACTTTGAACATATTCTCACCTAGTGAAAATTATGCATTAAATCAATAAATTATTCAGAAATCTTTTTTCTATCAACTAAGGCTTTATCAATAGTTACTGGATCAAGATAATCTATATCTGCACCCATCGGAATTCCATAAGATAATCTTGATATTATCACATTACTATTTTCAAATATTTTTTTCAAATAAAGCATCGTAGTTTCACCTTCTATTGATGATTTTAAAGATAATATTAATTCAGGATTTTCCATTTCTTTTACTCTTGATACCAAACTTGCAATGTTAATATCTTCCGGAGAAATATCATCAATCGGAGAAATTAATCCATTTAAAACATGATATACTCCATTAAAATGGCCAGACTTTTCAAAAGTAAAAACGCTTTTTGAGTCTTCTGTTACACATATAACATTTTTTTCACGACCATCATCACTACAAATATTACAAATCTCCTCATCTGTTAAATGACCACATATCGGACATGCATGTAAAGTTTTTAAATTAAGTATACAATTAGCAAAGTCGCTTATTGCATCTTCATCAATAGCCATTGTTGCCAAAGCAAGTCTTTCAGCGTTTTTCTCACCTATACCTGGAAGCTGCTTGTAAAAATCCATAGTTTCTTCAATTAATTTAGGATAAATTGCCATTTTAGAATAACCCATTTAAGCCTTGACTATATGCACCAAGCTTGTCATTAATTTCTTTATCAATTTTAGCTAAAGCATCACTTATAGCAATATTAATCATATCTTCTAACACTTCTTTATCATCTTCATCGATAGTACCTTCTTTTAAAATTTTTAAAGAAACAAGTTTTCTATCTCCTTTAAATGTAACCTTTACCCATTCAGAATTACCTTCAAATTCAGTTTTATCAATTTCTTCTTTCTTTTTAGTAATATCACGTTGCATTCTTTGCGCTTGCGCCATCATACTTTGTAAATTCATTATTCCATCTCCTTAATTAAATTCTATTTTATCCTCTGAAAATATTTCGCTAGCAATATCTGCAAGCTCATCATTTTCTTCCTCTGTATATTGTATATCATCTTCTTCAATAAGAGAATATGTTTTCTTATTTTTTAAATTTTGGATATATCCCTTTTTTTGAACGATCCATTCTTCATCAGTTATCGCAACTAATTTTAATTTTTTATTAAAATACTCAGAAGCAACTTCATCAACCTTATTAATATTTAAGTTAACTAATTCTGCAGTGCCTTTAGATCCCGAAGTTATTATGACATATAAATCAGAAGCTGCGACAACATTAGTATCTACTAAAACCGATAATATTTGAGAATCATTTATATTGTTAACAAAACTATTCCATTTTTCTTTTAATTCTTCTAAAATTAATTTTTGCGGATTTACAAAACAATTATTGATTCTAATATTTTTCAATTTTTCATAATCAGATTCTTCAAAATTATTTCCCGGGAAATAATTTTTATTATCATCCCTAGAAAATTCGGTCTCTTTACTTTCCTCAGTAACCGGAATCTTCTCATCTTTTTCTACTTCAACTTGATTCAAATTATTTCCCGGGAAATAATTTGAATCAACACGATTTACATTGTTAGTAACTTTTTTATCTTCTTTTGAGGTTTCAATAGCAACCTCACTGTCAACTGTTGCTAACATTATAGCTTCTAGCAATATGTATGGACTAACATATATATTAGCATCATTAATAGATTGATTTATCTCTAATATTGCTTTCTTTAATTTAGAGATATTAGACGAAGAATATTCGTTTCTGTTTGCTATTAGCATATTCATAAAAATGTTGATTATTTTTTTAGCAACATTTTTATAATCATACCCTTTAGATTTTATTTCATCAATAATTTCAATAATCTTAAGATAATCATTTGTTAAAAAAGCATTATTAAGTTGTTCTATCAAAATAGTACTAACTATATTATATGAATTTTGAACAATATCTAATGAAATATTATCATATTGAGAACTGAGTTGATCTAATATTCCTAAAGCATCTCGCATTCCGCCTTCTGCCAAATTTGCTATTTCTGTAATTGCTTCATCAGAAATTTGAATTTTTTCTTCTTCACTTACATACTTTAAACGAGAAACCAACGCCGGTAGACTTATTTGATGAAAGTCAAACCTTTGACATCTCGATAAAATAGTTATTGGAATACATTCAACGTTAGTTGTAGCCAATATAAACACTACATTACTAGGCGGTTCCTCCAATGTTAATAACAAAGCATTAAAGGCGTTTGCTGTTAGCATGTGAACTTCATCAATTATATAAACTTTATATTTAGACATCGATGGCGCAAGCTTTACATTATTAATAAGTTCTCTTATCTCATCTACACCATTATTAGAAGCAGCATCAATTTCAATTATATCTGGACTTTGGGCAAAACTCTTACACAAATCACACTCGCCACAAGGTCCCGATTCAGAATAATTCAAACAATTTAAGGATTTAGCAAAAACCTTTGCTGTCGTAGTTTTTCCGGTCCCACGAGGTCCCGAAAAAATATAAGCATGAGCAATCTTTTGCTTATTTATCGCATTTTTTAAAGTCTTTATAATAAAATCTTGATCAATAATATTTTCAAAATTGTCAGGTCGATATTTACGATATAATACTTTATAGTCCATAGTTATTGCTCCTTACCTAATAAGTATACCATAGTTCAAACAGATTATCTTTTATTTTTAAATATTTTTTGCATAAATCCAACAAGTTCCTGAGAAACATTAGTTTGAACATTAATAAATTCTGTTTTGTTATACTCTTTTTTTGTGGATAACTTTTCTGAATAAAAATAAACTTTATTTATTCTAGATTGCTTAATAACCTCACAACACATTGAACAAGGTTTTAACGTCACGTACAAATCGCAACCATTAAGGCGCCAATCTTTTAGTTTTTTAGTCGCTTTTCTTATAGCTAATATTTCAGCATGACCTGTTACATCATGAGATTTTTGTTTTTTATTAAAAGCACAAGAAATTATCTTATTATTTTTAACAATTACTGCCGAAACTGGTATTTCATCTCTTTTAAAAGCTTTTTTAGCTAATGTTAATAACTTTTTCTCAACTTTTTCTTGCATATAAATTCTCCTACAAAAAAAGTGCACACAAACAGAGACCGACGTGGCTGCTATATTCCTATCCTGACCAGATTACAGCATATTTGTTGCACGAATAAATATTATCATATATTTTTTTAACAAGCAACTTTTTAATGTTTCACGTGGAACACAAAAAAACAATATTTTTTTATAAAAATCTAAAACAAATAAAGGTTTGTTACCTTTAAAAGCATATTATCAAAAATATATGTTTCACGTGGAACATTAATTTAAGTTCCTAAGTTAAACTATACTAAACAAAGTTATCCACAATGTTTCACGTGAAACATCATGGTACAACCAATAAATGATTAAATACAAAATTTAGAAAGACATCGAGTTAATTTTATTTTAAAATAATAGTTAATTGTATAAATATTATATACTTTTATGAATGTTCCACGTGAAACATTCATAATTTTATGTACAAAAAAACTATCTAAGTTCATACTTAAATAGTTTTTACATTAATACTAGTTCTGTTCTTCAGATGTTTCACGTGGAACATCATTGTTAATTTCGTTAGAATATATTTCTGTAAGATCTTCTTCAATCTCATCCTCTTTTTCTACTAAACTAATAGTAGTAACAAAGTGATCTTCTTTTAAATTAATTAATCTAACCCCCTGTGCGGTTCTTCCTAAAGTGTTAATTTGCTCTAATTTCATACGCATTGCCATACCATTGTTGGTCATAATAACTAATTCTTTATTTTCTTCAACAACTTTTACAGCAACTATTGAACCATTTTTCTCTGTTACACTTAAAGCTTTTACACCTTTGCTTCCACGGCTTGTTTCTCTAAAATCACTAACTCTTGATTGTTTTCCGTATCCTTTGTTAGTAACTATTAAGATATTATCTTCGTTTTTAACAATTTCACACGCAACACAAACATTTCCATCCAAATTAATACCTTTAACGCCACTTGCAGTTCTTCCCATTGCTCTAAGTTTATCTTCTGAGAATTTAACTAACTTACCTTCGCTTGAACCAAGTAATACTAAATCATTACCAGAAGTCTTTTTAACATCTAATAATTCATCACTATCTTTCATAGAAATAGCAATTTTACCAGTTGCTCTAATATTGTTGAATTCTTCAATGTTAGTTTTCTTAACAATACCTTTTTTAGTTGCGAATAGCAAATACTTATGACTTTCATTTTTAGAAATGTTGATCATCGATTTAACATATTCGTCTTTTTCTATTTGAATCAAGTTTACTATTGGTAAACCTTTTGCGGTTCTACTAAATTCTGGTATTTCATAGCCTTTTAAGCGATATACGCGACCTAAATTAGTAAATAATAATACATAATCATGCGTTGTAATATTAATCATACTTTCAACAAAATCTTCTTCATTTGTTGTCATACCTTTAATACCTACACCACCACGATTTTGCGTTTTATAAGTATCTGCAAGCATTCTTTTAATATATCCTTTGTTAGTAAGTGTGATAACCACATTTTCATCAGGAATCAATGATTCATCTTCAATATAATCAATTGCTGTCATGTCGATATCTGTTTTACGTTCATCAGCATATTTTGCTTTAATTTCAAGCATTTCCGTTTTAATAATGTTAAGAATTTTTTCTTCACTTGCTAAAATTTCTGTTAATTCAGCAACTAATTTAGTTAATTCATCAATTTCATTTTCAACTGTTTCCTTAGCTAAACCAGTTAATCTTCTTAACTTCATTTCTAAGATAGCATTAGTTTGTGCTTCAGAAAGGCCATATTTAGCCATCAACGCTTTACTTGCATCTTCATCTGTTTCAGATTCCTTAATAATTCGAATTACTTCATCAATATGATCTAAAGCAATCTTTAAACCTTCTAAAATATGCAATCTAGCTTTATATTTAGCTAAATCAAACTCTGTACGACGATAAATTACATGTTTTTGATGATCTACATACTTTTCGTAAATAGTTTTTAGATCTAAACATCTAGGACGACCATCTACTAACATCAAGAAATTTATTCCATAAGACATTTGAACTTGTGTATGTTTATATAAATTATTTAATATAACATTAGCATTAGCTTCTTTTTTTACATCTATTACAATTCTAACTCCACCTAAAGCTGATTCATCGGTTAGACCTGAAACTCCATCGATTACTTTATCCCTAATTAATTCAGCTATTTTAATAATTAAAGCCTTTTTATTAACTTGATATGGTAATTCTGTAATAATAATTCTATTTTTTCCGTGATGTTCTTCAATTTCAACTCTTGAACGAATAGTTATTGTTCCACGACCAGTTTCAAAAGCCTTTTTAATACCTGAATTTCCTAAAATTATACCACCACTCGGAAAATCTGGCCCTTTAATATAATTCATTAATTCCATAATACTTATATCAGGATTATCAATATAAGCAACACATCCATCGATAACTTCTCCTAAGTTATGTGGTGGAATGTTAGTAGCCATACCAACAGCAATCCCCATATTTCCGTTAACTAAAATATTTGGAAATCTACTTGGTAGAATTGTTGGCTCTTTTCTTTGACCATCGTAGTTATCAGTAAAATCTACAGTATTTTTATTTAAATCTCTTAATAATTCCATTGATATCTTAGCTAATTTAGCCTCGGTATAACGGGAAGCTGCAGCTCCATCACCGTCAATATTACCAAAGTTTCCATGTCCATCAACTAAAGTATGTCGATAAGTAAATGGTTGAGCCATTCTTACCATTGAATCATAAATAGCTGAATCTCCATGTGGATGGTAATGTCCCATTACAGCACCAACAGCATTAGCACTTTTTTGATGTTTTTTATCAGGAGTCATTCCTTCTTCTAGTAATGTATATAATATTCTTCTATGAACTGGCTTTAAACCATCTCTTACATCAGGAATTGCTCTTGATACAATTACACTCATCGAATAATCTAGAAAAGAATCTTTCATTTCTTTAACAAGATTAACGCTGACCATTTTATCATGTTCATTCATTTAACTCACCGCCCTATACATCCAGATTTATAACACTTAAAGCATTATCTTCAATAAATTTTCTTCTAGGTTCAACATCTTCACCCATTAATAAGTCAAAAATTGAATCAGCTGCCATAGCATCTTCTAAATCAATTTTCTTTAAAACTCTCGTATCAATATGCATTGTTGTTTCACGAAGTTCATGCGCATCCATTTCTCCTAGACCTTTCATACGTCCAATATCTGGTTTAACGTTTGGAGGTAATGTTGATAAATATTCTTCAAGTTCAGCATCATTTAAAACATATTTTTTTGTTTTACCATGTGTAATTGAGTATAACGGAGGTTGTGCAGCATAAATATGTCCATTTTCAATTAATGGTTTAAAATAGCGATAAAATAATGTTAATAACAATGTTCTAATATGAGCTCCGTCAACATCGGCATCGGTCATAATAACTATTTTATGATAACGTAATTTAGAAATATCAAAATCTTCTCCAATTCCGGTATTAAATGCAGTTATCATTGTTCTAATTTCTTCATTTGATAATGCTCTATCCAAACGAGCTTTTTCTACGTTTAAGATTTTTCCTCGAATCGGTAAAATAGCTTGGGTAGCCGGATTTCTTCCATCCTTAGCTGTTCCTGCTGCACTATCCCCTTCGACGATAAATACTTCACATTCTTCAGGATTTTTTGAAGAACATCCTGTTAATTTTCCTTGGAATGAAGGTAAATCAACAGTTCCTTTTTTACGATTAACTTCACGAGCTTTTTTAGCGGCAATTCTTGCTCTGGCTGCAACCATTGATTTTTCAACTATTGCTTTAGCTTGATCAGGATTTTCTAATAAAAATCTCTCAAATGCTTCAGCAAAAATGTTAGCAACAACTCTTTTAACCTCGGTATTACCTAGTTTTGTTTTAGTTTGTCCTTCAAATTGTGGTTCAGGAACTTTTACTGAAACAATCATTGTAACACCTTCTCTAACATCTTCACCGGTTAAAGAATCGTCATTTTCTTTCATAAACTTATTTGCTTTTGCATAAGTGTTAATAATTCTTGTTAAAGCAGATTTTACTCCGTCTTCATGTGTTCCTCCTTCTGGAGTTGTAATATTATTAACAAAAGAATAAATAGCTGGATTATATCCGTCATTATATTGGAATGCTACTTCTAAAGAAATATCTTCTTCTACTCCATCTACATAAATAATATCTTCATGAATAGCTGTCTTATTTTCATTTAATAATGCAACATATTCCTTGATTCCACCTTCATAAAGGAAAGTATCTTTCTTACCAGATCTATCATCTACTAAGATTATTCTAAGCCCTTTATTTAAGAAAGCTAATTCTCTGGCTCTTGTAAATAAAGTATCATAATCAAATGTTGTTGTTTCTTTAAATATTTCAGCATCTGGCATAAATGTTACGGTTGTACCAGTTCTTTCTTCACTACAGTCACCAATAACCGTTAATGGTGACTCAGTATGTCCTCCATTAGCAAATTTTACTTCATGAATTTTACCTTCTTTATAAACTGTTACAGTAACCCATTTACTTAACGCATTAACAACTGATGCTCCTACCCCATGTAATCCTCCAGATACCTTATATCCGCCACCACCGAACTTTCCTCCGGCATGTAATACTGTATAAACAGTTTCAACTGTTGATAACCCTGTTTTAGGATGAACTCCAACTGGAATACCACGACCATCATCTTTTACAGTAACAGAACCATCTTTATTAACAATAATTTCAATATCATCACAATATCCTGCTAATGCTTCATCAATTGCATTATCCACAATTTCCCATACTAAATGGTGAAGACCTCTAACACTAGTACTACCGATGTACATACCAGGTCTTTTACGAACGGCTTCTAAACCTTCTAATACTTGGATATCCGATGCATCATAATGTTTTGTTTCTTCTTGCATACTCTCACTCCTCTACGACGTTTCCGGAAAAAACCTTAAACTTCTTACTGTTTTCTTTTAATGATTTTTTCAACTTACTTAATTCAGTAGTTGTTATAAATATTTGGCAATCACTTGGTAATAATTTTAAAATATTGTTTATTTTCTCTTTATCTAACTCACTAAATAAGTCATCTAAAATAAGTATTGGTCCAAATCCTAATCTTTCTTTAATCATTTCTAATTCAGCCAATTTTAAAGCAACTATAATATTTTTTATTTGTCCTTCACTTGCCCACTCTTTCGCTTTATTATCATCTAATAAAAAATCAAGATCATCTAAATGTACTCCTAATAAAGTTTTCCCAAAATTTAACTCTTTTTCATATATTTTTTTGAATTTTTTAGCTAATTCTTCTGAGCTTTTATCAAAAGTAGATAAATATTTTACTGAGATGCTTCCCTCTTTTGTAATTAGATTATAATAATCATTAATCCTTAAATTAATTTGATTAATGAACTCTAAACGTAAATCATAAATAATTTTTCCTAACTCAATTAATTTTTGCGTTAGAATATCTAAGTATTCATAACTCTTATTAGCATTTAAAGATAACTGTTTCAAATAAGAATTCCGTTGTTTTAAGACTTTATTATAATCACTAACATATTTTAAATAGTTAGAATCATAAAAAGATAACTCAATATTTAAAAATTTTCTTCTTGTAATCGGCGTATCTTTTAAAATTCTTAAATCTCCAGGCGAGAACACAACTATCGGAATTTTAGCAATATATTCACTTAACAGCTGAATTTTATTGTTATTAATTTGAACCTTTTTCCCCTCTTTTGTAATTTCTACCTGATATTTGATTTTCTTTGTTTGTTTAACAGTACCTTTGATTTTTGCTTTTTCACAAGACTTTCGAATTAAGCTCTTATCATTTACATTTCGAAAAGTTTTGGTTAAGGCTAAAACATAGATTGCTTCAACAATATTTGTTTTACCACTACCATTTTTACCATATATAATATTAACGTTTGGGGAAAATTTTAAAGACAATTTATGATAATTACGAAAATTTAGTAATTCTAGAAGTTCAAATTTCATAAATTGCCCCCTTTTACGTCAATATAATAAAATAATAGGTATACCCGTACACCTATACCTATCATTAATTATAACACAAATTTAAGATTTATTAAATGTTTTTTCGATTTTTTCGCCCTCTTAAAACAGATTCTAAACGAGTCGCTCTTAAAACTTGATTATCAATAATTCCATATGATGTTGATAACTCAATTTTTTGCTTATTTTTAAAGATAATAATAACCTTATTACCAACTGTGTAATACCTATCGATATTCTTTAAAGATACCCAAGAACACTCTTTTAACCTTGGTGAACAAGTTGGAAAAAAGATGATCTCTTTAGTTTCTTCAACAATTACTGGGCATTTATGCGTTACACCGATTAAATTAGATGTCCCTTTTTGTCTACCTAATAAACTACTTCCAAAATAAGCACAACTATCTTCCATTATGTTATTAGCCAACTTATCCACATAAAATTCTTGATTATTTTCATATACTTTAGTTTTACCTTTTTCGCTAATCAAGGCCAATGTATCGGTATTAATTTCATACTCTTGCAAATTAATTCACCCCCTTACAAATAAATTGTTTTCTATTAAACTAAAAAAAAACAACAAAATTTGTTGCTTTTTGTAATTAATATGTTTTTATCGGTAAAATTAATTGAATTAATGATTCATCACTAACAGATTTTACAATAATTGGTTTAGTATCACTATTTAATAATATTAAAATATCTTCATCTTTAATGGTTTTTAAAGCTTCTAACATATATTTAGAACTAAAGGAAATTTCTAATTTTTCTTTATTATTAGATTCTACTAACAATTTTTCTTCAACCTTTCCTAATTCTGAAGATGAAGATGAAATTAACATATTAACATTTTCTAAATTCATTTTAACAATATTTTTATCTTTTCCTTGCGTTAATAAAGATGCTCTATCAATTGCAGAATTAAATTCACTAGAACTTACCTTTATAATATAAGCAAACTCATTAGGTATTAAATTACTTGTATTTGGATAAGTTCCATTTAATAAGTTACTTTGGAATAAGATATTCTTATATTTAAATAATATTTTATTACTAAATACATGAATTTCTAAATTTTCATCTGTTAATAACTTCTCTAATTCAATAATATTTCTACCTGGAATAACGATATCCACATTGTTATTAACAATTTGATTTAATTTAATATTCTTTTTAGCTAAACGATATGAATCGGTCGCTACACATTCTAATAAATCACCATTAATTTTTAAGTTAACACCTGTAAGTAATGGTCTTAATTCTTGATTAGATATTGCAAAAGAGGTTTGATTAATAATTGTTTTAAATGTTTCTGCTTCAATAACAATTGGTTCTTTACTTTCTTCAATTTTAATAAGTGGATAATCTTTAGCATCTAAACAATTTAATGAAAATTGGTTATTATCAGTATAGATTTTTATCTTTAATCCATCTAATACTTCAAAGTTAACAACATCACTAGGCATCTTTCTAATAATTTCTAAGATATATTTACTTTGTAAAATAATAGATCCTTCTTTTTCAATATTTTTAATTTCTTTACTTTCAATTAATACTTTAATAGTAAGCTCTCCATCACTTGCTAACAAGTATAATCCTTCTTTTTGTAAATCAAATTTAATTCCATTTAATACTGGTATTATGTTTTTAGTAGATATTGCTTTAATAACATTATTAAGTCCATCTAATATAATATTTTTATCAATTGAAAATTTCATCTTCATTCCTTCTTTCTTATTTATATTATTAATTATTATTATAATAGTGTTAGTAATGTGGATAAGTCATTTTTCTTAGGTATAACCTAGGGTTAAAACCAATATTCTATGTTTATAAGTAGTTGATAACTTTTAACATTATTCACATTCGGTTTTTTATTTCGTTAATTGTTACTTGTAATTTAGCATCTTGTTTTAGTTCTTTTTCAATCTTATCACAAGCAAATATTACGGTTGAATGATCCCTACCCCCAAATTCTAATCCAATCTTAGGAAATGTCTCATTTGTTTCCATTCGACATAAGTACATTCCTAGCTGTCTTGGATATGCGATCTTATTACTTCTTTTCTTTCCTTTTAAGTCTTCTACAGTTATACCATAATAACTTGCTACAGCTTTTTGTATTTTTTCGATATTACTAGACGCATAAATGTTTTTACTAACATAATCTTTTAATGCTTCACAGGCAAATTCTAAATCAATTTTATCTGGTACAATCATTGCTGTATAAGCCATTAATCTATTTATTGTTCCCTCAATATGTCTAACATCATTTTGACAAGCATTAGCGATATATTCAACAACTGCATCATCAATTTTCTTAGCAATACTTGTATGAGCTATCTTACTTCTTATAATGCGACATCGAAGGTCAAAATCAGGTGGATAAATATCAACAGGTAATCCCCACATAAAACGAGATCTTAGTCTTTCTTCAAGCTTTTTTAAATCATCTGGCGATCTATCAGAACTTATAATGATTTGTTTTCCCATTTTATGTAAAGAATTAAATGTATTAAAGAATTCTTGTTGTGTTCTATCTGCACCAACTAAATATTGAATATCATCAATTATCAACACATCAACATTACGATACTTATTTTTAAACTCATTAGCATAATCAAATGAATTAGCATTTTTCGTAATATCAGCAATTCCGGTAAAGTCAGTCATAAAATCTTCACTAGTTACATATAAAACGCGTTTTTTTGAAGTTTCTACAATATAATTACCGATAGCATGCATTAAATGTGTTTTTCCTAGTCCACTTTTTCCATATAAAAATAATGGATTATGGATTTTCCCAGGAGCTTCTGCTACAGCTCTAGCAGATATATAAGCAAGTCGATTGGTGTTACCAACAACAAAATTTTCAAAATTTAAATTTTTATTTAAATTAGTATCATATACTTTATAAGTAGTTTCTGGAGCTTCCTTCTCTACTATTTCTTCTTCAGTAAAGATTGAATCATCTTCTAATACAAATTTAATATCATATTTTGTATTAGTTAAATTATAAAATATATTTTCTATTAAATTATAATAAGTATTTCCAAGCATCTTTTTATGTATTTCCATTGGTACTTGAATCTTTATTATATTCTGCTCTATTTTTAATAATATTAAATCATTAAACCAAACTTGATACGTGGTCGGGCTTACTTCTTCAGCAACTTCCGCCAAAAAATTTTTCCATAAATTTTCTGTGTTCATTCCCCACCCCCACATCTAATTTTGACAATTAAATTTTCTCACAATTGTGTTAACAAAACAAGTAAAAGAATTAAACTTAAAGTTATTAACACAACTTATCCACAATTTATCGCTTATAATACCTTAAAAAAATAGATTTATCAACATTATCCACAAATTTTTGTTAAAAAGTTATCCCAAAAGTTAATAAACAAAATTCAAGTTATTAACATAACTGTTTATAAGTAAAATTAATCGCTTAAATAAAGGAAATAAATTATTAACAAATAGATTATTTTTATTAACATTAACTCTATTTAGTTATTAGTCAAAACAAAACATAAACAATTGGTTGTTGATAACTCATTAAATATTGCATAATTAAGAAAATATGTTAATATATAGGCAAGAAAAGGAAGGTATTTATGGGAATATTCGAACAATTTCAAGCAAAATGTAAAGAAAGAAAAGAAACACAAAAACAAATAGATGCATTGTTGGTAGAAAAAAATAAATTAAGATCTGAAGAAGATGCGTTGTGGAACACGATTGAGCAACTATCAACATTTACAATAGTTACTTTAGGAGATATACTAGCATATGTAGTTTCTAAAATTGAGGGAGAAACATATACTTATAAAGAAATTTATTATTCAGAAGGTTGTGGACAATCATTTGATAATGCAATAATCAGAGAAGATATTATAGATTGTAAATTTACTACAAATTCAAATCTTCCATCAAATCCTTTAGCAACCGCCGGTTTAGCATATTATTTTGAAGTATCAGATAAATATAAAATTATTAATTTTTATAATAAATTTTCTAATACAAAATTTGAATACTTAAATGACTTTATTAATATGTTAATAGATGCAAAATATCAGAAAGTTCGTGAACAGTTGCCTAGCATTGAAGAAAATACAACGGTTTCAGAACTAACATTTGAGGAATTAAAAGCAGTAGCAGATCAATTTTTAGAAACTCGTAAACCAACCGATGATCAAAAATTAATAAGATCTCAAAAAAAGTAATTTAGAAAAAAAATTAAAGTTTCATTAAAATCTAGCTACAAGTAAAAAAGCTTGACAAAAAGATAACATAAATAATATAATTAAAAAAGTTTAGTGATGGAGGTGCAAAATGAAAAGAACTTATCAACCAAATAATCGTAAAAAAGCTAAAAAACATGGATTTTTTGCAAGAAAAGAAACTAAAATTTTAAAATCAAGAAGAAAAAAAGGTCGTAAGATTTTATCAAGATAACCACTTTAATGTGGTTTTTTTTCTATAAGGTGAAAAAAATGAAGAAATATGAAATTATAAAAGATTCTAAAATATTTGATTATGTTATAAAAAACGGAAAACGTCTAAAAAACCAATATTACAATATATTTTATATGGAAAATAAAGAAGTAAAACCATTATTCGGACTAGCTGTTGGTAAAAAAGTTGGTAATGCCGTTACAAGAAATAAAAATAAAAGACAATTAAAGAATATAGTTGATGAAAATAAGTTTTTATTTCAAAAGCCTTACTATTATATTATAATGGTAAAGAAAGATGTTAATGATTTAAATTATGAACAAAAAAAAGAAGCTTTAGTTTCTTTAATAAAAAAGGAGAAAAATTAATGAAAAAAAATATAACTAAAATAACAGTATTAGCTTTATTAGTATTAACTTTAACAGGATGTGGTCAAAAAGATTACTTAATGGATAAGAAAGATAAAGTTATTACTTATGAAAAAACTGGTCAAACATTACCAAATAACATATTATGTAAACCAACCGATAAAGAATTATATAAAGTTTATGAAAAAAATAATGATCAATTAAAAGTACCAATGGATAAATTACCAACATGTTCTAATTTTAAAGTTTCATTTAAAAATAGTGGTTCTCTATGGGAAGGATTATTTATTAGACCACTTGCTTATTTAATTATTAAATTAGGAGAAATTGTTAATAGCTATGGTATTTCAGTAATATTAATTGGTTTAGCTATAAGATTATTGTTGTTACCAGTATCAATTAAAAACCAAGCCCAAGCTGAAAACATGAAAAAGATTAATCCTGAACTGCAAAAACTAGAAAAGAAATATGCTAATCAAACTAGTAATGAAGCAATGATGGCAAAAAGTCAAGAAATGATGATGTTATATAAGAAATATAATGTTAGCCCATTCTCAAGTTGTTTAATATCATTTATTCAATTACCATTATTCTTAGCATTCTTACAAGCTATAAATCGTATTCCTGTTGTTTTTGAAGATTCATTATTTGGAATGTATTTAGGTATGACACCTTATACTGGATTAAAATCTGGAAATTATATCTATATCATTTTAATAGTATTAATTTTCTTAACAACCTATCTATCATTTAAAAAGACATTATCATCAACAGGAAATCCAGAACAAGATCAAAGTATGAAAACAATGTTTTATATGATGTTAATAATGATTGTGTTTACTTCATTTAGTTTATCAACAGCAATTAGTTTATATTGGATTGCTACAAATGGCTTTATCGTTGTTCAAAACTATATTATTAAAAAAATAATTGAAAAAAAAGAAGAAACCAACGATAATAGAAGTAGAAAACAAAAAAAGATTTCAATTAAAGAAAAATCTGAACGTAGAAGGTGAAGTAAATGAACAAAATCATTAAAGAAGGTAAAAGCTTAGCAGATTTATTAGAACAAATTGCTAATGAATATGAAATTTCTCAAAATGAAATTTTATATTCAACTTATGAAAAAAAAGGTGGACTATTTAAAGGAAATATAGTTGTTGTAGAAGCAATTAGCTATAATAGTTTGAAAGATGAAATAAAAACTTTTTTAGCAGACTTGTTAAATAACTTAGGTTTTGAAGTTACTTTAGAAAGTAAATTAAGAGAAAACCAAATTATTATTAATATGAATTCAAATAATAATCCATTATTAATTGGAAAAAATGGTCAAACGCTAAAAGCTTTAGAAACAATTGTAAGACAATATGTCTTAAAAGATTTTAGAACTTGTCCAACAATTTCTTTAGATGTTGAAGATTACAAACTAAAACAACAAAAGAGAATTGAAAGATTGGCTAAAAATGTTGCTAGGGAAGTATCAAGAACCAAAATTGAAGTGGCTTTAGAAAATATGAATTCATTTGAAAGAAGATTAGTACATAACATATTATCTAATAATAAATATGTTTATACTGAAAGCATTGGAGAAGATCCAAATAGACATGTTGTAATTAAACCAAAAAATGAATAATATGCTTGAACAATTAGAACAATTTCAAGCAGAATTATTAGAAATTCAAAATGAATACAATATGTCAGATGATGAATTTCAATATCTTTGTACTCTAATAAATGAAAATATTCCAAGTATTAAAGATCCAGTTGAAATAATCGAAATAATAAAAAGAACTATAGAAATATATAATACAGAAGAAACTATTCTTCCAGCAGTAAATAGACTTCGTCCTATGCTAGTTAAAGAGGCCGTTAGAAAGGCAATTAAAAGCTTTCTAGATGAAAACAAATCAATGAGAATATAAGCAAAGAAAAAACTTGAACTTGTCAATAAAAAGTAAACAGTAAAAAGTTACTAATTGAACCCTAGTTGAGTTCTATACTCAATTGGGGTTTTATAATTTAATGCATAACTTGGTCTTAAGTAATTATGGTCATATATAATTGCATTTATATAAT
>JAFSEY010000003.1 GCA_017435485.1 Bacilli bacterium
AGAAAAGAAAGCCAAAAAAATAAAAAAAGATAAAAGTGAAAAATAATTTTTAAGTCTAAAAAGCATTTAATGACATAATTTTTACTAGAGGTGAAAATTTATGTTAAAGAAAATGCTTTTTTTTATGATAATGCTTTTTGTTCTATATATATTACCGGTAAAAGCCGAAGAAGACTTAGTTCCAAACTCTAAAAGCGCAATCCTAATTGAAACAAGTACCGGAAAAGTCTTATACGAAAAAAATCCTGATGAAAAACTGCCGCCAGCATCCATGACTAAAGTAATGAGTATGCTTCTAATTATGGAAGCGATAGATGAAGGAAGATTAAACCTTACTGATGAAGTAGAAATAAGCCCAACTGCTGCTAGCATGGGTGGAAGTCAAGTTTTCTTACAAGCCGGAGAAAGGTATCCAGTTGAAGAATTATTAAAAGGCATTGCCATTGCTTCTGGAAACGATGCTGTAGTTGCTTTAGCTGAAAAAGTTGCTGGTAGTGTTGAAAAGTTTGTAGAAATGATGAATGAGAAAGCTCAAAAATTAGGATTATCAAATACCCATTTTGATAATCCTCATGGATTAGATTCAGAAAATCACTATACAACAGCAAAAGATATGTCTATAATGTCTCAAGAATTAGTTAAACATAAAAAAATATTAGAATTTACCAGTATATACGAATATTACATGCCTAAACCAGATGGTTCAACAACCTGGCTTGTTAATACTAATAAATTAGTCAGATTTTATGAGGGTGTCGATGGCTTAAAAACGGGCTTTACTTCAACAGCCAAATATTGTTTAACTGCTACAGCAAAAAAAGGTAACATGCGCCTTATCACAGTAGTTATGGGTGTCGAATCAAGCGATTTAAGAAGTAGTGACACTGTAAAATTACTAAACTATGGATTTAATAGTTTTGAGTTACAAACAATTCTAAAAGCTGATAAACCTTTAGGAAAAGTAAAAGTTATTAATGGTAAAAAAGAACAAATAGCAGTTTATTTAAAAGAAGACGCCACTCATTTACTTAATAAGACTAATGTGAATCCTAATGAAAAATATTATTACACATTAAAAATAAATGAATTAAAAGCGCCATTAAAAAAAGGTGATGTTGTAGGAAAAGCTCAAATAAAAAATAGCTTTAACGAAGTTATTAAAGAAGTGGATATTATCATTTTAGAAAATGTTCAAAAAGCCAATATATTCGATTATTTTAAAAAAAATTTAAAATTAATTACCAGCGGTTTATAACGTCAAAAAAATGTAAATATATCAAAAAAATATAAAAAATACTTGCTATTTATAATATAATATAATTGTAACAATACTTTAAACAAATTTAAAAAAAGGAGTGATGATTTTTTGTTTAAAAAGTTTTGGAAAAACTATAAAACTTCCGTCATTTTATTATCTTCAATTATTTTAGGGGTTATACTAGGATTGATTTTTAAAGAAGATATCTTGGTAATAAAACCTCTTGGAACAATCTTTGTTAATTTATGTTTTACAATTGTTGTTCCATTAGTTTTCTTTACTATTTCTAGTTCAATTGCTAACATTAAAAATGTTAAAAGATTAGGAAAATTATTAAAACATATTTTTTTAACATTTCTAATTACTGTTGCAGTTGCTGGAATTGTTATGACAATCGTTATGGCATTTATAAGTCCAATGGGAGCTAAAGAAATAGCTTTAGATGCTACCGAAGCAGTTACTAAAGTAAATATAGGTGAACAAATAGCTTCGATGTTAACAGTAAATGACTTTGCTGGATTATTTTCAAGATCAAATATGTTTGCACTAATTTTAATTTCAGTATTTGTAGGATTAGCCACTGGAAACTTAACAGAAAAATCGACAGTATTTAAAGATTTCTTAGAACAAGGATCAAAAGTAATGCTAAAATTAGTAAAATACATCATGTATTATGCTCCAATTGGAATGTGTGCTTGCTTTGCTTGTTTAATTGCTGACTTAGGTCCCCAACTTTTAACTGGATATTTAAAAAGCTTTATAATATATCTAGTTGTATGTGTACTATTTTTCTTTATTTTCTATACTTTGTATGCATACGTAGCTGGTGGCAAAAAGGGAGTTAAATTATTTTATAAAAATATTATTAATAGTGTTGTTACATCGCTAGGAACTCAAAGTTCTTTAGCTACTCTGCCAACTAATATAGATGCTGCTAAAAAAATCGGTGTTCCTGATGATATAAGCGAATTAACTTTATCTACCGGAGCAACAATGCATATGGAAGGTAGTGCTTTGTTAGTAATAATAAAAATTGCTTTCTTGTTTGCGGTATTTGGACGCGACTTTACGGGAATTACAACTCTATTGTTAGCAATTCTAGTAGCAATTATCTCTAGTTGTGTTACAGCTGGGGTACCAGATGGAAATATAGTCGGAGATCTTTTGATAGTCTCATTATATGGACTACCTGCTGCAACTGCTTTCCCAATAATTCATGCGATTGGACTTATTGCCGATGCTCCAGCTACAACGATGAATGTAGTAGGAGACGTTACCGCATCAATGTTGATAGCAAAAAATGTTGAAGGAAAAGATTGGTTAGATAAAAAATAATCAATCTTTTTAGTTTACACTAAATTTGAACAAAACTTTCCTTGCGTTATTTACGGTGGTATAATATAAATGGAAAGTGGTTATATGAAAAAAAGTAAAGTATTTAAAGGAGGAAAGATTTTAAGTGTTATCCTTCTTATATCAACGCTAATAATGTTTGGCTTAATAATTTATGCAAACTTATTGCCATCTAAATTTTTAATAGTTATCTTAGCTCCATTTATCTTAATAGATGGAATGCTATGTTTAATATTAAGAAAAACAAAAAAAAGAAAAGCACCAATTATCTTTTTTATAATTATGCTTATCATACAAACAATTATAAGTTATTACTTACTAAGTACAATTGGATTTTTAAGTGGATTTAAACATTATGATTATAAAACTGAAAAATATCAATTAGTAGTTTTAAAAAACTCTTCATTTGAAACTATAAAAGACTTAGAAGATAAATATATTGGTTATGTTGATGCCGGTTTCAAAGGATTAGATGATGCTTTTAAAAAAGTAGATAAAGAAATTGACTTTGAAAAACAGAAATATAATGACATCGAAAAGCTAGCTGATGGATTATTTAACAAAGAGATTAGTGCTATTTTATTAGAAGAGTCTCAGTATAATATTTTAGGAGAAGAAAGAGGAGAATTTCTCACTTTAACTAAAACTCTTGATATTTTTGAAAGTAAAGTAAAAGTGAAAGTAGAACAAGACGATGTAGATATCTTAAATAAACCCTTTACTGTTTATATAACTGGTAATGATCAATATGGTAGTATCACAGGAGTATCAAGAAGTGATGTAAACATGTTGGTTACTATAAATGTTGAAAAAGGAACAGCTTTAATAACTAATATTCCAAGAGATTACTATGTTAGTTTAGATGGCAAAAATGCTAAAGACAAACTTACTCATGCTGGCATTTATGGAATAGATTCATCAATCAAAACAATTGAAAATTTATTAGATATCGATATAAATTATTATTTAAAAGTTAACTTTACTTCTGTAGAAAAAGTTGTTGATACTCTTGGAGGCATAGAAGTTAATTCTAATTATGCATTTACAAGTATGGATGGAACGAGTTTTAAAAAAGGAATCAATAAGTTAAATGGCAAAGAAACCTTGTCTTTTGTTAGAGAGCGTCATGCTTTTGATTCGATTGGAGGAGATCGCATCAGAGGTGAAAATCAACAATTAGTTATTCAAGCATTGGTAAATAAAGCATTAACTCCAGCTATACTTACAAAATATAGTAGTATCTTAAGTAGCCTAGATGGTAATTTTATGACTGATTTTAATGATAAAAATATTTCTAAAATGATTAAGTATCAGTTAGATAAAAATCCTAGTTGGCAATTTGAAACCGTTAGTTTAACAGGAACAGATTCCAAAGAATTTACTTATAGTTATCCATCCAAACAACTATATGTTATGATTCCTGATGAACAAAGTATTGCAGATGTAAAATTAAAAATAAATAGTTATTTAGAAAATTAAGAGCTTTCAATCGAAAGCTTTTTTTGTGATCTTTTGTCGAATGTGTTTAAAACAAATTAAAATTGCTCTATATTTATTTAGCAAGGTGATTATATGTTGAATATGGATTTAGAATATAATAAAGGAATTTTATTTGTTAGATTAAAAGGAAATTTAAATAGAAAAAGTAGTTATAAATTAAATAATTATTTAGTGCCTGTTTTACTAAAACATAAAATAAGATACTTAGTTTATAACTTATATGAACTTTCAGATATAGATGAAGCTGGAGTAGATGCCATGTTAAATACAAAGTGTGCTATTAAAGCTAATAAGGGAAAAATATGCTTATGTGAAGTATCAAAATCTTTAGAACAAATTTTAAAGAGATTAAAAATTAAATCTGTTAGTAATGAAAGAAAGGTATTTGACTTAATAAGAGTTTAGGTGATTAAATTGACAAAAGAACAATTATCTGAGCAGTATAAATACTTAGTATATAAAATAGCAAATCATTTTTATAATGTGGAAAAAGAAGATTTAATCCAAGCCGGTTTTATTGGACTTTATAATGCTTATGACAATTATAAACAAAATGCTAATACTAAATTTAGTTCCTTCGCCTTTAAGTATATTTTTGGAACAATGTATAAGCAGGTTAATTCAACTAGATCTTTAAAAGTAAGTCGTGATATTTTATCACTATATAAAAGTATTGAACTGGCTCGTAGTAAGTTAGCCCAAAGATTAGGTAAAATACCTAATAATGTAGAACTGGCAATGTATTTAGAAAAGGATGTAACGGAAATTGATATGGCAGTTTTAGCTGCTCAAGAAATCATTTCGTTAGATAATGATAACGATAATCAAAGAAGTTACTATGAAACAATTGCGGAAGAACAAAGAGTTTTACCAGATGAAAAAATAGATTTATATGATAGTATAAATAGTCTAGATGATAAAGAACAAAAGATAATTAGAGCAAGATATTTAAAAGACATGACTCAAAGCGAAGTAGCTAAAAAATATAATATGACGCAAGTAATGGTATCGCGTTATGAGAAAAAAGCCGTTCAAAAAATGAGAAATTATATGACCGTATAATTCCTTTTTAGTTGAATATCCAATTACATTATGATATTATTAAAACGAGAAAGGGAAGTGGAGTAATGCAAAATAAAAATACTGGTTTATTAGTATTAGTGGTTGTATTATTATTAGTGGTCATCGGGTTAAGTGGATATATTATTTATGATAAAACAATAACAAAAAATTCAAACCAAAATACACCAGAAAATAATTCGATAATATCAAATAGTTACGAATTATATACTGAAAATTTAAAAAACGAATTAAAAAAATATGATTCTAATAATCAAAATTATCAATATATATCAAATGATATAATTGAAGAAGGATATGAAGTTTATTTAGATGAAAAGGGAAGTCTATATGTACAATATTTTAATGATGAACTTAATAACAAATATGGCAAATATAAAATAGCTGACAAGGTTCTATGTTTTAGTGTTATAAATGTAGGACAAGATATAGGCAACATGATTTATTTTATAAATGAAAATGGTACCGTTGGGAGTGCAGATACAGAATATGGGGTAATAGGTGATAATCAGATTGCTGTAGAAAAAAATATTGGCTACACTAATATAGTTAGTATAATTCCTGGAGTGTTTGGTGATGGCTTTAGTGGTGCTCGCGGTCCAATATTTATTGATATAAACGGAAAACTATATGGAGATTTTTAAGAAGAATTATAGGATTTTAAATTGTATAATTCTTTTTTTTTATATCATAATAATATTGGAGGAAAATAATGGATAAAAAAGAGTATAAAAAAATGGTTGATAAAATATCTCCTAAAGAAAATAAATTTAAAAATGCTGTAGTTAGTTTCCTAGTTGGAGGTTCAATTGGTCTTATTGGTGAAATAATAGTAGTTGTATTAATGAATTGTTTTGGGTTAGGAAGAGTAGAATCATATGCTTGGTTAGCACTTGTTTTAGTATTCTTTGGTTCACTTTTTACAGCTTTAAATTTCTTTGATGATTGGGTAAGTTGTGCTAAAGCAGGATTATTTTTACCAACAACAGGATTCGCTCATTCTATTGCTAGTAGTGCTCTTGATTATAAAAAAGATGGTTTAATTACGGGGTTAGGGGCTAACTTTTTTAAACTTGCTGGAAGTGTACTCCTATATGGGATATTAAGTGCCTTTTGCTTATTGATTGTGAGGTTGATTATTGGTGCCTAGTTTAAAATTTAATAATGTTTATATAAATGATTTTTATTCTGTAGCTGGTCCGATGGAAAAAGTAGGACAAATAAGAAAATTTGATAAGACTTTGGATGATTATTATTTTGGGGAAAAAACTTTTGAACTTGCCGAAATAAAAATGCAAAAAAGTGTTATTGAAAATTTACTTTATAAAAATAAATGTACAACCATGGAAATAGATTGTTTAATTGGAGGAGATTTAACTAATCAAATAGCTGCTTCTAGTTATACTGCTAGAAAGTTTAAAATACCTAATTTAGGAATTTATAGTGCATGCGCCTCTTTTGTTGAAGCACTTATTATTTCTGCCAATTTTATAGATAGTAAAAAAATGAAAAAAATAATAGCTTTAACTAGTAGCCATAATTTAGTAGCCGAAAAACAATTTAGATTTCCTGTTGAATATGGAGCTCCTAAGAAAAAAACTTCAACATTTACCGCTACAGGTAGTGTTGGCGCTTTAGTAACTGGAGTTGCTAATCATATCAAAGTAGAATCAGCAACAATAGGAATTACAGTTGATTTAGATTGTAAAGATGCTAATAATTTAGGTGCAGCCATGGCTCCAGCGGCAGCTGATACAATAAAAAGACATTTAACTGATTTAAAAAGAGATGCCAATTATTATGACTTGATTTTAACAGGAGACTTAGGGGCGGTAGGTAGTAAAATATTACTAGAATATTTAGAAGTTAACTACAATATAAAATTAAAAAAACATGTTGATGCCGGTGAACAAATCTTTGCTAAAAGTCAAGATGTTAATGCCGGAGCAAGTGGGCCTGTTAGTTTGCCATTGGTTTTATTTAATAAGGTACTAAAAAATACTAAATTCAAAAAAATCTTAATTGTCGGAACAGGAGCATTGCATTCTCCGAATCTTCTAAATCAAAAAGATACAATTCCGGCAATTGCCCATGCTGTTTCATTGGAGGTGCTATAATGGAATTTATAAGAGCATTTATCTTTGCTGGAGTAATGTGTTTGATTGCTCAAATCATTTTAGATAATTCAAAATTAACTCCTGGACATTTAACTAGTATGTTTACAGTACTTGGAGCATTTTTATCATTTTTAGGGATTTATGATAAATTAATTGCTTGGGCTGGGGCTGGAGCAACCGTTATCATTTCCAACTTTGGTCATCTTTTATATTCATCTGGACTAATCGGTTTAAAAGAAAATGGAATTTTAGGAATGTTTCAAACATTATTATGTTCGAGTTCGGTCGCCATTGTTTCTGCCGTTGTATTTTCTGCAATACTCGCCATTATATTTAAACCTAAGAGCTAAAAGCTCTTTTTATTTTGCAGTTTTTTTGTTATAATTATTTTAAGTAAGAAGGGATATAAAAATGGCAAAGAGACCGAAATTAAAAAATATACAAATTAGTAATCAAGAATTAACTCCTACAACAATTGGATATTTAGAAAATAAACAAAAGGGACCATTTTTATTAGTTGTAATATTTGTAATTTTGTTCGCGACTTTATATTACTTGCCTAATCTTACCGAATATTTTACCGGAGCTGATATTCCTAATGACGGAAATCCTGCTGGTAATATTGTAACTGACGAAGGAACTATATTTATGATTAATCATGACACTAAAATTACTATTAATCATATTGAGTTTTCAAAAATTAATCTGGAAGGAAATAAGATATCAATTTTTGCTAACAATACTAAAGATGCTATAGTTGCTCTAGAAAATTATTATATAGAATTATATAATAAGAATGATAAGCTTATGGAACGTGTAGATCTATCTAATGAGACATTAAATAAATTTGGAAAAAGAACACTCTCATATAACATAGATAATCAAGAAGAAATTGTTAAAATAGCAATAATTATTATGAACAATAAATATCCAGAAGTTAATTTGAATGAAGAAAATGGGTCTCAATTTTTAAGTTGTTCCAATGATAGCTATACGTATAAATATGAATTTAAAGAAAAAAAATTAAAAAAAGTAATTAAAACAGTTAATCTAAGTAAAAATGATTTTAATGATGAGAATTCTTATAATTCACAATTTCAAAAATACTTAGATCAGGCAGATAAATTTCCAATAAATGGAATAGTCTCATCTTTCAGTAATACCCTAACAGATTTTACTTTTACACAATCGGTTGATTTGATAGTTGTATTTGCTGAAAATGTTGATGACCCATTTTATTATGCATTAGATGAATCAGCAGATAAAATTGCTTTTCAAAATAGTTTGAAAAAATATAAATGTTATTAAGAGGTGGGTTATGGATCATATTTTACTAAGTAATTTTGAAGGTCCAATGGATCTATTATTACACCTAGTAAAACAAACAAAGTTAGATATTTACGAGGTAAATATTAGTGAAATTATTGAACAATATATTAACTATATTAATAATTTACAAGAATTGAATATAGATGTAGCTAGTGAATATTTAATCATGGCAGTTGATTTAGTTCACATAAAAAGTAAAAAACTTATTAATAGTAATACTCCTGTCGAAGATGAAGAAGTTGCTATAACAAGTGAAGAAGATTTGAAAAATAAATTAATTGAATATGAAAAATATAAAAAGGTAAGTGAAACATTTAAAGAATTAGAAGAAAATCGTCAAAGTTATTTTACGAAGTTACCAGAAAGTCTTTCTGAGTATAAAGATGAGAATACTTCTTTGAGTACTGATTTGTCTTTAGATGATTTAATAAATGCTTTTTTACAATTTAAAGAAAGACAAAAATATCAAAAACCATTAAATACAAGTGTTACTAAAAAAGAATTAAGTGTTGCTAAAAGAATAAGTTATATAAGAGATCGCTTAAAAATAACTAAGCAAGTAAGTTTTTTTGACTTATTTGAGGACTATTCGAAAGATTATGTTATAGTAACATTTTTATCTATTTTAGACATGAGTAAGAATAAAGAAATAACAATAGTTCAAGAAGATAATTTTAAAGATATTTTAATAAAAGCAGGTGAGGTTTGTGAATAAACAAGGCGTTTTAGAAGGTATATTATTTGCTGTTGGAGATGAAGGAATAAATCTAGATTCAATCTGTGAAATATTAGAAGTATCCAAAGATGAAGCAAAAGAGATTCTTTTGAAATTAAAAAATAGTTATGATGCCGAAGATAGAGGGATTAGAGTAAGTTATTTAGGAGACTGTTTTAAGTTAACCACAAAAAAAGAACACAAAGATTATTTTACAAAATTAATTGAAAATCCTAAAACCAATACATTAAGTAATTCTTGTTTAGAAACTTTAGCGATCATTGCTTATAATCAACCAATTACCAGAATTGAAATAGATGAATTAAGAGGAGTAAGCTCTGCTCATCTAATTAGAAAATTAGTAGCTAAAGGGTTAGTTAAAGAATCAGGTAAAAGCAAATTACCAGGCCGTCCTAATTTATATCGTACCACAAGTGATTTTTTAGATTATTTTGGGTTGGCGACAATTGGGGACTTACCAACAATTTTTTCTGAAGAAAAAGAGGAAAAAGAAAGTGATTTATACACTTCGATTTATAAAGAAGATATAAATGAGTAGATTTTTAATAATTTATTTGTTATAATCTTTTATATGCCTGTGTGGTGAAATTGGTAGACGCGCTGGACTCAAAATCCAGTGGTAGCGATACCATGCCGGTTCGAGTCCGGCCACAGGCACCATTGACGAATCTGTTCGAACTATTCGAACTTTGATATATAGAAATCAATCGAGATGATTGATTTTTTTCGTTTTAGAAAAAAATCATAAGAAAGGTTGGTGTCTATGATAAATATTATCAAAAAAGAAATTGATGTAGAAGAATCATTAAGAAAGAGATTAGAAATAATATGTGATTTTTGTAATACTACTCCAACTATTATAAATGGTAGTATTAGAAAAGTAGATAAAACTAATTTGAGTTATATTGAGCCACATAAAATAATAATCAATAATAATGTATTTCTTGCTTTTAACTACTCCAATGAAATCTATATCAATAATTTAAGTAGAAAAATTAAGTTAAATGAACTTGAAAACTATATTAAAAGCCAAAATTAAGGGTATTTAGTCCGTAAATACTAGACAAATCAAATAAAATGATGTATCATATTCGCAAATATTTGACAAGCAGTATCGTCTTTATTTAGGGGAAAGAGAGGTACTTCTATGATTAAACAATTTATATACGAATTATCAAATGAATTAAATGTCTTATTTGAGGAGTCAAAATATTAGTTTTGGTGCTAG
>JAFSEY010000004.1 GCA_017435485.1 Bacilli bacterium
ATTTATAATTTAGAAATAGATTTTATAATTAATGTTAACAAAAATGATATTAATGTTATATTAAGCAATGAACATTGTGATTACAAATGGGTTGGTAAAGAATCTTCGTTAATAGATGATTTTATAAAAGATAAATTGTCTTCTATAGAAACAAATAATATTTATTAAAAAAGATAATTAAGTGGGTATTCATGCTTTTTTTATGTTTAACTTCAGATAGATATTTTTCATCTATTATAAAAGAAGAAATTTTAAAAAGTGTTTTCTCAGATTTAATTATATTAGGTGAAGGAGTAGCAGAGGAGGAAATATTTAAACTCTTTGTAAAAAAATATCCAGAATTATATTATGAAAATATTATTAATACAATAGTAACATTTGGAAAAGACTTAATTCCTTGGTATTGTGAAATTTTTAATGATATAGGAATAAAAACACTTGCTTTATATGATTTAGATTATGATAAAAATTATCAAAATAAACATATAGCAATTAATAATATGATAGAAGAAAAAAGTAGTTTAACAATAAAAGTTTATGATTACAATAATATTCAAAAAAATGATATTGAAGATTTGCTTAATGCAGGAAATAAAGATAAAACAAAACATTTAATAGCATTAATTAGAGAGATGTGGTTAAAAAATAATCCTAAATTTGTAGGAGATTTTTCTGATCCAACGGGATTGCTATATCCCATTACAACAAAATATGATATTGCTACAATATATGGTCAAAATTTTAGTTCTTTTGGGGTTGAAGAACTCCATCGAAGTCAAAAGGATTTTTTAGAAATAGTTAAAGGTAATTTAATTAGTGAAAATAGTTATGATTTATATGAAATGGTTTATCCAGAAAGAGTTACAGGACTAGAAGGCTATAACTTGACTGAAAAAGTTTATTGGAAAACTTTAAATAATCAACCATTACATTTAAAAGGTAGAATAATTGGTGGATGTTTTGATTTGATTTCTGAAATAGCTGGAACAAAATATGATGGAATAAATGAATTTAATGAAAAATATAAAAATGATGGAATAATTTGGTACTTTGATAATTGTGAGATATCTATTGAAGAAACTATACGTACGTTATGGAAAATGGGAGAACTTGGATATTTTAAGTATACTAAAGGAGTTATTTTTGGCAGATTTGGTGTGGAACAAAGTTATTATGGCTATAATATAAAAACATGCTTAGAAGATAGTATTTTAAATAAATTAGATATTCCTGTTATTTATGATGCAGATATATCACATAAAGCACCATGTTTAACAATTATAAATGGAGCGATAGCTACTATTGATGTTGAAGACGGCAAAGGCACAATTTCTTTCGAATTAGAATAATGTTGTATTTAAATAAAAAAATAGTCAGCATTTATTGATGACTATTTTTTTGTAATTTTTTTACTATGTGTCCGGGTACGCCAACAACTGTGGCGCTTTTTTCAACATCTTTTAATATAACAGCATTAGCTCCTATCT
Organism: Bacilli bacterium; assembly: GCA_017435485.1. Lineage (GTDB taxonomy): Bacteria > Bacillota_I > Bacilli_A > RF39 > UBA660 > RGIG1752. The sequence goes on from JAFSEY010000004.1 coordinate 1,488, forward strand.
TAACGTTATCACCTATTGTAATATTTCCGAGTATTTTAGCCCCACTACCTATAAAAACATTATTGCCAATAGTAGGATGTCTTTTCCCCTTTTCTTTTCCGGTGCCTCCTAAAGTTACACCATGAAATAGTACAACATTATTGCCGATAACAGATGTTTCCCCAATAACAACACCCATACCATGATCAATAAAAAGTCCTTTTCCAATTTTAGCTCCAGGATGTATTTCTATTCCAGTTTTTCTTTTGGCTTTTTCACTAATGTATCTAGCTATAAAAAAATGTTTTCTCTTATAGAAAAAATGAGAAATTTTATAGTAAACTTGTGCTTTAAAAGATGGATATAAAAGGACTTCCAAGTTGCTTGTTATGGCTGGATCATTATTTTTGATGGCCTTAATTTGTTCTTTGATAAAATTCATAAGTACCTCCTAAAATATCTATATAATAAATTATGAAAAAAGCAGTATGATTGTATAATATATTTGTGATATAATATGATTGGTTATTATTGTTTTTTATATAGGTTATCTACAGAAGTTAGTTGTAAATTATGTTTTATTAATGAACCAATAATTTTACTTTAAAGGAGTTGTGACGTATGAATATGGATAATATTGCAATAGTAAGAGCAACAAATGTTGTTCCTTTTAATGGAGTGGTTAGGCCTTTAAGTAATGTACCTTATTTATGTAAAAATATAGGATTGCCTTTTTCAACTCGATTGAGTGATTTATTGCATGAATTGCAAGTAATACCTCCAATTGATTATTCTAGAGTTTTTGAAGATGGTTATTATGATGAAATGGTAGCGCTATCTTCTAAAATCTTAAAAGAATATTTACCATATGTTTCTGATTATAATTCGATGGTGTTGTTTTCTTTAAATGGTATATGTCCTGATGATAATGAAAATGGATTTGGTAATAATGTTTTTTCAACTAAGAAAGTCGCAGTTATTGATTCACTATCTAATCATATTGAACAGGTTGTTTCGTTGGATCCCACTGATACGGCTTTAAAAGGAGATGTCCTTTTATCAGCTGATGCGGTTGTTCTGATTGAAGAGGAATATTATGCACAATTAACAGAAGATCAAAGAAAAACTTTACATAATAATTGTTTTGAAGTTAAAACTTTTAGAGGACCAATAAAAGATGCCATATATGATGAATTAAAAAATAGCGGTAGGTTTATTCCTGAAAATTTAAGTTTAACATCTGGCAAAGGTGGTTTTGATAATTCAGAAACTAGTGAAATGCAAAAAGAATGTATTAAAAATATTGCTGCTAGTTATGGTATTCCTCAAATGAAATTTTTTAATTTAATTACTTCAAGAGATAGCAGCATGCCAAATTATGATAAAGCATGTGATGATTATTCTAATGCTTATTTAGTGCAAGAAAATTATATTGTAAATTTTTTAAATGAATTGTTGATTTTTTTTGAAACATCATTAAATGTATCTTTAGAAAATGCGTCAAGTGAATCATTGAAAACTGCATTATATGTATCCTTACAAAAAGCAAAAGAAGCAAGAGATAGGATAAATATGGATTCTAAAATTGTAACTTATAAACCATTTTTAACAAGTATAATAGAATTAATTAAAAAAGTAGGAATAAATAATTATAAAAATTTTGTTGATAATTATAATAAAAAGTTAGAATTACAGCAAGCAAATATGACTTTGGTTACGCCTGAAGAAATAGTTAACTCTAATAAAAAAAAGAGTCAAGGTATTTAATTTAAATTGTTAGTATATAAGTAAAAAATCTAAAAAGTCTTAGTTAAAGCTTTTTAGATTTTTTTTGAGTAAATCAATAAACTTTTTAACTTTAATATCATTATTATTTCTTTGAACACACTTAATATATCTTTTTTCAATATTAAAATTAACATTTAATTCAACTAATTCGTTATTATCAAAATAAGATTGAACATATTGTTTAGTAGCAAAACCAATACCTAAACCGGCTTTCACAAATTCAATTATTAAACTATGACGATCTAATTCAATTGTTGGTTTAAGTTGTATATTGTTTTTTAAACATATTGAATTAAGAAAAGTCCTTGTATCATACTTTTCATTTTGGACAATTAGGGATTCTGATAAGATTTGTTTTAAGTTAGTAATATTTTTAATTTTATTATAGTGAGTTGGAGTCGTAAAAAAACAATCTTCAATATCTAGTAATTTGAAACTAGGATATTTTTTTTCGTTGATTATAATAGTAGAGTTAATAAAGATTAAATCTACTTTTCCATATCTTAGATAATTATATAATTCCTCTGAACTTAAATTTAATATTTCTATTGTAATTCCCGGATGAAGTTTTTTATAAGCTATAATAGTTTGAGCTAAGATGTTTTTGGTGACAGATTCGCCGGCACCGATACGTAATTTTCCGACTTCACTTAAGTTAATGTTTTTAGCTAATAGTTCAACATTATCTAATGTATTTATAGAGTCTAGGATATAGCGATATAAGTTTTTTCCTTGATCAGTTAAAATAACTCCTTTTTTTTCCCGAACAAATAAAGTCATATTAAGTAATTCTTCTAGTTTTTTTATCGACTTTGTAATTGACGGTTGAGTAACGCACAATATTTTAGCGGCTTTACTTATGCTTTCATGTTGAGCAACTATTTTAAAGGTTCTTAAAAGATCAAAACTAATATTCATGTATTCCTCCTAGTTATAATATATATAATAAATATTCATGTTAATTATAACTTTTTTTGCGCTTTTTGTATAGATTAAGTTATTTTATAATGTTAACATGAGCTTGGAAAGGAGGAAAAGATGTGAAAATAGCTTGTATTGGAAATGCAACATTTGATTGTACATTGAGTAAAGATACATTTATAGTGGAAGATGAAAGAAATAGTTTTGACAATATTAGTTTTACGGCAGGTGGACCTGCTTCTAATGCAGCAAGCGTAATTGCTAAATTTGGAGGAAAAGTAGATTTTTATGGTCAAGTTGGTAATGATTCTTTTGGAAAATATGTTTATGAGAGTTTAATAAATGAAAATATTAATGTTGATAACATATCAGTTTCTGAAAAAGTTATGACACCTTTTAGTTCTGTATTTATAAATACTTCTAAAAGTACAAGAACAATTTGTACTGCAAGATCTAAAATTGATTATGAAAAGCCAAAAATCGAAAATTTTAACTATCAAACAGATTATGATTTTATTTTAACTGATGGTAAGTACGCTGAAGATTCTATTGAATTAGTTAGAGCAAATCCTAATGCAATATCCATAATTGATGCTGGTCGTGCCAATGAAAATGTTCTAAATGTTTGTAGGGAAGTTGATTATATTATTTGTTCGCAAAACTTTGCTGAGGCAGTAACAGGATGTTCTTTAACAGATGATTATCAAAACAATGTAACGGTTTATCAAAAATTATGTACTGTTTTCCCCAATGCTAAAGGAATTACTATCACAGTTGGTAAACGAGGATACATTTGTGCTAAGGATAATGAAGTATTAATAAATCCATCATATAATAGTGGCCTTCCGGCAATAGATACAAATTGTGCTGGAGATATATTTCATGGAGCGTTTACTTATGCGTTAGCAAATGGATATGATTATTATCAAGCTTTAGATTTTGCAAATGTTACAGCATCATTATCAACTACTAAAGTTGGAGGAAGAAATTCTTGCCCAATGTTAAGTGAAGTAAATAAAATTCTAAAAAATGAGTCTAGAAAACGAACTAATTAGTTGAGTTTTAAACTTAAATCTTATATAATGAATTTGAGTTTAAGATAAGGCAGTCGATTAGGATGAAGAAAAAGTGGATTATTGTTTCATTACTATTTTTAATTATTCTTTCTCTTGGGGTATTGATTTTCTATTTTCGAAAAGAATATATTAAAGTTAAAGTAAATAACAGTAGTCCTCTTTTTATATATAAAAATAATCTTGCTGATAAGATAGAAAATAATCTTCATAAAATAAAAAAGTTATTAGATGAATTTGAATTACAAACTAATATAACTATTACGGCAGTCGGTGATTGTACGATTGGTTATGATGATGCTTTTGGGTATACTAATAGTTTTAATCATGAATATGATAAAAATGGTGTTGATTACTTTTTTGGTGGTGTAAAAAATATCTTTGAAAAGGATGATATAACTGTAGTAAACTTAGAATCAACGTTTACTAATTCTAATGAAAAGAGAGAAAAAAAGTTTAATTTTAAAGCACCTACAAGTTATGTAGAAATATTAAATAGGGGTGATATTGAAGTAGTAAATTTAGCTAACAATCATAGTCATGATTATGGAGATGTAGGCTATCAAGATACTTTAGATACTTTAAATAGTGCTGATGTTAATTATTTTGGAAATAGTGATTATTATATATATGAGAAAAATGACATAAAAATCGGATTTGCAGGAATTTTTTGTATTGGATATAGATGTACAAAGTTAGTGGATAAAGCTATTACAAATTTAAAAAGTTACGATGTAGATGCGATTGTTTTATCGATTCATTGGGGTATAGAATATGATTATCAACAAAGTAGTATTCAGGAATATGTTGGAAGGTATGCAATTGAACAAGGCGCTGATTTAATAGTGGGACATCACCCTCACGTTCTACAAGGGATTGAAAAATATAAAGGTAAATATATTGTTTATAGTTTAGCTAATTTCTCTTTCGGAGGAAATAAAAATCCTGCTGATAAGGATACGATGATTTTTCAGATTCGATTTACTTTTAAAGATGGTAATATTGTAGATGATACTATAAAGATTTATCCAGCAAGTGTATCTAGTACAAGTAAACGAAACGATTATCGTCCAACTTTGTTAACAGGCGTTGATGCAACTAGAGTATTAGAGAAAATTCAAAGATATAGTACTGGAATTAATTTGGATGAAACATTTAAATAATTTTAGATGTTTTTTTCTTGATTTAAAATGTTTAATAAAATATACTTATATCCAGAAAGTGAAGTAATTAGTATGAAGCATTATTTTGGCCAAACCAGTGACTTTTCCTTAAGCCTATTTGGTCCTGTTCATTTATTGTTGATATTAGCAACAATATTAGCAATATTTGGTATATATAAATATCGAGATAAATTAAAGAAATATAAAATAGTAAAAACTATAATTCCTATTATTTTATTTAGTAATATGGTTATTTATATTGCTGGGGCAATATTAGCAGGTATTTATGATATAAATATTCATTTACCAATTCATTATTGTTACATTACGGGTTTTGTTTTTATGTATATGCTAATCAAAGAAAAAAAGAATTGGTTTAATATGTTATATTATGCGATTTTCTTTTGTACTATAACTGTAATTATATTCCAAGATCCAAATATTACTTATGATAGATATGAATTTTTATTGTTAGTAATTAGTCATCATTTTCTGTTAATAAGTAGTTTCTATGCTTTATATGTATTGGATTATCCGGTTGATAAAAAAGGATATAAGCCGTTTTTTATTTATACATTGGTTGTTTACTTAGTAGTATTTGGATTAAATAGGATTTTAGGAACTGATTATATATTTAATGCTTCTTTTCCATTATTTATATATGATTATTTTCCTTTTATAAAAATCTTTCCACCAATAGTATGGTTATTTTTATTAAGTATTCCGTTACTTATTTGTGCTTATATGCCAGTAAGGCATAAAAATAGAAATGTTAACTAAATTTAGTTGACTTTTTTTGTTATTAATGATATTTTGTAAGTGAATTTAAAGAGAAAGGAGTGGAAATATGAAGAAGTTAAATTCAAATGTTTTTAATAATATAATGGTGGTCAATAATATAAGAGTGAGGAAGCTTCTTTGTTTTTTCACTATCTAAATACTCTAACTTGTAATTGTTTTATGGCTACTATTTAACATAGTAGTTTTTTTAGTAATAAGGAGGTCGTATGAAAAATTTGAAAGAATTTAGACCTCTAATAAATTTAATTGGTAAAGATAAATATAAACTAATTGTTGCTAGTATTTTAATTTTTATTTCTGGAATATTTGGAATATTTACAGGATATTTAAATGGTGCAGCAGTTGAAGCTATTACTAATTTGCGTGTTAAAGCGGCTTTAATTTATTTAGGAATATATTTTTTAATTGAAATATCCTTTTGTGGAGCAATTCAACATATAGCAACATCTATGCTTCATAAAGTGGAAAGTGCCTTAACAAGGAAGTTAGGATATTTTACTTACAAAAAGGCTCTTAATTTGCCGGCTGTGGCATTTGAAAAAATGTCTTCTGGTGAGATTATTAATCGTATTACTAATGATGCTGATTCTATTAGTTTTGCTTTTGGAAGATTGTTAAATATGTTTTCATCATTAGTAGCTGCAATTATTATTATTGTTTATGTTTTTATAAATTCCTGGATTATTGGATTAGAAATTATTGTTTTATTAACATTACTTTTTTTAGTAATAAAAGTTTATAGTCCCAAAATGAAAAATGTTCACAAAGAAAGAAAAGTAGAGCAAGATAAATTTACTTCTTTATCAACTGAGTCAATTAGAGGTATTAGAGAAATAAAAACTTTAGGAATTAAATCTAGTTTAATTAAAGATATAACTGAGGTTATAAAATTAATTTATAAAAAGTCAGAAAAAGAAATTAATATTCAAAAAGTGTTTAACATTATAACAAGGTTTTTAAAAACTGTTTTAGAAGTGGGAGTATTTGTTACTTGTGTAATATTATTATATTATGAAATGATTACATTAACTTTTTTTATTGCTATGACTTATTATGTTTATAGATATATGTGGTTAATCGAAAATTTAAATGATTTAACTCAAACATATCAAAAAGTTGTAGTTGCTATATCGAGAGTTAATGAAATATTGGAAAATAGGCTTTATCAAGATGAGTCTTTTGGAAGAGTAAAACTGAAAACTTTCAGAGGTTATATTAATTTTGAAAATGTAGTTTTTTCATATCCTGACGAATCAGCTACACTTAATGATTTTAATTTAACTATTGAACCAAATAAAAAGGTGGCTATTGTCGGAAAATCTGGTCAAGGTAAATCTACTTTATTTAATTTGGTTACTAGAATATTCGATACAAATGAAGGTTCAATTAAATTAGATGGCATTGATATAAAAAAATTAAGCGAAGAAGAGTTGCGGAGGAATGTTTCAATTATTAGGCAAGATCCGTTTATTTTTAATAAATCAATTAAAGAAAATTTTCAGTTAATAGATAATAGAATTACTTTAAAAGAAATTAGAAAATATGCTAAAATGGCTTATATAGATGATTATATAATGTCGTTGCCTAAAAAATATAATACTGTTTTGGGTGAAGGTGGTATTAATTTGAGTGGTGGGCAAAAACAAAGGCTGGCTATTGCTAGAACGCTTTGTAAAAAAAGCAAGGTAATTTTATTTGATGAAGCTACGAGCGCTTTAGATAATGAGTCACAATACTATATTAAAGAGGCAATTGATAATATTGTAAAAGATCATACTGTTGTTATCGTGGCGCATCGTTTATCTACCATAATGGATGCAGATATTATTCATGTTGTTGATAAAGGGAGATTAGTTGCTTCTGGTAAGCATGATGAATTATTGAAAACAAATAAAATTTATAAATCTTTATATGAAACTGAATCTTTAAATTCATAATAATTAAATATAGCATAAAATGAAAAAGGTGATGATGTGAAAAAGGTATTTTTGGTAATGCTTATTAGTTTGTTTTTAATTGGTTGTAGTAATGGTTCTGGTATTGATTATAAGAAGTTAATGCTAGAAAACGAGTATGTAATTGTCGATGTGAGAACTAGGGAAGAATATGAGTTAGGGCATATTGAAAAAGCCATAAATATTCCCTATGATGAATTAGATGAAAACGTTGATTTAGATAAAGATAAGATAATATTTGTATATTGTAAAAGTGGAAATCGTAGTAAAATAGCCTATAATATTTTAAAAGAACTTGATTATACTGTATATGATTTAGGCGCTTTTACTAAAATTGATTTACCAAGAGAAATGTAATTATTATAATCATAAAAGCACTATTGATTTTATGATTTTTAATGTTATACTATAATTAATAAAGGAGGTATATTTAATGAAAACTTGTCCAAAATGTGGTGTAGAACTTGCTGAAGAATCAAAATTTTGTAATGCTTGTGGAGCTAATTTAGATGGAAGCACTGAGGCGACTCAAACTACTATTATTAATAATTATAATGTTAATAATAATGTTTATGTTACAAAACGTGATATTGTTATTACAGTAATTTTATCTTTGGTGACTTGTGGAATTTATGGTATTTATTGGATGATCACGATGACTGATGATGCTAATAAAGTAAGTGGGAATAATACTCCGTCTGGTGTAATGGCATTTATTTATGGGTTAATAACTTGTGGAATCTATTTTATTTATTGGAATTATAAAATGGGTAAAAAGATGTATCAAGCGGGAAAAAGTTACGGAAAAGATATAGCAGATAACTCAGTAATTTACTTAGTTTTATCATTATTAGGATTTTCTATTATAAATTATTGTTTAATTCAAAGTGATTTAAATAAATTTGCGGAATAATACATTTAAAATAATATTGTATGTAATTATCTTTTTAGTAGGATCATACACATATTATTTTTTATATGAAAATTTTTCTTTTTCGATAGATTGTCTTTTTCATAAAATAACCGGTTATTATTGTCCTGGTTGTGGTATTACTAGAATGATATTTTCTATTATAAAATTAGAATTTTATCAAGCTTTTAGATATAATCCACTAGTATTTATAATGTTAATATTTTTTGTTTTTTGCCAAGTTATCAACATTATTTTAAAAAGAAACTATAAAAAAATAACGTTTAAGAAAGAGTATGCGTTATTATTGTTAGTTGTTGTTATCTTGTTTGGGATTATGCGAAATATACCATTATTTGATTATTTAAAACCAACTATTCTTAAATGAAATAGGTGGTTTTCTTTTTGATTACGTGTTAAAATAGACTAATGAAAGGAAACTTTTTATGAACAAAGATAATTTAATTATTGAATTAAAAAATTATAAAAAACGAATTGAAGAATTAGGGAGGTCTCTTTGACTTATCCACAAAATTAAAAGAAGTAGAAAGTTTAGAGTTAGAAGTTAATAATGATGATTTTTGGCAAGATATAACTAATGCCAACAGCATTAATAAAAGATTAGCAAACTTAAAAAAAGAAATTGATGATTATAACATTATTAGAAATCAAGTGTTGGATGGTTTAGAATTGTTACAATCTAGTGATGATGAAGAATTAATCGCTATAGTTATTGATGAAATGAATAGTTGGAAAGAAAGATTAGAAGATTTAGAAAATTTAGCTTTTTTGAGTGGAGAATTTGATTTATCTAATTGTTATTTAGAAATACATCCAGGGGCTGGAGGAACAGAATCCTGTGATTGGGCTTCGATGTTATATCGGATGTATACAAGATTTGCAGAAAAATATGGTTATGCTTATGAAGTTGTTGATGAATTAAAAGGTGAAGAAGCAGGTATTAAAAGCGTTACTTTAAAAATAATTGGTGATAAAGCCTATGGCTATTTAAAACGCGAAAATGGTGTTCATCGCCTAGTAAGAATATCGCCGTTTGATTCCAACAAAAGAAGACATACGTCTTTTGCCTCGGTATCAGTTATTCCTGAAATAAACAAGGATATTAACATAGAAGTTAAAGAATCTGATTTAAAAATAGATGTTTATCATAGTAGTGGAGCAGGTGGACAATCTGTAAATACATCTAATTCAGCGGTAAGAATTACGCATTTACCTACGAAAACGGTTGTTACCTGTCAAAATGAACGTAGTCAATTAAAGAATAAAGAACAAGCTATGAAACTTTTGAAAAATAAATTATATTTATTAGAGTTAGAAAAACAAAATAGTGAGATTAATTCTTTAAAAGATAATAGTGTTAGTATCAATTTTGGCAGTCAAATAAGAAGTTATGTTTTAGAACCATATAAATTGGTAAAAGATAATCGCAATAATTATGAAGATACTGATCCAGAAAAGATATTAGATGGTGAAATATTAGAACTTATCAAATCTTTGTTGAAAGTTAAATAAAAATGAGTAAAATATTACATTGAGGAATAATTATGCAAAGTTGTAAGAAAATAATATTAGAAAATGTAGTGAAAGGTTCAACAGTAATTGTATCTTGTTCAGGTGGTCCCGATTCAATGTGCTTGTTAAAGAATGTTATCGATTTAAAAGATAAATTAGACTTGAAAATTGTTGTTGGACATATTAATCATAATGTAAGAGAAGAGTCATTAGAAGAAGAACAGTTTGTAAAAGATTATGCTTTAAAAAATGATTTGATTTTTGAGAGTATGACAATCAAAAAATATACGAAGGAAAACTTTCATAATGAAGCTAGGATTATTCGTTATGATTTTATGAAAGATTTGATTAAAAAGTATCAAGCTAGTTATTTGTTTACGGCTCATCATGGTGATGATTTAATGGAAACTATTTTGATGAGAATTGCGAGAGGAAGTAATTTAAAAGGATATGCGGGCTTTAGAATGGTAATGCCTCAAGATGGGTACGTTGTAATTCGTCCTTTGATACTAACTACTAAAGAAGAAATTATTAAATATAATAATAAAAATGGTATTTTTTTTGCTATTGATAAAACTAATGCTAGTGATGATTATACAAGAAATCGTTATCGTAATCATGTGTTACCTTTTTTAAAAGCCGAAAATAATGATATTCATTTAAAATATTGGCAATATAGTGAAAGGTTAAATGAAAATAACGAATTTATTGAAAAATATGTTAAAAGTATTGAACAAAAAATTATTGTGGATAACAAGTTAATAATTAAAGATTTTAGAAATTTGGAGCTACTAATTCAAAAGAGAATTATTGAAAACATGCTTTATAAAATTTACTTAGATGATCTATATACAATTGGTTTAAAACATGTTAGTATAATAATTGAGTTTATTTTAAAAAATAAAAATGGATCTTTAAATTTACCAGGTAATTATATAGCAGTGTGTGAGTATGGCTATTTTTACGTAAATTATATTAAAGAAAAAGAAGATTATTGTTATGAATTAGAGAATGTTATCCATTTACCAAATAATTATAAATTAGGCTTAACTCATGAAGTTGGTAATAGTAATTATTACTTAAAATTATATTCTAAAGAAGTTAAACTTCCATTATATGTTCGAACAAAAAAAGAAGGCGACAAAATTGAAGTAAAACATTTAAATGGCGTTCAAAAAGTTAAAAAAATTTTTATTGATTATAAGATTAATAAAGATGATAGAAATAGTTGGCCAGTAGTTGTTGACAGCAATAATAAAATTTTATGGCTGCCTGGACTAAAAAAGTCAAAATTTGATAAGGAAAATAATGAAATATATGATATAATAATAAAGTATGAGGAGGAAAATGATGAATAATAAAAATCAAGGATATTTAAAAAATTCATTTCCATATTTAATATTAATGGTCATAGTTGTAGGAACTTTACTATTATTAAATTTATCTGGAAATAAGGTTAATGAATTATCAACTGGTGATTTATTAAAGGAAATAAAAAATCAAACGGTTACAGAAATTACGGTAACACCCAAAAGCAGCGAAAGTGTTTATTATATTGAAGGTAAGTTAAAAGATTATAAAGAAAATGAATCTTTTAAAACAAAAGTTGTAGAAGCGGAACTAAATTCAATTATAGCTTATGCTGATGCTAATGAATTAAAAGTATATGAAACAGAAAGTGATCCGGGAAGTAGTGCATTTTTATACATATTGGTAAATGTATTACCATTTGTATTGATGATTGTAGCGTGCTATTTCTTCTTATCAAAAATATCTAGTACTAATAAAGGAAGTATGGATTTTGGAAGAAGTAGAGCAAAGCTTAGTGATGGTAATTTTAAAGTTAAATTTAAAGATGTTGCTGGATTAAAAGAAGAAAAAGAAGAAGTTGCAGAACTTATTGATTTCTTAAAAAGTCCAAAAAAATTCCAAAAATTAGGTGCTAGAATTCCAAAAGGTGTTTTATTAGTTGGACCTCCTGGCACAGGAAAAACTTTACTTGCTAAGGCTGTTGCTGGAGAAGCTAATGTACCTTTCTTCTATATCAGTGGTTCTGATTTTGTTGAACTATTTGTGGGTGTAGGAGCTAGCCGTGTACGTGATATGTTTAAAGAAGCTAAAAGAAATGCACCTTGTTTAATCTTTATCGATGAAATCGATGCTGTAGGTCGTCAAAGAGGAACTGGTTTAGGTGGAGGACATGATGAACGTGAACAAACTTTAAATCAGTTATTAACTGAAATGGATGGGTTTGGAGCTAATGAAGGTATTATCATTATTGCTGCTACAAATAGACCAGATGTGTTAGATCCAGCTTTACTTCGTCCAGGAAGATTCGATCGTCAAGTTACAGTCAGCCTTCCTGATTCTAAAGAAAGAGAAGCAATTTTAAAAGTTCATGCTAGAAATAAAATTTTAGCTAAAGAAGTAAATTTAACTAATGTTAGTAAACGTACTCCTGGGTTTAGTGGAGCAGATTTAGAAAACTTACTTAACGAAGCTGCTTTATTAGCGGTAAGAAAAAATAAAGATTCAATAACTATTGATGATATTGATGAAGCAACTGATAGAGTATTAATGGGACCTGCTAAAACAAGTCGAAAGATTACCGAAAAAGAAAAACGTTTAGTTAGTATTCATGAAGCAGGACATGCTGTAATTGGATTAAAATTAGAGCATGCTAATGAAGTTCATAAAATAACTATTATTCCTCGTGGAGTTGCTGGTGGTTATACAATGATGTTACCTAAAGAAGAAAAAATAGGTATCATGACTAAGAATGAGTTAGAAGCTGCTATTGTTGGTTTATTAGGTGGACGTGTAAGTGAAGAATTATTCTTAAAAGAACTTACTACAGGAGCGTCTGATGACTTTAAAAGAGCTACTAATATAGCTAGAAGTATGGTTACAGAATACGGTATGAGTGATTTAGGCCCAATGCAATACGAACAAAAAAGTGAAGGAGTATTTTTAGGTAGAGACTATGCTAAGAGTAAAAACTTCTCTGATCAGGTAGCTCATGAAATTGATCAACAAACTCGCAAGATTATTGAAGAGTGTTATGCTAAAGCTAAAAAGATAATTAAAGAGAATGAGGATTTAGTTAAATTATTAAGCGATGCTTTAATGGAAAATGAAACATTAACAAAAGAACAAATTGAATGTTTAGTTAAAACAGGAAAAATATCTGAAGATGTTGAAGATGAAGAAATAAAAGAATTAAAGAATAAAGCTAAAGAATTAAAGATTAAAGGCTATACTAAGATGGCTAAAGAAGAACTTAAGGAAGCAATATCTAACTCAGAAGAAAAAGGTGAATAATCACCTTTTTAAAATGCTTAAAAATAAATATAAAAAAATAGCCAATCGGCTATTAATTTTGGCTATCTAAAACTGCTTTTACACTTTTACAATAATCTGCTAGTAGTTTATCAATACATTCTTCTTCTAATGAAGATAATGTACCTTCTTTCAAATCGATTCCTTTTTGTTTAGCTGATATTTCAATGCTTCCGCCAGAGGCTTTGTAGTAATCTTTTACCATACATTGTAATAGTTTGATGTGCGTAATAGTTAATATGCCTGGTTCTTCAGTTTGATCAGCATTTTTTAATATTTCTTCAGTAGAAGGCAATTTTAATTTAGCTAAATAATCGTTAATCATTCTTTGTAACATATAATTAGTTTGTTTATCATCAGTCATAGTAGCGATTTTTTCAAATGTTTCATCACTATTTAAAATATTATCATTACCCATTTTTATTCTCCTTTATTATTTTTGGCCTAAAAACAATCCTAGTCCATCACCTAATGTGTTAAATAAACTTGTAATTATTGACGAACCAGCATTTTCTCCAGCAAAATTAAATAATGTTTTTGCAGTTCCGATAGCCTCAGAGCCGATTTCTACTAAGTTTTTGCCAGTAGTACTTTTTACAGCATCTCCAGTAGCAAGGAACATATTTCCTAACTCAGTTGTAATTCCTCTAGTGGCAGAAGATATATTTATAACTTCACTTTTAATATTTCCTAATGATCCTGTCATTTGTTGTACATATGATTCAGGAGTAATACTACCTTTTTCTACTTGAGAATTAAGTCCACCCTTGATTTGTTGGATTACACTTTTAGCTGTTTCACCCCATGCGGTAATTTCGCCTAGCATTTCTTTATCAGATGCCAAGAAAACTTGTGCAACTCCAATCAAGAAAGTACCTAAGTTTGCAATTGTTGCTTCGTATTTTTCGAATTCTGGTGCAAATGATTCCATAACCTCTTTTAATACGTCTCCGGCTTCACCTTTAAATCCTGCATTTTCATTTAATTCCTTTACTTCTTTGTAGATGATATCTAGCGATGCTTTGATTGCTTGTCCTATAATTTTTACTTGTTCACCTAGTTGTTCTAATGTTGTTGGATCAACTGTTGTTTGATCTGGTGAACCGCTCGCATCATCTGCTAGCAACTGGATATTTAATTTTACTAATTCATTAACCATTATAAGTCCCCTCCAGTCTTTGTTACATTTTGTTGATTTGTATCAACATTATTTGCACATTTGTCTAGAACATTTGCGAGGTTGTCTAATTGTTCAACTAGTTTAACTACGTTATTTTTCTTTTCTTCAACCTTTTGGATATACTTAGTACTTGATTTATCTTTCCAAGAACTTTGAACGTTTGTACATAATTCATTCATTTTATTAATATTTTCATTAATAGTTGTTAGTTCTTTTCGGATAGTGCTTGCAGCTGATCTCATTTTGCTACTATTATATTGATAAGTACTCATAAATTTACATTCCCTTCTACTATTATATTCATTAGTATGATATCATTTTGAGGTTTAATAATCAAGTGTTTTTGAGCTTAATAATTAAAAAATATATAAAAATGAAAAAAGTAAAAAATTAATAAAGACAAAACATTTTTAATGTGTTAAAATAACTTTGACATTAGATTGAGTAATAAGAGGTGGCTATATATGGCAAAGGTAATTTCATTAGTAAATCAAAAAGGTGGGGTTGGTAAAACTACTACCAGTATAAATTTAGCTGCCGCTTTAGGTAAAGAAGGGAAAAAGACTCTTTTAGTAGATCTTGATCCGCAAAGAAATGCTACTACTGGTTTAGGTTTTAGTAACGGAGATTATAAACATGATGTTTATGAAGTAATGACTGGTAGATGTGAAATAACAGAAGCGATTGTAAAAACTAAGTTTACGAATTTATCAATATTACCATCAACTATAAATTTAGCGGGTGTAGATGTAGAATTCGTTAAAAACATGTTGGATAATACCGAATTCAAACAAAACGAACAATTGAAGTTGGCTATTGATAATGTTAGACCTAAATATGATTATATTATTATTGATTGTCAGCCGGCTTTGGGAATGGCAACTATGAATGCATTAGTTGCATCAGATTCTGTTATTATTCCGGTACAATGTGAATTTTTTGCGTTGGAGGGAATCACGCAACTTTTGAATTCTATTATTATGGTTCAAACAAGTTTAAATCCAAATCTTCGCATTGAAGGAGTTTTATTAACCATGTTAGATGGTAGAACGAACATTGGATTAGAAGTTATTGAAGAAGTAAGGAAATATTTTAAAGATAAAGTATTTAATACTTTGATACCAAGATTAGTCAGGCTAGTAGAAGCTCCATCTCATGGTAAACCAATTAATGAATATGATCCAACTAGTAGAGCGACATTAGCATATGCTAATTTAGCAAAGGAAGTGATAAGTCGCGATGGAAACTAAGAAAAAAGCATTAGGGAAAGGTTTAGAACAATTATTTTCTAATTCGGTAATTGATTTTAATAATTTTGAAAAAGAAGTTACAGAAGAAGCTCAAAATAATGGGGATGTTATAGAAATAGAATTAAGTAAAATAATTAGTAATCCTTACCAACCTAGAAAAGTATTTGATGAAGTTGCTCTAGAAGAATTAGCTGCATCAATTAAAGAATATGGAATAGTTCAACCTATTATTGTTAAGAAAAGTGTTTCCGGTTATGAATTAGTAGCAGGAGAACGCCGTACAAAGGCAGCTAGATTAGCTGGTTTAAAAACTATTCCGGCAATTATAAAAGACTTTAATGACCAAGAAATGATGGAAATAGCTTTAATTGAAAATATTCAAAGAGAAAATTTAAATCCAATTGAAGAAGCTATTAGTTATGAGAACATTATTAAGTTGCGTGGATATACTCAAGAAGAATTTGCCAAGAAATTTGGTAAAAGTAGAAGTCATGTAACCAATTTATTAGGACTATTATCTTTACCTGAAAAAGTAAAAGACATGGTTGCTAAAAAACAGCTTACAATGGGGCATGCAAGAGCCTTAAGTAAAGTAGCAGATGAAGACAAGGTTATAGAGTTAGCTAATAAAATAGTTAATGAAGGATTAAGTGTAAGAGAAATCGAAAAAATTTTAACTAATCAGGATATGCCAAAAAGAAATAAGATAAAAACAAAAGAAATAGATTATCATTATACAATGTATGAAAAAATTTTAAGAGAGAAAATTGGAACAAAAGTTAAAATTGCTAAAAACAAAGTGGAAATACCATTTGACTCTCTTAAAGATTTAGAAAGAATTTTAGAGATTATAAATATAGATTTAGATAACGATTGATTATAGGGGATATAATGGAAAAAAAATATAAATTGAATGATCAAGTAATTTTAAAAAAACCACATGCATGCAAAACTAATTTGTGGACGATAATTAGATTAGGGGTTGATATTAAATTAAAGTGTGTGGAATGTAAGCATGAAGTAATGTTGGATAGATTAGTTTTTGAAAAAAAATTAAAGAAAATTGTTGGAGATGACAAATGAAAAAAAGTTTAAAAGAAAGAATGACGCTTCACCCGATAATGACGCTACTTATAATGATTTTAATTACGATTGTTGTAAGTGGGTTTTTATCGTTTTTAGGAATTAATTCTACTTATAATACTATAAGTGAGGGAACCTTAGAATATAGTCCAGTAACTGTATCAGTTAAATCATTATTTAGCTTAAGTGGACTTAAATATATTTTTACAAATACTGTTAAAAATTTTGTTAATTTTGCGCCATTAAGTAGTTTGATTATCGTTTTGATAGGAATAGGAGTTATGGAGAAAAGTGGTTTTTTAAAAACTGCTATAACTTTATTAACTAAAAAAGCAAAGAAAAATACAGTTACTTATTTTATTGTTTTAATCTCAATGATAGCAAGTATAGTTGGAGATTTATCTTATATTGTATTAATACCAATTAGTGCTTTGATATTCTTATATGGGAAAAGGAATCCTAGTTTAGGAATAATAGCTTCATTTGCTGGTCTTACTTGTGGTTCAGGACTTAGTGCTTTAATAACTAGTGTGGATAGTTCTATGTTATCTTTAACTTCCCTGGCTGCATCAATTATTGATAAAAGTTATACAATTTCTAATTTTAGTTTTTTGGTAATTATGTTATTTGCCATAATTATATTATCTTTCGTTATAACTAAAATAACAGAAGAACATATAGCTAAGAAATTACCTAAATATGAATTTGCCGAAAATACTTTAGAAGAAGACATTTCAATAGGGAAAAAAGAATTACGCGGTTTAATAATAGGTTTAGGAATGGGAATTATTTATTTATTAATATTTATTTATAATATAATTCCAGGACTTCCATTTTCAGGTAATTTATTAGATTATAGTCAAAATTTCTATATTGATAAATTATTTAGTTATAATTCATTTTTCAGTAACGGATTTGTCTTTATAGTAACTATGTTATTTGTTATATTAGGATTATTTTATGGAATTGGAGCTAAAACGATTAAAAATAATAAGGAGTTTTGTGAAGATTTAGGCCATTCTTTAGATGGTGTTGGAAATATTTTAGTTTTAATTTTCTTCTCATCATTATTTATAAGTGTTTTTAAATATACGCAAATTGGAACTTTACTAATAAGTGCTTTAACAAGTATTTTGAGTTCTTTTGAATTAACTGCTTTTCCGGCGAT
Source organism: Bacilli bacterium (assembly GCA_017435485.1). GTDB lineage: Bacteria > Bacillota_I > Bacilli_A > RF39 > UBA660 > RGIG1752. The sequence continues at coordinate 19,631 of JAFSEY010000004.1, forward strand.
TGTAATCCTATTCTTAATTGCGGCATTATCAACAATTTTTGTGCCATCTTCATTATCAAGTTGGAGTATTACTTCTGGAGTTGCTGTACCTGTTTTGATGAATTGTGGAATTAGTCCGGCGTTTACGCAAGTAATCTATCGTTTTGGAGAATGTATGGCATTAGGGTTAACACCACTGTTTGCTTACTTTGTTATTTATTTAGCATTTTTAGAAAAATATAATCAAAAGAAAAAACCAATAAGTTTATTTACGACTTTAAAATATCAATTACCATATGCTTTAACTACAGGTGCAATATTATTATTAATTTTAATTATATGGTTTATGGTTGGAGCACCAATTGGAATTGGGGCTTATCCTAAAATTTAGAAAGTGGGGGATTTAGATGGCTTTAAAAGCAGGAATTGTTGGACTTCCTAATGTTGGGAAGTCAACACTATTTAATGCAATTACGAAAAAAAACATCTTAGCAGCTAACTATCCATTTGCAACAATTGATCCAAATGTTGGGATGGTTACTGTTCCAGATTCAAGATTACAATTTTTGGAAGACTTATATATTCCTGAGAGTACTGTTCCAACATCATTTGAATTTACTGATATAGCCGGATTAGTAAAAGGAGCTTCTCGTGGTGAAGGTCTAGGAAATAAATTCCTATCTCACATTAGAGAAGTAGATGCTATTGTAGAAGTTGTTAGATGTTTTGATGATGTTAACATCACACATGTAGAAGGAAAAACTGATCCAATAAGAGATATTGAAATTATTAATTTAGAACTTATTTTTGCAGACTTAGAAATTGTGGAAAACAGACTGGCAAAAATCGAAAAGAAAGCACAAACAACTAAGGATAAAGATAGTTTAATTGAAGTAAGTGCTCTATCAAAGAGTAAGGAAGCTTTGATGGCTAGTAAGCCACTTCGCTATGTAGAGTATACCGATGAAGAATTGGCTAGTATTAAAGCTTTTAACTTCATTACTTTAAAACCATTAATTTATTTGGCTAATGTTGATGAAGAAAGTTTTATTAATGGCGAAAATGAGTATACTAAAAAAGTAAGTGAATATGCTGAAGCGGAAAATTCCGGGGTAGTTGTAATGTGTGCTAAACTAGAAAGTGAATTATCAGAGATGAATATTGATGATAAGAAGCTATTATTGAGCGAATTAGGCGTAAATTCTAGTGGAATGGATAGATTGATATTTCAAACATATAATTTACTAGGACTAGCAACGTTTTTTACTGCTGGTCCGAAAGAAGTTAGAGCTTGGACATTTAAAAAAAATATGAAAGCTAAAGAATGTGCAGGAATTATTCATAGTGATATTGAACGAGGATTCATTAAAGCTGAAGTAATGAAATTTGATGATCTTGAAACTTATAAAGATGAAAAGAAAGTTCAAGAAAATGGTAAATTAAGATTAGAAGGAAAAGATTATATTATGCAAGATGGTGATATAGTTTATTTTCGATTTAATGTTTAGAAAGGAGGATTAGGATGAATAATAATATTTTATCTAAATCATTTTTATGGATGTTTATTGGTTTGTTAGTAACGTTTGTTACTGGATATGCAGTATGTACAAATTATGAAATTATGTATGCGATTTTTGCTAAGAATGGCTATATTTTCTTAATGATAGCTGAACTTATATTAGTTATATTTTTATCAGCAAGAATATTTAAGATGAAACCAACGACTGCCAAGGTAATGTTTTTACTATATTCGTTTGTTAGCGGTTTAACATTCTCGTCTATATTTGTCGCATATGAATTATCATTTATAATGTATGTGTTCTTGATAGCTGCTGCCGTATTTGGATTATTTGGATTTTTAGGTTATACAACAAAAGTTGATTTATCTAAAATTGGTACATTTTTAATGATGGGACTTCTTGGAGTAGTTTTTTGTTCAATTATAAACATTTTTATTGGTGGAGATACATTTAGTTTAATTATAACAATAATTTCATTGCTTGTATTTTTAGGTATTACGGCTTATGATATTCAAAAAATTAAAAATTTAGCAGACTATAGTAATATGGATACAGATAATCTTGCAATATATGGCGCATTACAACTATATTTAGACTTTATTAATATTTTCTTAGATTTATTAAGATTATTAAGTAGAAATAGAGATTAGAAATTAATTTCTATTTTTTTTAGATAATAATATATTTTATTATGTGGTTTTAAATTTATTATTTACACTTTGAAATAAATTTGTTATACTACAAGACGAGTAAAGAAATTACTCCTTGCTTCTTAACTGAAGCCAATAGACCATAAGGAGGTGGAATGAATGAGTAAATACGAAATCATGTTTATTGTTAAAGCAACTATGGAAGCTGATATGGTAGCTAGTACTGCTAAAGATATGCAAGCTTTAATCGCTGACAATAAAGGTAAAGTATTAGAATTCAAGGAATTAGGTGAAAAGAAACTTGCTTATCCAATTAAGAAAGAAATTAATGGATATTATTATGTAATGCAAGTAGAAGCTAATCATGAAACAGTTTCTGAATTTGATCGTAAAGCTTTACTAAATGAAAATGTTTTAAGACATTTAGTAATTAGAATTGATGAGGATTAATATGAATAAAGTTATATTAGTTGGAAGACTTACAAAAGATCCTGAAATGAGAACAACTGGTTCAGGAGTTGCTGTTACATCATTTACTGTTGCAGTAAATCGTCCTTACTCTGATCAGAGTGGAGAAAGACAAACTGATTTTATCAACTGTGTAATATGGCGTAAACAAGCAGAAAATGTAGCTAGATACTGTAATAAAGGTAGTCTAGTTGCTGTAGAAGGTCGTATTCAAACTAGAAGTTATGATCATCAAGATGGATCAAAAAGATATGTTACAGAAGTTGTTTGTGATAATGTTACTTTCTTATCTTCAAAAAATAGTGGTTCAAATAGTGAGCCAATGAGTTTTGGGGGAAATATGAGTGAGGATATTGCTACTACAGATGTTACAGATGATCCTTTTAAAGATTTTGGTGATGAAATCGCTTTAAGTGAAGATGACCTACCATTTTAATAAGGAGGAATAATAATGGCAGAATTTCATCGTAAGAAAAAGAAAATATGTCAAATGTGTGCAGGTAAAAGCGTTGATTATAAAGACGTTATGATTATAAATAAATATATTACTGAAAAAGGTAAAATTATGCCTCGTCGTATGACAGGTGCTTGTGCAAAACATCAAAGACATATTGCTCAACAAATTAAATATGCAAGATTTATGGCTTTAATACCATATGTTAAGTAATCACAAAAGTGGTTGCTTTTTTATTTGATATTATCCTTCATATTAGATATAATAAAAATAATTAGGAGGGTTTATGGGAAACGAAGAATTAAAAAAATTGATGAAAATTTTAGAAAGACACGATTTAATATATTGGAAAAATATTTTATCAAAATATACCATAAGTTATGAAGTTTTACAAAAAATACTTTCTTTAGATAAAGAATTAACTGACAGAAAAATAATGTGGTTTGGTAAATTTATAGAAGATATTAGTAAATATATTGAGCTTGATAATGATATTTTAATTACTTTTTTAGAACATTATCCAAATGGTAATCGGTATAATATTTTAATATCTAAAATAGAGACTCTTAAAAATGAGTATACTTTAGAGAAAAAAGATGTAATTATGTTAACAAAATGTCCTTTTGGTTTTTTAGAGATGAATGAATTTTTTAATTATATGTACATACATTATAATCAAAACACATGTTCAGATTTGCTAAAAGAATATGTAGAATTTGCTTGCTCTGGTAAATGTATTTGTTCATATTTAACTCTTGAATCTCTTTATCGTAATAATTGTTCTGTTAATTATTTAAATGTATTGCAAAAAGTTGATATTTATTTTCTTCGTGAAGTTTTAACTTTTATAAAAGCTAAAATTGAATTATATTATTTGGAAAAGATTGTTGATAAGTTAATAAAATTTCCGCAAGAGGAAAAGTATAGATCAAAATTAAGATATATTGTATCTCGTGGGTTAACCGGAGAAGAAATATTAATATTATTAAACCATCATTTTACCGATGAACAAATAATTTATTTAAGAAATTTAATACAAGATAAATTAGATTTGTCTATTGTTCAAATAATAGCTCGTCCTAAATACTCTTTGGAAAAAATGCGTTATTTAGTAAAACTTTTTCATATGGGATATGATATAAATAAATATAAGAAATTTAATCAAGAACAATTAAAATATATTATATTAGGTTTGGATAAGAAATTGGATGTATCTATATATGTTAATTCGCATTTTGATGCTAAACAAATGGAACTAATATATTATGGATTATTAAACAACGATGACGTTTCAAAAGTAGCTAATACTAATTATAGTTATGAACAAATGGAATTCTTATTGATGGTTGAAAATTTTAAAAAGGAAAATAAAACTTTAAATGTTTCATTTGAAAAACTTTTTAATCCTAGTTATGATTTAAAATACATGGAAACCATGTTTTCGATTCTTTCTGATTACGAATTAACAAAAAAAGAACAGGATTTTATATTTAACCCTAAATTTGCACCGTTTGTAAATATGAGTTATAAAAAAGATTCTTATATGAATTTATTGGTTAGAGCTCTAAAACTTAATGGCTTATCTAAATTAAGAGAACTTATAAACGATAAAAAATCTAATAAAATGATTAGTTTATTAGTGCTTGGGTTGGCAAACGGTTTTAGTGATGAAAAGATAGAATTTTTGCAACAACATCATTATTTGTTGGAAGAACAACTTAATGAGATAGTTAGTGGATTAATTGAAGGTTTGAGTGTATCACAGGTTTCTATATATGCTAAACTACATGTTGATGCAAAAAAAATGAATATTATAAAAAAATTATTGCTTAATGGAGTAGATAATAATTTAGTTGGAATTTTAATTCAAAGTGGACTTAGTCATAATAATATTTATGAATTACAAAATTATATTAACGCAAATTATACTTATGATCAGCTTAATTGTTTAGCTAGTTATATGCGAACTGGTTGGTTTGAAGATGATATTAAACAAGTGAATAATCTACTTAATGCTGGGGTGGATGAGGAAGTAATCCAAAATTTAGTCAATCCTAATGAAAGGTTACAATATTCTCAAAGTACTATTTATCAAGAGGTTTTAATGGATGACTTTCAAGCTTTGTTATTAACAAAAAAACAACAAGTTAAAAGGTAATCGCTTAACTTGACGGTTACTTTTTTTAGTTTATAAGTACTATTATTTACTATCTTTTTTTTATGATAACTGATATAATATAAATTGTATTTAAGGAGGTTTATATAATGAAAGTAATTCTACTTAAAGATGTAAAAAAACAGGGGAAGAAAGATGATATTATTGATGTATCAGATGGTTACGCAACTAATTATCTAATAAAAAATAAGTTGGCTGTTGCATATTCAAAGAAAAGTGCTGAAGTATTAGATAGTCAAATTGAAAAAAGAAATGATGAAGAACAAAAATTAGTTGATAGCTATAATGAGATAAAGAAAAAATTAGAGGATAAAGAAGTAGTTTTTCAAGTAAAAACTGGTAAAGATGATAGAGTATTTGGAACTATTTCTAGTAAACAAATATCTAGTGAATTAGAGAAAATGGGCTATAAAATAGATAAAAAGTGTATTTTATTAGATCATGCTATTGATTCATTAGGAACGCATAATGTAATGGTTAAATTACATAAAAAGGTGGAATTTAAAATTAAAGTATTACTTAAAAAGTAGGTGATAATATGGCTTCAAGAACTATGCCACAAAATAATGATGCTGAAATGAGTGTTTTAGGTGTTGCTTTTTTAGATGAAAGATTAATAAGTAAAATATGTGAAGAAGTTAATAGAGATATGTTTTTTAATGAAAAAAATCAACATATTTATGATGCCATAGTTAATCTTTATAAAAATAAAATACCTATTGATATAATGACTATTAAAGATGAACTTGATAAAAAGAAAGCTTTAAAGTCTATTGGGGGAATTGAGTATTTAAGTGAAATTATTGATTCAGTTGTTACTACTGCTAATTTAGAATACTATATTAAAATTTTAAAAGATAACGCAATTAGAAGAAATTTGATAGATACAGCAACTAATATAGTAACAGAAGCATATGATGAAGAAGATATAAATTCTTTACTTGATAATGCGGAAAGAAATATTTTAAATACGATAAAGGTACGTCAAGCAAGTGAGTTTTTACCGATCGGAGAAGTATTAAGAAAAGCTCAAGAAAACTTGGAAATGCTTGCTAAAAATAAAAGACCTGTTACAGGTTTATCGACAGGATTTTATGATTTAGATAAGATTACTGCTGGGCTTCATGGTGGCGAAATGATTATCTTAGCTGCTCGTCCAGGTATGGGAAAAACAGCTTTTGCTTTAAATATTGCTACTAATGCGGCTAGTACTACTAATAAGGCTATTGCAGTGTTTAACTTGGAAATGTCAGCTGAGATGTTAGTAAATCGTATGATTTCGTCAGTTGGACAAATTGATTCTTATAAATTACAAACTGGTCGTTTGGAAAATAATGATTGGAAAAGATATAACGAAGCATTAAGTCAACTTGCAGAAACTAATATTTATATTGAAGATAACGCTGGTATTACGAGTTCAGAAATTAGAGCAAAATGTCGTCGTTTAGCTCAAAAGCCAGAAGGTTTAGGATTAGTTGTAATTGACTACTTACAGCTTGTTACAACTGGTAATAAACGTGTTGAATCAAGACAAGTTGAAGTATCAGAAATTTCGCGTAGTTTAAAGACTATGGCTTTAGAATTAGATGTTCCTGTAATAGCGTTAGCACAATTATCACGTAGTGCAGAAAAACGTGAAAACTCTCAACCAATGTTAGCAGATTTACGTGAATCAGGATCGTTAGAACAAGATGCCGATATGGTTTTATTTATTAATCGTAAAGACTATTATGAAGCTAAAACAGATAAAAGGGAAAATATTGTTCCAGCTGAATTAATAATCGCAAAACATCGTAAGGGTTCAACGGGATTAGTAAATTTAATATTTGAACTTAATATGAGTAATTTCAGAAATTATATGAAAGCAGATAATGAGAATTAAAAAGGAGATATTATGAATAGTAAACAGAAAATAATTACATCTTTATTAGTTGCAATTACCGTTGTAATACTATTTTTATATGGATTAGTTGATAAAGAATATAATATTGCTAAAGAAGTTTATCAAGTCTATTTAAATGGAGAAGCAATTGGAACAATATCAGATGAAGATAAATTATATGATTTGATTGATAATAATCAACAATTAATAAAAGAAAAGTATAAAGTTACCAGTGTATATCCACCTAACAATTTTGAGATTATTAAAAAATATACTTATGATGAAAAGTTAACTACAGCAGAAGATATTTATAATAAAATTGAACAGCTTGATGATTTTACGATTAAAGGATATGTAGTTACTATTACGCCAAATGATTCAGAAAAAGAACCTTTCACTATAAATGTTACTGATAAAAAAATATTTGAAAGTGCTATAAGTAAATTTATTAACACTTTTGTTGATGAAGAAGTGTTTGATAATTACATGAATGGAACACAAAAAGATATTGTTGATACTGGTAGTATCATTGAAAATATGAGTTTTAATGAAACTTTTAAAATTAAGGAATCTTTAATTAGTGTTAATGAAAAAATATTTACAGATGAGATTACATTGAGTCAATATTTACTCTTTGGGGATCAAGAAGAAACAAAGTATTATACGATTAAAGCGGGTGATACGATAACAAGCGTTTCCGAAGAAAACAAGCTAAACACCGAAGAATTTTTAATTGCTAATCCTAAATATGAAAGTGAAGATAGTTTGTTAGCAATTAATGATAGAGTAAATGTTACTTTGATTAAACCGATGATTTCTTTAACTTATCAACTTTATAGTGTTAGTGATGAGGAACAATACTTTGAAAAGAAAATTGTTTATGATAAATCTAAACCATCATCATATAGTCAAATAACGCAATCTGGAGTTACTGGTTTAACAAGACTTACAGAGCGTTATACTGTTACTAATGGAGAACAAAGTCAAGGTTCAGAGGTAATTAGTAAAGAAGTTTTAAGAGAAAAAGTTGACCAAATCACTACTAAAGGCCGTAGATATTATGGAGTAACTGGAAATTATATTGATGCTGGGACAGGATGGGCTTGGCCAACTAATAGTGGATATAGAATTACTAGTCCATATGGTTATCGTTGGGGAGCTATGCATAATGCTATTGATATTTCTGGTACCGGATTTAATTCACCAATATATGCTGCTAATGATGGAGAAGTTGTTGTAGCTAACAGACAATGTAAAAATTGTTCATATTGGTCATTAGGACACTATGTTGTTATAAAACACGCTAACAATTATTATACTTTGTATGCTCATATGAATAGTTTAAACGTTTCAGTAGGACAGATGGTTTCTAAGGGAACAATTATTGGAAAGATGGGGGAAACTGGACGAGCAACAGGAGTTCACTTACATTACTCAGTTTCAATTGGACAACCTTATTCTGAAAGTTATAGATATATTAATCCTCTAAATTTATATCGCTAATGAAAGTTTGTGTTTTAGCTAGCGGTTCTAAAGGAAACGTAACATATGTAGAGACCAGTGAACATAAGTTTTTACTTGATGTTGGAAAGAATTATAAGTATATAAAAGAGCAATTACAAAGTATAGATGTTGATATAAAAGAAATTGATTATGTGCTCATAAGTCATTTGCACGATGATCATATTTCAGCTTTAGAAACATTGGTAAGAAGAGTTAGGCCAACAGTTTGCTTAACTAGACCAATGCTTCTTGAACTTCCAGATTTGAATGCTTATGAAAGAATATTGATTTATGAAGATGATATTTATTTAGATGATGTAATCGTAAGAAGCTTAAAATCTTCTCATGATGCAACTGATTCAAGGAACTTTCTTATTGAAGAAGGAGATTCATCCGTTGTATATATAACAGATACTGGTTATATCAAAGCTAAGAATTTTGTAAAAGTAGCTAACAAAAATATTTACTTAATGGAAAGTAATCATGATATCGAAATGTTAAATAATGGTCCATATCCAAAGTGGTTAAAGAAAAGAGTATTAAGTGATTATGGTCATTTATCTAATAACGCTGCTAGTTTTTATTTAACAAAATTGATTGGTCCAAATACAAAAAAAGTTGTATTAATGCATTTGAGTGAAACAAATAATTCTAAGGATAGAACTTTATTAACATTAAATAATACATTTAAAGAATATGAAGTTAATTTTGAAAATGTTATTATAAGTGATCAAAATGAAAAGTCGGAAGTGATTGAAGTATGATTACAATAATTTGTGTTGGTAAAATAAAAGAACAATATTTAAAAGATATGATTGATGATTATTTAAAACGAATTAGCAAATATCATAAGGTAAATATTATTGAGCTAAAAGACTCTAATATTAAAAACGAAGAAGTGGAAATATTAAAAGTGTTAAAGCCTAACGCGTATAATATAGCTTTAGATATAAAAGGTAAAAGTTATAGCAGTACAGAATTAGCTAGTAAAATTGATCATTTATTTACAATAAATAGTAATATTTGTTTCATAATAGGTGGTAGTGATGGTATAGGAGAAAATGTTAAGAAATCATGCCAAGAACTAATGACATTTTCAGAACTGACTTTTCCTCATGGATTATTTAGAGGTATATTATTAGAACAAATTTATCGAAGTTTTAAAATTATTAACAATGAAACTTATCATAAGTGAGGGATTTAAATGAATAAAGAAATTAAACAAATATTGATCTCGTATGCCTTTTTTGCATTATCTTGTGGAATGTTTTATAACTTTCAAGAGTTATGGATGGCCTCAAATAGTTTAAGTGTTAAGACAATTGGAACAGTATATTCGATATGTGCATTATTATCTGTTTCTACAATATTTTTATGTTCAAATCTTTTAAAACAGAATAAATTAAAAAAGTTTACAAGTTTTTTAATGCTTCTTAAAGCATGTGTTTCTTTGTTGTTGTTTTTCCTTAATAATACAAATCATTTGGTAATTATTAAATTTTTAGTAATGGTGGATTATGTTTTAAAGGTTGAAATTGCAGCTTGTGTTTATCCAATTATGAGTATAATCGATAAAAACGATAAATTATATGCTGCAAAATCTTTAATATATAGTTGGGTTTATTATATTGGAATTTTACTAACAAGTTTACTTCTCGGAAAAACAATTGGAATAATAACTATTAGTTACAATTCTTATTGTTTAATTGGAAGTTTATTAATGTTTATAAGTTTCTTTATTTTAAAAAATGTAAAGTTAAATAAATATAAAATGGACGATAAAGTTAATCAAAATATCGTAGGAAATTTAGTTGATAAAGTAAAAAAAGATAAGATATCTTTAAATTATTTTGGCTATTTATTTACCAATCAAATAGCTTATTCTTGTGTTACTAAATTAATACTAACCATATTTGTAACTAAGTTGAATTTTAGTGATGTAGTAGCTTCCAATACAAATTTAATTTTATGTATTGTATCGGCTTTTTTAGGGACTTTAATCTTATCTAAGTTTACTTTAAAAAATAACTATATAAATTTTTCGATAAAATATATTGGTAGATGTGTATTTTACTTTTTAGCATTTTTAACTAATTCTAATTTATTTTTCTTATTAGCAATTGTTTATTCGTTAGTATTATCAGATTCATATATTCATGTAACTGATGCTCCATATATTAATAGGTTTTCTAATAAAGAACAGTTAGCTTTTTGTAACCTAAAAGAAATGGTTTCTTATGTAGCTGTTTCAATTGGGACACTTATTTGTGCTTTAACATTACAATTTGGTTTTAAGTATAATTTTTTAGTAGCAACCATATTTATAATAATTGCCACTTTATTTGGCTTTAATGCGATAAGATTACATAATATTGAAAAGGAAAATGGAAAATGATAGGTAACGATTGGGATGAGGTATTAAGTAATATTTGGAATAGTTCTGGTTTTAAGAATTTTTATAACATTATTTTGAATGAATATAAAACTAAAACAATCTATCCTTTATTACCAGATATATTTAATGCACTTAAATTAACCCCTTTTAAAGATGTTAAAGTAGTTATTGTGGGACAAGATCCTTATCATGGAGAAGGGGAAGCTCATGGACTTGCTTTTTCCGTTAATGACGGAGTTACTATTCCGCCGTCTTTAAAAAATATTTATAAAGAATTGCATAACGATTTGGGAATTGAAATTCCTCAGTCTGGTAATTTGACTAAATGGGCTCAAAATGGAGTGCTTCTTTTAAATAATTCATTAACTGTAGTAAAAGATACTCCTAATTCTCATCAAAAGATTGGGTGGCACTTATTAACTGATTATATAATAAAGAAAATTAATGAAAAAGATGAGCCAGTAGTATTTATTTTATGGGGAAATAATGCTAAACAAAAGGTACCTCTAATAAATAGTAATTTTCATAAAATTATAACTAGTTCTCATCCATCACCATTTTCCGCCAATTATGGTTTCTTTGGAAGTAAGCCATTTTCTCAGGCTAATAAATTTTTGTTAGAAAAAAAACGCCCTCCTGTAGATTGGCGTTTATAATTTAAAATCATCGATTATATCATCTTGCATATCTTTTCCATCAAAGTAAGGCTTAATTTTATAATTTAATAATTTAGCTACAATAGTTGATGGAAATTTTCTGATTAGATGATTTGATTCAGTTGTATTTTTATTATAATAAGTTTTTCCAGACACTAATTTTTCATCATAGTCTTTTATTTGATATAACAATTCAGTTATATCTTTATTTTTAATTAGAACATCATGATCATTAACTAAATCATTAATAATATTCATTGCATCAATTAAACGACGATCAAAATCAAAATTACTAATTTTTTCATCTTTAATATTAATAATATCTTTTAGATATTCCTTTTTTGTTTTTAATTCTTTTTTTATAATACTATTAATTTTGATAATTACATCATATTTATTTCTTAAAGCCTCATCAATAACATTTTCAGCTTGTTCAATTTTTGTTTTTAAATATTGTAAATTATTATAGTTATTTATATATATAATAGCTAGTAAACCAACAACTACAATTATAATCAAAAATATTGTCATTTTTATTCACCTATATATAAATATAACAAAATCAAGATTAATTATCAATATATGAATAAAATTAAAGATAATAATTGTAAAATAATAGTAACTTCTTATAATTCGTACGATAATAATAAATTGCAAAAAAAATAACAGAACACTTTTTTTCGTAATTAAAATATGTTATTCTTAATATAGAAAAGAGGTTTAAATGTGAAGAATATTGAAAGAAGTCTTGTCTTGGTTATAACTTTATTAGTAATTGGGGCTGTGGTAGCGGCTAGTTATTTTGCTTTTACTAATGATGATGAAAATATTGGTGGTGATCCTGTTATTGAATCTTTTGAAATGAATTACGCCGATTATCCTTATATTGCTATTCAAGATAAGTATGAGATAGTTAATTCAGCAAAAGAATTAGATGATTTGTTAAATGCAGCCACTGAAAATAACCCTAATAATAGTGAAATGATTGGTAAAATTAGGGATAAATATGCAAACTTTAATTTTGATAAATTTCAAATTGTTATTTTAAACACTAGCGGTAGTGGATGTGATTATGATGATATTAAAACAAATTTTATTCTTGATATCGAAAAAGATGTTTTGCTTGTTAAAAATCAAGTGAGTAGTTCTGGCGTTACTTGTGCACGTTTTATGAATCAGGTTACTATAGTTGAAATCCCTTCCAAAAATATTAATGTTGTGTCTTCTCCAACTAAATAGAAAATAATTCGTATAAGATTGCAATGATATTAAAAATTTGATACAATAATTAATTGAGGAGAAGATGTTATGAAAAGATTTTTTAAATTATTATTAGTTGCTTTAGTATCTTTTGTGTTAATCGGAACAAATGTTAATGCGATTGAAAAACCAAAAGTTACTGATCATGAAAAAGTAAATGTTTATATTTTTAGAGGAAATGGTTGTGGTCACTGTCATAATGCAGTTACTTATTTTTATGGTTTAGGTGATGAATTTAAGGATTATTTCAATGTTGTTTTGTACGAAGTTTGGTATAACGAGGGAAATTCTTCATTAGGAAAAGCCGTAGCAACTGAATTAGGTAAAACATTTAGTGGTGTACCTTTCATCGTTGTTGGCGATACAAGTTTTGGTGGCTTTGGTGATAGTACAGGTTTAGAAATTATTGAGGAAGCATTAGATGCTTATCAAGATGATAAGTATATAGATATCGTTGCTAAAGTTCAAAAAAGTAAAAACTTTGATATAAAGGAAGAAACCATAGAAGAAGTTGCTTATAGTGAAGGAATTACTGATGTAGAACCAACAATAGTTGAGGAAGAAAGTTCAAATGATACAATTGTAGTAATTGTAATACTTTTAGTGATTATCGGTGGCTTTGGTGCTTTAATTTATTCATCGAGAAAAAAATAGGAAGAAATTCCTTTTTTTAATTGGTAAAATAAATATATATATGTTATAATCAATATGAGAATAAGAGGGAATATTATGACATTAGGAGAAGCTTATAATGTAGGAAAAAAGTACGGCTTTACATTTAATGGGATAGGGCCTTCTTTAAGTTTAGTAAATAATAAAATAGGAATATGTTTAAATATTTTAGATTATAAGTATGGGTATTTAAAAAGAAATTTTACTTTTGATAAAATTGGTGATTTAGATATTTTTTTGAAAAAATATAGTTTTTATATAAGAAATAAAGATAAGGAAAAATTTTACCTTTATTTAAATGATTATAAAATTGATAATCCTATTATTCAGTATAGTTTTGATGAGGTTAGAGAAAAAAAAGAAAAAATTGAGTTAAATAATAAAACTTTACTTTTAGAAGAAATTAAAATATTTTTAGATAACTTTTATTTAGAATTTGATAAATTACTTAATGAAATTAAAGATAAAATTTTAATTGAGCAGGATTACTATTCTAAATATAATTATTATAAGAAACTACTATATCAAACTTATAATCAAACAATAGATGATAATATTATTAAGGTCGATGACTCTATTAAAGCTCAAATTGCCAAGCAGTTTGAAGATTTTAAAAAAGCCCAAAAGATTTTTCTTGATATAAACTATTGGGAAAAGGCAAATATTAGTGATTTAGAAAATTGGTATTGTCTATTGGTGTCTAAATGTCGAGAGGCTATTACTGATGATAATATTATTAATGTTTTATATGAAAAAGTTAAGTTTGAGGAAAATGCAAGAGTTTTAAATCAAATGATAGAATATCTTTTAAATAATACTGAAGCAAATGAAAATGTCAAAGATGCTTTACAAAGCATTAAAGATACAACTAAACCATTTGATTCTTATGAAAATTTTGCTAATAAATATAGAAAAAAAATTGAAAATAAATATAGTACTTTAGATTCAAATAATATTCTAAGTTATTGTTCAAATTTATTTGGAACTAAAAAAATTGAATATGTTGTTTATGAAGAGCCAAAAATATTTATATCTAATGTTATAGATCTTAATCCTATTTACAATAATTTATCAGAAAAAAGTAAAAGAGCCTTGACGCTTTTTTATTCGCCTTTAAAACCTATTTTAATTTATATAATTGAGCAAGCTTATAAAAGAAATACTTCTTTTAATTTTCAGACTCGCGAGTTTAAAAATATTTACTATGAATTAGTTACTTGTTTGGATAACGGAGAAAATTTGGTGTTTAAATTAAAATATTTTAAAGATGTTAAAATTTCTAGTTATGATGATTTTATTAAATCATTAGTAAAAGTTGCAAAAACAGTGTGTTCTAGTTATTTGGAAATACCATTTGATCTTAAATTATATTCTCTAAACTTTGGTGATTGTTTAATAACTGGTAGTGATAAAATTATTCAAGATGGAGATGATATTGTAAATATAATTGATGCTCAAAAAAATACTTATGTTATATATAGTCCTGTAAAAATTAATGTTAATTCAAAAAATAATACTTTTGTTTTAAAAGAAAATAGGAATGTAGTCTATCTTCCAAATTATAATAATGATTATGAAACAGATAATTCAGTAACAGAAGTTTCCATATATGAAGAAGGATATGATGTTATGAATGTGGCTGGTGATAATTTATTGATTGTTACTGGTTTTACCTTAAAGGGTATTGTATCTTTTAATGAAGTTCTAATGTATGAAAGACATAAAAATGATAAATAAGGTTTCATATTTGTTTTTAAAATTAAGAAATATGTCAAAAAAGGATTTATTTTTACTAATTGTTAAGATTCTTATATGGGGAATGGTAATTATTTTTATGAAAGTTCCTATTTTGTTATTAAGAATTATTACTTTAGATATAGTATATAAAATATTTGAAAATTTGATTATAGCTAATTTATTTTATTGGCTATATGAATTATTATATTATTTAATTGCGATAGTAACTATAAAAAATAATTTTTTTAAAAATACAGCAAATAATTAATTTTATCTTGATAAAAAAGTTATTTTGTTGTATTCTTTTTTGTATGTCGAGGGAAGTGAATTTTGTGGAAAAAATTATTAATGTTGCAGTAGTTGCACACGTTGATGCCGGAAAAAGTACATTAGTTGATGCATTATTAGAACAAAATGGAGTTTTTGATTCGCATCAAGAATTAGTTGATTGTGTAATGGATAGCAATGATATAGAGAGAGAAAGAGGAATAACAATTTATTCTAAGAATTGTGCTATTAGATATAAAGATTATAAAATTAATATTGTAGATACTCCAGGTCATGCGGATTTTTCATCAGAAGTTGAAAGGGTTATTAAAACTGTTGATACAGTAGTTTTATTAGTAGATTCAGCTGAAGGCCCAATGCCTCAAACTAGATTTGTTTTAAAGAAAGCTTTAGAACAAAATTTAAGACCAATTTTATTTATTAATAAAATTGATAAAAAGGATGCAAGGGTAAAAGAAGTAGTTGATATGACTTTTGATTTATTCTTAGAACTAAATGCCTCTGATGAACAATTAGATTTTCCGATAATTTATGGAATAGCTAGAGATGGAATTGCTAAGTATAATTTAGATGATTACAACGATAATATTTCACCACTGCTAGAGACTATTATTAATAATGTAGAACCATTTAGGGGTAGCGAAAGTGATGATTTACAATTACAGATTTCGGCTTTAGACTATGATGAATATATTGGCCGTTTAGGAATTGGAAGAGTAAATAAAGGGGTTATTAGAAATGGTGAAACTGTTAGTTTAATTAAAAATGATGGAACTAAGAGTACCTTTAAGATAATTAAGCTGTTTGTTAATGAAGGCATTGCCAAAGTAGAAAAAAAAGAAGCTTATTATGGAGATATAGTTATTATAGCTGGATGTAGTCATATCTCAATTGGAGATACGATTTGTAAGTTAGGAACAATTAATCCGCTACCTCCAATTATAATTGAACAACCAACGTTGGCAATGAACTTCTTAGTTAATAATAGTCCTTTCTGCGGACAATCTGGTAAGTTTTTAACTTCAAGACATATTAAAGAGCGTTTAGATAAAGAGTTGGAAACTAATGTGGGATTACTTGTTGAGGAATTGCCTAATAGTGATGGATATAAAGTTAGTGGTAGAGGAGAATTGCATTTATCAATCCTTTTAGAAAATATGCGTCGCGAAGGATTTGAATTATCGGTATCTAAACCAGAAGTTTTATTGAAAGATGTTGATGGGGTAAAAAGTGAGCCATTTGAAAAAGTAATTATTAATGTTCCAAGCGATTATTCAGGAACTATTATTAATGATTTACAAGAAAGAAAAGCAATGCTTGAATTAGTTGAAAATACTGATGAATATGTTCATTTAGTATTTAGTGCTCCGACTAGAGGATTAATTGGATATCGTAGTTCATTTATTACTAACACTAAAGGTGAAGGAATTATGGTTCGTAGTTTTGATGGTTATAAACCATATGTTGGGCCAATTACAAGAAGAAAAAATGGCGTTTTAGTATCTATGGAAAATGGGAAAGCGCTTGGATATTCTTTATGGAATTTAGAGGACAGAGGAACACTTATTATTGAACCTGCTACAAATGTATATTGTGGAATGATAATTGGGATTCATAATAGAGAAAATGATCTAGATGTTAATCCTTGTAAAAATAAGAATTTAACTAATACAAGAGCTAGTGGCAGTGATGAAGCTATTAACTTAACTAAGCCAAAAACATTCAGTTTGGAAGAAGCTTTAGAATTTATTGATGATGATGAATATGTTGAAATTACTCCTGCTGATATAAGACTTAGAAAAAAGATTTTAGATCCAAAAGAAAGATTTAAGAATAATCGATAAAAAACTTACAGCGATATTGTGAGAGTGTAAATAATTTTGTGTAAATTATTTAACTGTAATATTGGAGGCAAAATTACTTGCTTCTTTTTTGTTGTTTAAATAATAATATATAAATTAAAATTATCAAAGAATTTAAATTATACCATCAAACATAATGGATAATTTACTTAAAATATTATCCAAGTTTCCATATCCAGTGGTCCATTTTTGTGTGTTTTGAGTGGTTAAATATAAACATTTAATTAATAATTTCTTGTTTCTTGTGATGGGTCTTTAAATGAATCTTTATAGCATACTTAAATTTTCTGTTTCATAATTTTTTTTATTTAGCTTTCATATAAAAAAATCTCTTCATTTCTATTTTTTTATGAAAAGATTTCTTATTTACACAGATTTATTTATGAGCTCAGTAAATAAATTTAATTTTTTTATTTTTTGATGATTAATATATTTTACAACTTGTAAGAGTGCAATCATAGACATCATAAGTATCAATTTCTTTGTAAAAGGTGTTGTGCTCATCAGTTTGATATACTATTATTGAAGCTTTAATTCCTATAAAGCCACCTTTTTGGTTGCTTATTCCCTTGATATTTCTTTCTATATAAATATATTTTACATTAGCGTGATAATCTTTAATTTCTTTTAAGAGTGTTCCGGGAGATTTATCAGTTCCAATTTCTTTGTCTAAAATTCGGTTCATTTCATAGTTTAAGGACTGAAAAGTTTCATCATTTTTACCCATATTTCTGTCAGCACAATCACTCATACTTCTTCCGTTTATTAATGTCGCTGAGATAGAAATGTCTTCGTATGTATCATCGTATGTTCCATATTCACATTTATCACTTGATGAGCTACTTCCACCACTTGAATAGCTTCCGCCACCACCGCTAGAAGAACTTCCGCCACCACCGCCAACAGTTGGTATTTTTTTCCAACTAGCTGTAAGAGTAATATCACTATTAATAGGATTTTCAAAATTAAATTTTGATTTACCAAGAAGCCATCCATCAAAGTAATAACCATTTCTGGTTGGATATGCAGAAAATGCTCTTTCTCCTTCTCTTATTCTTTGACTATCAACAGCTGAACCACCATTAGAGTTAAATGTAACTGTATAATACTTTACTTCATTAATAGTTAGAGTGGCTGTTTGAGGTTCTGTTTTATTTCCTGCGCTGTCTTTAGCAACGATTTTAATTTCGTAAGTCCCAGGATTTTTATATTTTGAATAATCAATTCTTTGACCTCGATCAGGATTATAAAATTCAATATAACATTCTTGTTTACTATTATCTGTGCAAGTGTTTGCAAAGTCATTAGCATAGTATGATTCTTCATTGGTAATATTAATATTTTTGGTTGTTAAAACAGGTGCTTGAGTATCGATAATTCGAAGCTGAGTCTTAAGTTTGGTTCCGTTTATATCAAAGTTAACATCATAATATCCTGTTTTATTTGGGATAAAGTTAAGACATTTAAAATAATCCACATTATTTTCAACAATGATTTCTTGATTTCTAATTTTATTAATAGTATTTTTTTCTTCATCGGTACAAGCGCTTAAATCTTCATCATAAGTAAAATCTTTATCATAATTAATTTGAATATCATTTAGTCGAACATTTTCTAATATTTTAAAATAGCTTAAAATTGAGGGCATTGATCCAAATATTTCGACTTCGACAAATTCTTTTAATTGAACTTTAGCATTAGGCTTTTCATTGTTTTTGTCATAAAAGTAATTTGTTGAAAAAAATGTAATCAATATGATTGCTGCTACAACAATTATAGAAATAATTGTAATTAATCTATTCTTTTTTACGTGTGCTTGATTGAAAAAAAACTTTCTTCCTACTTTTACCATATAATAACCTTCTTTTTATTATCTGTTAATATATTATCATAAATTTTTAATAATCTTAATACTTTTTATATTATTTGACAAAAAAACCAGAAAATTAATTTTCTGGAATTTCTATAGTATTTAATTTAAATATTCTTTTGCCGTTTTGATCAAGATAGTATCTAGCAACTTTAGTTGTTGTTCCGTTAACTGTTTGAGTAACTATTCCTTCTAGAACGTAACCAACAATTCCTTTTCCGCTTTTGTTATATACACCGTATGGTTTTACGCTACCATGTAATCCTATGTGTGCTGATTTGTTTATCCAATTTTCTAATTTTTCACCTTCAGCATATTGCAATTGAATAATTTTATTTGCGTCTGTGTACTTACTTAGTTGAGCTTCATTCTCAGAAATTGCACAGTTTTTGTCGGTTATAAACATTGTTATAATTGGATAAGCTTTGGAATCATATTCTAAACTTCCATACTTACAAGTTGTTGGTTTATTATTGCTTTGATTTTTTGTCCATTTTGCTGTTAACGTAATATTTGATGTTACACTAGTATTGAAATTGTATTTATTATTTCCTAAATACCATCCTCCAAAAGTATAGCCTGCTTTTGTTGGGTTACTTGGTTGGTAAGCTTTATCATTTTCAATTACATTTTGGCTTTCAACATTTGATCCACCATTGGAATTAAATGTTATGGTATAAGTTTTTACTTCTGGTTTTGGTAGTATAGTTAATTTTGTATTTACTGGTAGTGAAATATTTCCACTATTATCTAGAGATACGATAACGATGTCATATGTTCCTGGAGCAGTATGATTTCCAAAGTTTATTTTTTCATTTTCATAATCTTCATAATAATAATCATATGAACATTCGCCTTTTCCGTTATCGGAACATGATTCTATGAAATCATTAATTTTATAAGTGTCTCCTTCTGTAATTTGAACTTCTTTTAATGTTACTTGAGGTGCAATTGTATCTACAACTTTTAATAAAACTATATAATCTTTTCCGTTGAAATTTATTGTAATATCGTAATTTCCTATAGCGTAAGGTATTTTTGTAACACAAGCATAAGGATCAGATCCTTCTTCTATAGGAGTATTATTTGTTTCTATATTAGTAATTACATCAATTTGTTCTTGAGTACAATTATCTAGGCTGTTTTCTAAAGGAAGATTTTCTGGATATGATATTAAAATTTTATCAACATCAAAGTTTTCTAATTTTTCAAAATAACTTGTTTTTTCAGGCATAATAGAATTTACTTCTACTTCAAGTTCGTTTCTAATAATAATTTTTTCTTCAGGTTTAGTACTTCCTTTAGATTTAAAGAATCTTGTTGTAGTAAAGAATAGTATTAGACCAATAACTAAAACTCCAATAACTGCGATTGTAATTATTCTTGTTTTTTTAGAATGTTTATTATCAAAAAAGAACTTTCTTCCGAATTTAACCATGGTATACCAACTCCCTAATTCATATGTATATAATATCATTTTCTTTAGATAATAGCAAACTAGATTATAAAATTTGTGTGATTTTGACAAAAATTTAATGATTTTTTCTTGAGACACATAGGCTTTTGGGTGAATTTTCCTTGAAAATGGAAATGTTTTGTGATAAGATTAAAAACGCAGTTATATATTTTAATATAACTTGATTAGTGGAAGGGAATGCGGATTTGCCCATACCACTAACGCGAATAATATTTTATAGGAGGTGTTTTCGTGGCAAAAGAAGTCGTAAAAAGAATTAAATTACAAATTGAAGCAGGTAAAGCAACACCAGCTCCACCAGTTGGAACAGTGTTAGGACCAGCAGGTGTTAATCTAGGAGAATTCTGTACTAAGTTTAATGAAGCTACTAGAGATAAAATGGGAGATGTTGTTCCTTGTGAAATTTCTGTATATGATGATCGTTCTTTTGATTTTGTTTTAAAAACTTCACCAGCTGCTTTCTTAATTAAAAAGGTTGCTAAAGTACAAAAAGGTAGTGCTAAAGGTGCTAACCAAGTTATTGCAACAATTACAAAAGATGAATTAAGAAGTATTGCTGAAACTAAGTTGCCTGATTTAAATGCATATACTGTTGAAGATGCAATGAAAATCGTTGAAGGTACAGCACGTAACATGGGAGTTGCTGTTGAAGGGCTTAATGATGCTGAATTAGCTGAACAAGGTAAAGAAGCATTAGCTGAAGAAAAAGAACAAGCAAAACGTGAAGCACAACTTGCTGAAATGGAAGCAGAAGCTGCTGAAGATGCATCTGTTGATGTTCCAGTAATTGGCGAAGAAGAAAAAACAGAAGAATAATTAAATTTTTAAAAATATAAAATCCGCTAATAAACCACAGTTAGGAGGAAAGATAATGAAAGTTCATGGAAAAAAATATGTGGAAGCATCTAGTAAAGTAGAAAAAAATAAAGCATATACTTATACTGATGCAGTAAGTTTAGTAAAAGAAACTGCTACTACTAAATTTGATAGTACTGTAGAAGTTGCTATTAAACTTAACATAGATTCAAAGAAAGCTGATCAACAATTAAGAGGATCTTTAGTATTACCAAACGGAACTGGAAAAGTTAAAAAAGTATTAGTAATTGCTAAAGGTGAACAAGCTGCTAAGGCTAAAGAAGCTGGAGCTGAATTTGTTGGAGACGTTGATATGATTAACAAAATTGAAACTGAAGGATGGTTTGAATATGATGTAATCGTAGCTACTCCAGATATGATGCCTCTTTTAGGTAAAATCGGTAAAATCTTAGGTCCAAAAGGTTTAATGCCAAATCCTAAGACTGGAACTGTAACACCAAATGTTGAAAAAGCAATAAATGATATCAAGAGTGGTATGGTTGAATATAAAAATGACCAGTATGGTAATATCCATGCTATAATTGGTAAGGTTTCTTTTGATAATAAAAAATTAGAAGAAAACTTAAGTTATGTTGTAAGTACTATTGCTAAAGCAAAACCAGCTACAGTAAAAGGTACATTTATTGAAAACATAGCAATATCAAGTACAATGGGTCCTGGAATTAAAATTGATAAAAATTCTTTTGACATTTAAGGATTTATTGCATATAATACAAGTTAGAAAAAGCGATTCGCCGAAGACAGTAGGGACTTTATAGTTTAATAATCCTACCGAGGGAACTTAAATATACGATAATTTTAAGCTTCCCCATGCCCGGAAGCTTTTCTAATATATAAAAGGAGGATGTTATGGCAAGTCAAAAAATTCTTGATATGAAGAAAAATGTAGTTTCTGAAATTGTTGGAAAAATTAATAATAGTGAAACTGTAATTATATTTCAATATCAAGGCTTAACAGTATCTGATTTAAGTGAACTTAGAAAAAGCTTAAGACCAGTAGATGCTGAAGTAAAAGTTTACAAAAACACATTACTAAAAAGAGCTTTAGACGAAGTTAATGTTGATTTAACTGACTTTTTAGAAGGTCCAAATGCTATCCTTTTTGGTAAAAACTTGTTAGAACCTATCAAAGTAATATCTGAATTTGCTAAGAAAAATAACAAATTAGATATTAGAGTGGGTATCATAAGTGGATCAAGAGCAGACTTAGATGTAATTAAAGATTATGCTTCAATTCCATCAAGAGAAGGCTTACTAACAATGTTAGCTGGTGGAATGATCCAATATGTAAGAGATTTAGCTATTGGCTTAAATCTTTATGCTGAACAATTAGAAAAATAAGAAAGGAATGAAATAGAAATGGCAAAATTAACAAGAGAAGATTTTATCAGCGCTTTAAAAGAAATGACAATTCTTGAAGTAAAAGAATTAGTAGATGCAATGAAAGAAGAATTTGGAGTAGATCCAAGTGCTGTAGCTGTTGCTGCTGCTCCAGCTGCTGCTGAAGAAGCTGGTTCAACAACTAAAACTGTTGTATTAAAATCAGCTGGTGCTAACAAAATTGCTGTAATCAAAGTTATTAAAGAAATTACAGGATTAGGATTAGTTGAAGCTAAAGCTATCGCTGACAATGGTGGTAACTTAAAAGAAAATATTGCTGCTGATGAAGCTGAAGCATTAAAAGCTCAATTAACTGAAGCTGGTGCTGAAGTAGAATTAGTTTAATTTATTAAAATATTAAACTTAAAGAGGAAAGTGCAAATGAGAAATTGTTTGCATTTTTTTATGTTAATAAATTTAGTAATCTTGTTGATTTTTTTTGAATTCTTGGGTATACTTTATAAAGTAGGAGAATAAAAATGAGAAGATTAATTGAAAATATATTAAAAGTTTTAGCGATAATATTAGTAGTTTCTTGGATAGCAATGGTATTTATTGATTACTTTAAAGCAAAGGATGAAAAAGATCCGCTATTTTGTATTAAGAAAGAAACGAAAGTATATTCAGATGGTGAAGTTTTTATTTGTACGGGTTTAGGCTATAAGATGTATCGCTATGAAAGAGAAAGTATAAGTGCTATAGAGTTTGGACCATTCTTTATAAAAGAAAGAACAAGTGCAAAAGAATAAGCACTTTTTTTATTGCTTTAATAAAATTCATAATATATAATACTATTTATCAGGTGATCGTTATGAAATTGAATAAAAATGGTTGGGGATTATCTCAAATGCTATGGATGAGTGGCATAATATTATTTTTCTTTTTGGTTGTTGTAGTTCTTATTTATAATCTATATAATTCTTTAGATTTAGATATGAATTCTAAAGAAAGTGTTGATAGACTCTCTTATGAACAAATGGAAGAGGATTTGGAAGAAGCTGCTACAAAATATATGGAATATAATTATAGTAATTTTTCTGATACTGGAGATATTTGGTTAACAAAGGATCAATTATTTAAAGCCGGATTATTTATGGAATATCTTTATGAAGATTGTGAGGCTTATACAATCAGTAATAAAATCAATGGAAATATTAGTTCAAAAGCTTATATAAAATGTGAAGATTATGTTACTAGTGGTTATGATAACTAGTAATATTTTTTTGTTGACATAAATATAATAAAATGGTATAGTATCTATGCATTTGTAAATTGGGTTCTATGTAGGTAGAACCTAATTTAATGGGGTATTTGATACACCAGGATGTGTGTATATGGAAGGAGGATTTACATGCCAACAATTAACCAAATTGTTAAGAACAAGAGAGGACATAAGAAAAGAAAAAGAAAAAGTCCAGTATTAAACATTGGATTTAACACTTTACAAAGAAAACAAACTACTACTGATAGCCCTCAAAAAAGAGGAGTTTGTACAAGAGTAGGAACTAAAACTCCTAAAAAACCAAACTCAGCTTTAAGAAAATATGCTCGTGTTAGACTTTCAAATGGTAAAGAAGTTGATACTTATATTCCAGGTGAAGGACATAATTTACAAGAACATAGCGTTGTATTAGTTCGTGGTGGTCGTGTTAAAGACTTAATCGGTGTTCGTTATCACATTGTACGTGGTACACTTGATACTCAAGGAGTTAATAATCGTCGCCAAGGACGTAGTAAATATGGTACAAAGAAACCAAAAAATTAGTAAAGGAGGATAAATAATGCGTAAAAGAAGAGCGGTAAAAAGAGATGTGTTACCAGATCCTATCTATAATTCAAAGGTAGTTACTAAATTAGTAAACCAAATTATGCAAGATGGAAAAAAAGGTATCGCGCAAAAAATATTATATGATGCTTTTAAAATTGTTGAACAAGAAACTGGAAAACCTGCTATGGATGTTTACAATCAAGCACTTGAAAATATTAAACCAGCATTAGAAGTTAAATCTCGTCGTGTTGGTGGATCAAACTATCAAGTACCAATGGAAGTTACTGATGAAAGAAGTCAAGCATTAGCACTTCGTTGGTTAGTTAATTATGCAAAATTAAGAAATGGAAAGGGTATGGCCATTAATTTAGCAAAAGAAATCATCGATGCTTCTGAAGGCACTGGTGGAGCTGTTAAAAAACGTGAAGATACTCACAAAATGGCTGAAGCAAATAAAGCATTTGCTCATTATAGATGGTAGTTATATATGGCAAGAGACGTTAGTTTA
Source organism: Bacilli bacterium (assembly GCA_017435485.1). Classification (GTDB taxonomy): domain Bacteria; phylum Bacillota_I; class Bacilli_A; order RF39; family UBA660; genus RGIG1752. The sequence continues at coordinate 45,012 of JAFSEY010000004.1, forward strand.
GATAAAATTCGTAATATCGGAATTATGGCACACATCGATGCCGGAAAAACTACTACTACAGAAAGAATCTTATTCCATACTGGTATAACTCATAAAATTGGAGAAACTCATGATGGTGAGTCTCAAATGGACTGGATGGAACAAGAAAAAGAACGTGGTATTACAATTACTAGTGCTGCAACAACTGCACACTGGAAAGGATATCGTTTAAATATTATCGATACTCCAGGTCACGTAGATTTTACAATTGAAGTACAAAGAAGTTTAAGAGTATTAGATGGAGCTGTTGCATTAATCGATGCTCAAGCTGGTGTAGAACCTCAAACTGAAACAGTTTGGAGACAAGCTAATGAATATAAAGTTCCAAGAATGATTTGTGCTAATAAGATGGGTAAATTAGGAGCTGACTTCTACTATAGTTTAAAAACTATTGGAGATAGATTAGGCGCTAAAGCTGCTCCAATTGAACTTCCTATTGGTGCTGAAAGTGAATTCTGTGGAGTTGTTAACTTAGTTACAATGAAAGCTTATAAATTTGATGGTTCTGAAATGGAAAATGCTGAAGAAATTGCAATTCCAGAAGACATGAAAGCAAAAGCTGAAGAATACAGAGCTAAGTTAATCGAAGAAGTTGCTGACTTCGATGAAGAATTAATGATGAAATATCTTGAAGGAGAAGAAATTACTGAAGCAGATCTTAAAAAAGCAATTAGAACTGCTACATTATCAGTTGAATTCTTCCCAGTATTATGTGCTGATGCCTTAAGTAACCAAGGTATTAAACCATTATTGGATGCTGTAATTGATTATTTACCATCTCCACTTGATGTTGAAGCTATTGAATGTACTGATGCAAATGGAAACGATGTATTACGTCATCCAAATGATAAAGAACCATTCACAGCATTAGCATTCAAAATTATGACTGACCCATACGTAGGAAGATTATCATTCTTCAGAGTATACTCAGGAGTATTAACAAGTGGTTCTTATGTACTTAATTCAACAAAAGGTACAAAAGAAAGAATTGGACGTATCTTACAAATGCATGCTAACCAAAGAAAAGAAATTTCTGAAGTTTATGCAGGAGAAATTGCTGCAGCAGTAGGACTTAAGAATACTACTACAGCTGATACATTATGTGATGAAAAACATCCATGTGTAATGAAAGGTATGGAATTCCCAGCTCCAGTTATTGATATTGCTATTGAACCAAAAAGTAAAAATGATCAAGATAAGATGGCTATCGCTATTCAAAAATTAGTTGAAGAAGATCCAACATTAAGAGTTAAAACTGATCATGAAACTGGTCAAACAGTATTATCTGGTATGGGAGAACTTCACTTAGATGTTATCATTGACAGAATGAGAAGAGAATTCAATGTTGAATGTAATAGTGGAAAACCACAAGTTGCATATCGTGAAACTTTAACTCAAGCTGCTGAATGTGAAGGAAAATATATTAAACAATCTGGTGGACGTGGACAATATGGACATGTTTGGGTTAAATTTGAACCAAACCATGAAAAAGGATATGAATTCGTTGATGCTATCGTTGGTGGTGTAGTTCCTCGTGAATATATTCCAGTAACTGATAAAGGATTACAAGAAGCAATGGCTGGAGGAATTCTAGCTGGATATCCTATGGTAGACGTTAAAGCTACATTATTTGATGGTTCTTACCATGATGTAGACTCATCAGAAATGGCATTCAAAATTGCTGCTAGTATGGCTTTAAAGGAAGCTAAAAATAAATGTAAACCTGTTCTTCTAGAACCAATCATGAAAGTTGATGTAGTTGTTCCTGAAGAATATATGGGTAACGTAATGGGAGATTTAACATCTCGTCGTGGTCGTCCATTAGGACAAGAATCAAGAGGAAATGCATTACAAATTTCTGCAATGGTTCCACTTGCTGAAATGTTCGGATATGCGACATCATTACGTTCGAACTCACAAGGTCGTGGTAACTTCACAATGGTATTAGATCATTATGAAGAAGTACCTAAATCAATCGCTGAAGAAATTATTAAGAAAAACAGCGTTAACTAAAAATAATACTTGAAAATTAATCAAGCATTAGATAAAATATAATAGTATATGTGAAAGGAGAAAAGAAAATGGCAAGAGAAAAATTTGATCGTTCAAAAGAACACGTTAATATTGGTACTATTGGACATGTTGACCATGGTAAAACAACATTAACAGCTGCTATTACAAAATATTTTGGTAACTTTGTTGATTATGCTGATATCGATAAAGCTCCAGAAGAAAGGGAAAGAGGTATTACTATTAATACTGCTCACGTTGAGTATCAAACAGAAAAACGTCATTATGCTCACGTTGACTGCCCAGGACATGCTGACTATGTTAAAAACATGATCACAGGTGCTGCTCAAATGGATGGTGCTATCCTTGTAGTTTCTGCATCAGATGGACCAATGCCTCAAACTAGAGAACATATCTTACTTGCTAGACAAGTTGGAGTTCCTAAGATTGTTGTATTTATGAATAAATGCGACCAAGTTGATGATCCAGAATTATTAGATTTAGTAGAAATGGAAATTAGAGAAGTATTAGGAGATTTCGATTTTGATACTGAATGTCCTATTATTCGTGGTAGTGCATTAAAAGCATTAGAAGGTGATGAAGCTAACGCTCAAGCTATTCGTGATTTAATGGCTGCTGTTGATGAATATATTGATGCTCCAGTTAGAGATGTTGATAAACCTTTCTTAATGAGTATTGAAGACGTATTCACTATTTCAGGACGTGGTACAGTTGTTACTGGACGTGTTGAAAGAGGAGTATTAAATATCAATGATGAAGTTGAAATCGTTGGATTAAAAGATACTAGAAAAACAGTTGTTACTGGTATTGAAATGTTCAGAAAATCACTTGACTTTGCTCAAGCTGGTGACAATGCAGGTGCTTTACTTCGTGGTATTTCACGTGATGATGTTGAACGTGGACAAGTTTTAGCTAAACCAGGAAGTGTTACACCTCATAAAAAATTCAAAGCTAGAGTTTATGTTCTATCTAAAGAAGAAGGCGGACGTCATACTCCATTCTTCTCAAATTATAGACCACAATTCTACTTCAGAACTACTGACGTAACAGGAGTTATTGAACTTCCTGCTGGAACTGAAATGGTTATGCCTGGTGATAACATCGACATGACTGTTGAATTAATTGCTCCAGTTGCACTTGAAAATGGTACTAAATTCTCAATTCGTGAAGGTGGACGTACTGTTGGTGCTGGATCAGTTTCTGAAATTATTGAATAATAATTATTAAAAAAGCGAGTAATCGCTTTTTTCTTTGTTTAAAAATAGTAATAAATATGATATTCTTATACATAGGGTAGGAAGAATTAATATGGCAAGAAGAAAGAAAAAGAAATTAAAAGGAGCATTTAAATTATTATTTGTTTTAATTGGTGCTTTTGTTTTATTAAATTATTTACATACTTATGAAGTAACTGAAAATAAAAAACTATTAGAAAAAAAGAAAAAAGATCAAAATTATGAACAATGTTTAGTTGACAGAGAAATACCTGAAGAAATTGTTAATAACCTAAGTGCTTTAGAAATTTCATTAAATGAATATATGGCAAAATACAATGTAGGATTTAAATATGAAGAATTAAATTATGATTATTCATTATCTTATGACTCTGATAAAGTTTTTTATGGAGCAAGTTTGATAAAATTAGTTGATGCTATTTATTTGCTTGATAATGATATAGATTTAAGTTTAACTAAAAAATATGAAAGTTCTTATAAAAGAGCTTTTAGTAGTAAGATGGATAAACGTACTATTGGAGAAAATGTGTCATTAAAAGATTTAATGGAGTATGCTATTTCCGTAAGTGATAATACAGCCCATTTAATGTTAATTGATTATATTGGTTTTGATAAATTACAAAACTATGGTAAATCACTTGGAGGAAAAGTAATATTGCAGGGTGGAGATAAATTCGGGAATCAAACCGCCGATGATACAATGATATATTTAAATAAAGCGTATGAACTTATTAACAATCATAAAAACGGAGAATTACTTAAAAATGCTATGTTAAATACAGAAGATAATCATTTAAATTTTGATAATATTGTTTTTGGGCATAAGTATGGAAGTTATGCTACTTATTATCATGATATTGGAATATTTTTTGCTAATGACCCTTATTTAATTTCCGTGTTATCGACTCATGATAGTAATCGAAGTATAGTTACTAACATTAGTAAAAAAGTTTATGAAATTCATAATAAAATAATAGAAGAAAAAGAGATTTATTGCTACAATTTAGCTTACAACTAAAAAAGTTATCAATTGATAACTTTTTAGTTTTCTTTTTTATTAAATTCTTTGGCTAATAAATTATTTTCTTGTAAGTATACATAATCATTGTGATCAACAATTAAATCATATTCACCAATAAATTCATAGACATTTGGGTTAAAACCAAATTTAAATCTATTTAAGCCATAATATGGATTTCGATGAGTAAAGTCTCCTGTCATTCCATTTAAATCAAAAAATTTATAATCATCTTTATAGTATTCAATTAACTTATGATGTATAAAGTAGTTAGCATTAAATTTTAAATATTTTTTATCATACCAGCTAGAATAAATAGTTACAACATTATTGTGTTTAATTACTAAAGCTCCAGCTATATAAACTTCTTTATTTTCTTTAAGACCTTTAGTTCCTTCTAGAATATCATTTTTATATGAAAGGATAATTTTATCTGAATTCATCTTAATATTAATATTTTCTTCTGTAGCTTCATTTATTAATTTTTCGTTATATGAAGTATTTTTTTCGATTTCGCGATCATATTCTATGCGAGCATTAATTAAATAATCTTCATAATCTATTTTAACTAGAAATAAATCAATGCTATTATCTTTACTAAAAATAGTATATAGATCACGGAAGTAGTAGTCATCCTTATTGTATTCTTTAGGCATCAACTTTAAAAAAGTTTCTAGTTGTTTATCTTTGCCTTTTTCAAAAACTAGTCCTCTTTTAATTGCTTTATTAATTTTATTACGAGTATTTTTGGTATATTCATTTGGGGTTGTAGTGATTAAATCAACTAAACCATTAAATCGAGGTAAAGACGATTCAAAATATAAATTATTTTTAAGTTTTAAATATTTTGCATTGGCTAAGATGTCTCTAATTTTTCTATTTTCGTTATAAGTAATTTCTTTGGTTTTATTATCTATTTTTCCAATAGCTATTAAAGGATTTAGCTTTATAAAAGCTACATTTTTTTGGTAATAATAGTCTTTTATAGCTTTTGTAAAATCTTTTATTAAATATTCATCTGTATAATCGATTAAAAAACCATTGGGGGCATATCCGTATAGTATTTTTCCTTTAATTTTTTTTAATAAGATTAAACTTCCGGCAATGATATTATCTTCTTCATCAATATAACCAATATATTCAAAGTCATATCCGTGTTCACCCATTAAAAGTGCATACTTTGAAGTTTGAAAAAAACTGGATAAAACATGATTCTTAGAAAAGTTATCAAATTCAATACTAGTTAATGATATAATCTTCATAATAATCCCTTCTTTTGCCAGAGTATTATACCAAAATAAGGACTTTTTGTCTATGTAAAAGTAATTGACAGAAATTGCAAAAAATATTAATATATAATCATAGGAGGATAACAAAATGAAAATAAAAGAAAGAAACCCTAAAAAGAAAAGTAGCACGTTAAAATTGTTACAAAAAATATTTAATATATATGTATGTCAATCATTAATAAGCTCAGTTATTATATTTGTTTTAGGTTTAGTGTTTTTATTTAATCCAACTATTGCAACGAGAACTGTTGAAGTGGTTACAAGTATTATTTTAATTGTTTTAGGTATTGGATCTACATTTAATTATTTTAGCAAGGCGACATTAAAAATATTTAATTTTAATTTATTATATGGAATTGTTTCTATAGTTTTAGGTTTGTTAATCTTAATTAATCCATTTACCTTAGTTAATATAATTACTATTATCTTTGGGGCTTGGTTATGTGTTAGTGGTTTAGTGAAAGTTAATTATGCTTTCAATTTTAAAAAAGTTAAAGAAGATAGTTGGTTACTCACATTTGTAATTGGAATTCTTACTTTAATTTTTGGAATTGTTGTTATAGTAAATCCATTTATTAATTTATATTTAACTCAAGTATTAGGTTTATTTATTAGTATATATGCAGTATTAGAATTTACAGAAACGGTTTTATTAAAGCAAAGGTCATCAGCTTTTCTAAAATTATTTAAATAGAGGCGAATTATGAAACTAGAGAAATTTGATTATCAAATAGGAAATAAAAGAAAGAAAAAAACTTTTTTGCTACTAGGCTTAGTATGTTTAGGTGCTTTTATTACAGTTATATTATACAGAACTTTTGCAAGTTATAAAGTGACCAATTCTTATAATATTATTGGTGGTAAGGTTGCTGATTTTTCACTTGCTGATGGTCTTTCTATGTATTTGGTAAATGAAGATGGAACTGAGCTTGCTACAAGTATTGTGCCGATGAGGGATGAATATATTTTTGATTCATCAAGAAGTAGTTGTCAAAATGGAACTGAAATAGTTTATAATGATGAAGATAAAACTATTACTATTGATGAGACTGCGGGGGATACCTGTAATGTATATTTTAACTATGTTCCTTTGTCTAAGCAAACATTATATGCTTTAGGTTATTCAGATGATGATATAAAAACTGGTATTCCGTATGGCCCGAGTGGAACTAATGAAACAGGGTTTTATGCTGCTGAAGATGATTATGGAACTAGTTATTATTATTATACCGCTTCTGATGCTGATATGCCTCCATATATTGGGTATAGTAATTCTTATTATTTTTTAATTAGAATTAATGGAAATGGTAGTATTAGGTTAATCGAGGATGCTCCTAATTTTACTTATTTTAATCTACAAAATGATGATAATAAATATATTGGATTTATGTATGACGATTTAGAAACTGAAAATGAATATATTTCTAGTACCGTAAAACTAAGTTTAGAAAAAAGATTAGCTACTACTGATAATACATTATTGGATGATGTTATCTTTTGTAATGATAGAAGTTTGTATGTTGATATAGATGATTATAAACCAAAAGAAGAAGGAGATCTCGCTACTGGGGTTGGTGCTGATAACACTTATTACGGGTCTTATTATAGAATGCGTAATAATAAGCCGACTTTAAAATGCCCTCAAAAAGAAGATGCTTTTACAGTTGAGGATACTTTATACGGAAATGGCCTTTTAGATGTTCCGGCTGGTTTGTTAACAGTTGATGAAGCGTATATGACAAATTTAAGTAATTGGTTATGGAGTTGGAAACACTCATTAACAGGAACAATGTCACCAGCTATGTTTAAAGATTCTGTTTCATATATTTATGGTTTTGATGAAGGATTAAACTATTATGATGTTAGTGATTCTATCGACTATCTTGTTGTTATTAACTTAAAATATGGTACTGAGTTTACTGGTAGTGATGGGTGGTTTGATGTAGTACAATAATGTAAAAGAGGTGTTAATTAGTGAAAATAAAAGATTTAATTGGAAGAGAAATATTGGATAGTAGAGGGAATCCCACTGTTGAAGTAGAACTTTTAACTGACAACGGAATTATAGTATTAGCATCAGTTCCTTCTGGGGCTTCAACCGGTAGTAGAGAAGCATTAGAATTACGCGATAAGGATGTTAATAGGTATCATGGTTTGGGGGTTTCGAAAGCAGTTAATAATATAAATACAATAATTAAAAATAATTTAGTTGGAATGGAAATAAATCAAGTAGAAATCGATAAAACATTAAATTTGCTTGATAGCACTGAAAATAAAAGTTATTTAGGAGCTAATGCAATTCTTGGTGTTTCATTAGCTTGTTTAAAGGCTTTAGCGCAAAACGAAGGTAAAGAATTATATGAATATGTTTCTTCTGGCCGCGTAAGTTTACCTATGCCAATGATGAATATTATTAATGGTGGAAAGCATGCTGATTCAGGATTAGAATTACAAGAATTTATGATCGTTCCAGTTGTAAAGAATTTTAAAGAGCGTCTAAGAGCTGGCTCAGAAATATTTCATACCTTAAAGGCAATATTATCGTCTCGTAATGAAAGTACTGCAGTTGGCGATGAAGGCGGTTTTGCGCCACGCTTAGCTAATAATAAAGAAGCTTTAGATGTAATTGTTAAAGCTATAACGGAAAGTGGTTACATACCTGGAAAAGATGTCTTTATTGCTTTAGATTGTGCTGCAAGTGAATTTTATGATAAAGATTTAAATAAATATATTATTGAAAATAAACAGTTATCTAGTGAAGAATTAATTAGTTACTATATGGATCTTGTTAATGCATATCCGATTATAAGTATCGAAGATCCATTCTTTGAAGATGATTTTGCATTATTAGCAGAATTTACTAAACTAGTGGGAAGTAAAATAATGGTTGTTGGAGATGATCATTTTGTTACTAATGAAAAATATTTAAAAATGGGAATCGAAAAACAAGCGGGAAATAGTATTTTATTAAAAGCTAATCAGATTGGGACTGTTACAGAAATGACTCAAACAATTATGTTGGCTAAGAAGAATAATTTTAAGACAATCATATCTCATCGAAGTGGAGAAACAGAAGATACTTTTATATCTGATTTAGCGGTGGGAATGGATTTAGGTTTTATAAAAACTGGTTCATTATCTAGAGGAGAAAGAATAGCTAAATATAATCGTTTGCTTAGAATTGAAGAAAAATTGACGAAATAATTGCTTTTTTTCTTTTTTTATGATAAATTATCTACTGAAATGGATGTGTAAAAAATGTTAGAAACAGTTTTGTTAATAGTATCAATATTAATCATTGTTATGGTTTTGTTACAAGGAAATAAAGCAAGTGATGCTGGACAAATAATTACTGGTGGAAATGAAACTTTATTCCAAAATATGAAAGAAAGAGGAGTAGAACTATTTATTAGTCGTTTTACTTTAGGATTAGGAATTACTTTTTTCTTGATTTCATTAATTTTATTTTTAAAATAATTAGTAAAAAAAATGTCAATGTGTAAGACATTTTTTTATTTGTTTAAATTTCGTGGTATAATACTATTATAGTAGGTGATAATTATTATGAATAATAAAGGTTTTACATTAATTGAATTAATAGCAGTAATTGCAATAGTAGCAGCAGTTTCTGTTTTACTTGGGACAAATTTTCTTAAGTTGACTGGAAATGTTGATGCTTATGAAGATAAAGTTATTGCCAAAGGCATTGCTGAAGCAGCATATATATATTATGGGTCTCCTAGTGATACAGATGGACAGGATCCCGTTTCTGCTTATGATTTAATTAAAGCAGGGTTCATATCTTCTGATCAAGGATTATTAAAAGATTATGGACTAAGTGATTTAATTAGATTTTGTGCAGAGGTGAAAATTGAAAATTATGAAAAGAAAGTAATAGTTAAAAAGTCGACTGGTAGTGGTAGCAATGAGACTTGTAGTGGAAATGAAATTCCATATAATGAATAAGGTGAAAGCATGAAAGATAGAATTTTAGAAGTTTTAGATAAAGAATATGACGCTAAGACACTTATTGAAGTTAATGATTTATTAGGACTTCAAACAGCTGAAGAACTAAAAGAATTGGAAATAGCGTTACAAGAACTTATAGATAATAATGTTATTTATTTTACTAATAAAGAAAAATATGTTTTGTTAAAAAATTGTCCAACTTTAAAAATAGGTAAAATTGCTATTAATAAAAAAGGGTTTGGATTTGTTATCCTACTGGCAGAAGAAGATATTTATATTAATAAAGATAATTTAAATGGTGCTGTTCATGATGATTTAGTTTTAGCAGAAATAACTAAAAAAGGTATTAAAAGAGAAGGAAGAATTTTAAGAATATTAGATCGTGAACTTGATAATTTGGTTGGAGAAATAAAATTAGTTCATAATAAGAAAATTATTGAATTAGATGATGAAAAAAATAGTTTAGAATTAATTTTAGATGAAGAAAGTGCATCAGGTTGTGTTGAAGGCTCTAAAGTATTACTTAAAGTTATTAAAAAATTAAATAAAAAGAAATATCAAGTTAAAGTAGATAAGATTATTGGTCATAAAGATGATCCAGGAATTGATATTTTAAGTATAGCGTATAAGTATAAAATAAATCCGAATTTTGGGGAAGAAGTTGAACAAGAATTGCTTTCGATTCCTAATGAAGTAAGTGAAAAAGATTTAATAGGAAGAAAAAATCTTTCTGGTGAAGTAATTTTTACGATCGATGGAGATGATACCAAGGATATTGATGATGCAATTAGTTTAGATCTTGAAAAAGGGAATTATCGTTTAGGAGTTCATATTGCTGATGTTAGTTACTATGTTAAAGAAAATACGGCTTTAGGTGATGCTGCGTTAGAAAGGGGTACTTCTAATTATTTAGCAGATACAGTTATTCCGATGTTACCCCATCAATTATCTAATGGTATATGTTCTTTAAATGAAGGGGTACTTAGACTTACAATTACTTGTGATATGTTAATTGATTCAACTGGGAAAGTGCTAGAAACAGATATTTATCCTAGTTATATTAAGAGTCGTAAGAAGATGACTTATAATAAAGTTAACGATATTTTAATGCGTAATATTATTGATCCAGAATACGAGCCTTATGTTGATGTATTAAAAGAAATGAATGAGCTTGCGCATATTTTACGTAAACGTAAGAATAATCGTGGATATATTAATTTTGATTTGGATGAAGCTAAAGTTGTTCAGGATGAAAATGGAAAAGCAATTGATATCGTGGTTAGAGAGCGAGAAGATGGAGAAAAGCTAATTGAAGACTTTATGATTGTAGCTAATGAAGCAGTGGCAACATATATTACCAATATGGATTTACCATTTATATATCGTGTTCATGCAGAACCGAAAACAGAAAAGATAGATGATTTTGTTAATTTAGTTAAAATATTTGGTTATAAGATAAGTAATTCTGTTAATAATATGACTCCTAAAACAATGCAAAATATTTTAGGGGAATTAGATGATAAACCGGAATTTAAAATATTATCTAGTATGCTTTTACGTAGTATGAAAAAGGCTGAATATAGCAAAGATAATATTGGTCACTTTGGACTTGCTAGCAGATGTTATACGCATTTTACAAGTCCGATTAGAAGATTTCCGGATTTAACGGTTCATCGCTTACTTAGAACTTATTTGTTTGATCATGATTTATCCATGGAAACGATTAAATATTATGAACATGCTTTAGTAACTATTGCGGAAAGCTCAAGTGAAAGGGAAGTAGCAGCGGTTGAAGCTGAAAGAGAAGTAGCAGATATGAAAATGGCTGAATACATGCAAGATCATATTGGGGAAATTTATGAAGGAACAATTGATTCGGTAACTAATTTTGGATTCTTTGTTGAATTAGATAATTTAGTTGAAGGATTAGTACATGTAAATACCCTAAAAGGGGATTATTATGTTTTTGTTGAAGATTTATTATCTTTAATTGGAAAGAATACGAAAAAAACTTATCGTATTGGAGATAGAGTAACAGTAAAAGTAGTAAATGCCTCTAAAGAAGCTGCAATTGTTGATTTTGAGTTAGTTGAGGATAAAGATAATGGAAATAAAGAATAAGAAAGCCTACTTTGATTATGAAATTTTAAAAGAAATTGAAGTTGGTATAGCTTTAATTGGAACGGAAGTTAAATCTGTTCGTAAGGGATCCGTTGACTTAAAAGACAGTTTTGTTAATATCAAAAATAATGAAGCATTTGTTATAAATATGTATATTTCTAAATACGAAGAGGGTAATAGATTTAATCATGATGAGCGAAGAACAAGAAAGTTACTTTTACATAAAAGTGAAATTATTAAATTAAAAGACCAAAAATCTTTAGACGGAATTTCTCTTATTCCTTTAAAAATATATTTAAAAAATGGCAAAGTTAAATTATTATTAGGAATTGGTAAAGGAAAAAAGTTACATGATAAAAGAGAGTCTTTAAAGAAAAAGACAATGGAAAGAGAACAACGAAATTATAATTTTTAATGTTGTTTGCTATCTTGATTAATGGTATACTAAAAATGTAGAAAGATAATTGTTATTGTTTTTTTGAAAACGTTTTAATTATTTTAAAATAATTAGCAAATATTTTATATTACATATAATATAATTAAGTTAGGAGGTTAAGATGAATTTAGTATTAGATTTTCTTGTTAATAATTACATATGGTTTTTAGTAATTACTTTAATATTAATTTTTGCGTTGATAGGGTATTTAGCTGATATAAAAAAAGATGAAAGATTTTCAAAGAAAATTGAGATTGAAAATGAAATTGAATCTCGACTAAATGTTGCTGCAGTAGCAAATATTACTTTAAATCAAATGGTTCAACAGCAAAGTGATAAATTAAATGCGAATTTAAATAACGTTGTTTCTGGAAATTCTGATGTAAAATTGGAACAATCTATTTCTTCTGAACCTGTTTCTGGAGTAAATATTAGTGATTCAACAGTTGATGGTAATCTATTGAATTCAGATGATGTATCTCAAAATACAAGTGTTTCTACTTCTTCTAATAATGGTATTTAAAATTCTCAAATTTTTGAGAATTTTTTTTATTATACTAGTAATAGGTTTATTTATTTGATATAATAATTTAGCATAAAGTTAAAAGGAGAGTAAATAATGATTTGGTCAATAATAACAAAAATATTAGATATTTCGCTTGTTTGGTTAGCTTTCTATTTTATATTAAGGAATGTTAAAAATAATATTAAAATGACTTTAATTGTAAAAGGAGTTATCTTAATTTTAGTAGTTAAATTCTTTAGTAATATATTAAATTTACACACGGTAGGAGTACTACTTGAATACATAATTCAATGGGGGCCTTTAGCTATAATTGTAATATTTCAACCGGAAATTCGTAGTGTTTTAGAGTCAATTGGTAGAACTAAGCTTTTAGGGCGTACTAAAATTCTTACTGTCGATGAAAGGGAAAAAATTGTTTTTGAATTAATGAAGGCAATTGAATATTTTAAGAAAAATAAAATTGGGGCTTTAATAGTGATTGAAAGAGAAATTTCCTTAAATCAATATATTGAACCTGCTACAAAAGTTTATGCTGATTTATCAGATGAATTATTAGAAACAATTTTCTTTCCAAATAGCCCAATGCATGATGGTGGAGTTATTGTAGAAGGAGATAGAATAACGTGTGCTGGAGCAGTATTTAAAACAAGTATGGATAATAGCATTAGTAAAAAATTAGGTACTAGACATAGAGCTGCTTTAGGGATTGCGGAAGAAAGTGATGCAGTAGCATTAGTAGTTTCAGAAGAAACAGGACGTTTGAGTATTGCTATGAATGGTGAACTTAATTATAATTTAACTCTTGATGAATTTAGAATGGCTTTAATTGATGCTTTAAATCCTAAAGGAGAAGTGTTCTATGAAGCTGATGGATTAGAAGAGGATGGAGAAGATGAATAAAGTATTAAAAACTATTGGAAAATTATTTAGAAGTATTTATAAATTTGTTGATAAATTAATTGTAACTCCAATTAGTAAAACTGTTTATCGAATAAGTAAAAATTTTAATAAAAAAACGGGTGGCCTAGATAAATTATTAAATCGTCCTAACTTTCTACTATATTTATCATTGATAATTGCAGTTATTGTTTTCTTGTTAGTTGATTCAAAAGCAATTACTTTAGTTGAAAATGAAGCTGAAGTAATTACTAATGTTCCTTTAACTGTTAAATATAATGAGGAAGCTTATGTAGTAGAGGGTATTCCCGAAAAAGTAGATGTTATATTAACAGGAAGAAGTAGTGATTTATATTTAGCTAAACAAATTGGGGAACATGAAGTAGTATTGGATTTAACTGACTATCCAGCTAGTGCTACTCCTCAAGAAGTAAGTTTAACTTATACAAAAGCAATTGACTCTTTAACTTATACAATAGATCCTTCTTATGTAAGAGTAACTATTAAAGAAAAAGTAAGTAGTTTTGCTGATGTAACTTATGATTTATTAAATACAACTAAGTTAGATCCAAAGCTAAGTGTTAAAGATGTGGAAATTTCCAAATCAGAAGTTGTTGTAAAAGGTAGTCAAGATGCAATAGATAGCATCTCTTCGGTAAAAGCTTTAATAGATTTAAGTAATAATAAATTTAAAGAAGCTGGAACTCATACTATTGATAATGTTTTATTAGTAGCTTATGATGGGACGGGTAAAATATTGGATGAAGTATCTGTTGTACCTAACACAATTTCGGCAACTGTTACTCTTGATTCTTATAAGACTAATGTTCCACTTACTATTTTAACTACTGGTAAGTTAGTTACAGGTAAATCGATAGCTTCTATCTTAATAAACAATAATTCTAGTATGTCTTTAGATATTTATGGTGATCAAGAAGAGTTAAGTAAAATTACTAGTGTTCCAGTAACTTTAAATGTCGAAGGACAAGGCGCTTCTGGAACAAAGACTTATAATGTTTCCATTACTAAACCTGCTGGGGTTAGACATATGAGTGCTACTACTGCAACAATATCATTTACTTTTGGCGATGAAAAACAAAAAACTGTTGAAATATCAAATGTTAAATATCGTAATCTAGCTGATGGACTTAGTGCTAATGCTTTATCAGATGCTAAAATAAGTGTTCAGGTTATTGGTGTTCAATCAGTTATAGATGCAGTTACGGATAAAGATATTTCTGCTTATGTTGATTTATCAGGATATGGAGTAGGAGATTATGAAGTAGATGTATTTATCGATAATACTGATCCAAGATTAAAATTTATTGTATCAAATAAAATTGGTATTAAATTAACTGAAGAATAGGTCTAAAAACCTATTTTTTTGTTGATAAATTTTTCTTTTAGTGGTATTCTAGTTTATAGAAAAGCGATGAAGATATTTAAGTAATAATAAATATTTCTAATAAAGAGATAAAATAACATAGGCTGAAATTATTTTAAGAAAAGGTTAATTATGAATTTCAATTATTGGAGCTTTTAATAGTAATTAGTGCTATAAACTAAAAAGAGCTAGAATTCTAGAATTAGGGTGGTACCGCGGGTTATTTCTCGTCCCTTAATTTTAGGATTTTTTTATTTTAAGGAGGAAAATTATGCAAGAACAATTAAAAACTATTGTTAGTGAATGTATCAAAGAAGCAGAACAATGTACAAAAGAAGCTGAAATATTAGAAATTAAAGCTAAATACTTAGGGAAAAAAAGTGAACTATTTAGTCTTTTAGCGTCTTTAAAAGATATGAGCGTTGAAGATAAGAAAAAGTATGGAAGTTTGTTAAATAAGATTAAACAAGAATTAGAACAAAAAATCAATGATTGTTTAGAAAAAATAAATAGTAAAAGTAAGATTAGTTTTGATCCGACTTTACCTATTTATGAGGAACATGGAAGTTTACATCCAATAACAATTGTTGCTAAAGAAACTACAGATATCTTAAAAAGAATGGGATTTACGATTGTTAGTGGTCCAGAAATGGAAAAGGAATATTATAATTTTGAAGCTCTAAATATTCCAAGTACGCATCCAGCAAGAGATATGCAAGATACTTATTGGTTAGATAATGGGCTTTTATTAAGAACACATACATCACCAAACCAAGTAAGAGCTATGGAAAAGTATGGGGCACCAATTAAGATTTGTGCGCCAGGACGTTGTTTTAGAAATGAAGATTTGGACGCTAGCCATGAAAATACATTCTTTCAATTAGAAGGTATGGTAATTGATGAAAATATTTCAATTAGTAATTTAATTTATGTTATGAAAGGATTATTAAAAGAAGTGTTTAAACAAGATGTAGATGTTCGTCTTCGTCCAGGATTCTTCCCATTCGTTGAACCAGGTTTTGAACTTGATTGTAGTTGCTTAATTTGTCATGGAAAAGGATGTCCAACTTGTAAAAATAGTGGTTGGTTAGAGTTATGTCCATGTGGAATGATTCATCCAAATGTATTAGAAATGAGTAATATTGATACTAAGAAATATACTGGATTTGCTTTCGGGTTAGGACTAACTCGTTTAGCAATGATGAAATATAAAATTGATGATATTAGAATATTAAATTCAGGTGATTTAAGATTCTTAAAAGAATTTACAGGACAGGAGGATTAAGATGTTAATATCTTGTAATAAACTTAAATCTCATATTAAAGATAGTCATGATATCGATTGGTTAAAGATTTGGGACACATTTACAATTAGAACCGCTGAAGTAGAGGGGGTAACTGTAAAAGGCCAAGATTTAAAAGACGTTGTCGTGGCTGAAATCATTGAATGTGAACCACATCCTACTAAAGAAAAGTACCATATTTTAAAAGTAAGTGATGGTAAAGAAATTTATGATATTTTGTGCGGAGCTCCGAATGTTAAAGTTGGTTTAAAAGCGCCGTTAGTAAAAGTTGGTGGTATGGTAAGTGGATTTACTATTACTGAAAAGAAAATAGCTGGAGTAGTAAGTCAAGGAATGTTATGTGCTGGTGATGAATTAGGTATTAATGATGATCACGATGGTATTTTAGAGTTTTCTGCTGATACAGTTGTAGGAACAGATATTAAAGATATCTTACCAGTAGAAGATATTATTGTTGAAATTGATAATAAATCGCTTACTAATCGACCAGATTTATGGGGGCATTATGGAATAGCTAGAGAAATTGCTGCTATTACAGAACATGAATTACTTCCTTTAGAACTTGCTGAAGTAACTAATGATAAAGAAGATTTAAAAATTGAAATTAAAGATAAAGATTTATGTTATAGATATTGTGGAATTACAATTGATAACATTACTAACAATAAAACTCCTCTAGAAATGCAAATATTTTTACATTATACAGGAGTAAGAAGTATTTCTTTGATAGTTGACTTAACAAATTATTTATTATTAGAATTAGGTCAACCAATGCATTCATTTGATAAAGAATATGTTAAAGAAATAGTAGTTGAAAAAGCTAATGATAAAGATACATTTGTTACTTTAGATGGAGAAACACGTAATTTAACAAGTGAAATGTTAATGATTAAAAATGGTAAAGAGTATTCAGCTGTAGCAGGTGTTATGGGTGGATTAGATTCAGAAATTACTGATAAAACTAATAGCGTATTTTTAGAAAGCGCTACATTTAATGCTGCTAGTATTAGAAAAACAGCAACTGCTTTAGGACTTAGAACAGAAGCTAGTGCTAGATATGAAAAGTCATTAGATCCAAACTATGCTGATATTGCAATTAAAAGATATATAAAATTATTAATGGATAACGATGAAGGAATTGAAGTTTCTTCAAACTTAACTGATGTATATCCAACTGTACTAGAAGAAGGGCATATTACTTTATCTAAAGACTTATTAACAAAATATCTAGGATTTGCTTTAGAAGAAGAAAGGGTTGTAAAAATTCTAACATCATTAGATTTTAAAGTAACTGTAACTGATGATGCTTATGAAGTTGTTGTTCCAACTTATAGAGCAACTAAAGATGTAACGTTGCCTGCTGATATTATTGAAGAAATAGCGAGAATCTATGGTTATGAAAATTTTGCTATTGAACCATTAAAATTAGACTTAACATTTGAAGAACATGAAAATATCTTTACTAAAGAATATAATGTAAAAAATTACTTATCAACGAAATATTATTTAAGTGAAGTTCATTCATATATGTGGTATGAAACTAGTTTACTTAAAACTTTAGAATTAGAAAAAGATAATGTTAAATTAGTAGGTAAAAATGAAAATAATATTTTAAGAGATAATTTATCATTATCACTTCTACATATTGTTAAAGAAAACTTAAAACATGAAAGCAATGCTTTTGTTTACGAAATTGGAACTGTAATTGTTAATAATGAAAATGAAAGACATTTAGGAATTGTTTTGGCTGATAATGAAAATAGCTTAGAAAAGACTTATTATAAAGCTAAAGAGATCATCGTTAATTTATTTAAAGAATTTAAAAATAGTTCTTGTGAATTTATTAAAAATGAAAATGCTGAATTATCTGAATTAGCTTATGATATAAATGTTAATAATGAAGTTATAGGAACATTATCTATATTAAGCTCAAAAGCAACATCAAAAATAGGTAAAAAGAAAGCGATTGTTTTAGTAGAAATTAACTTTGATAAATATTGTGAAATGGAAAAGAATACTTTAATTTATAAACCATTAAGTAAATATCCATTTACAACATTGGATTATACAATAATTATGTCTAAAGATAATAATTATGAAACTATTAAAGAAGTAGTTGAAAGTTTTGAAAATGAATATATTATTGATTATAAATTAGTAGGCAAATTTGAACTTGAAAATGAAACTAAATATACTATTAGATTTACAGTGGGTTCATATGAAAAAACTTTAACTACGGAAGATTTACAACAATTTAAAGATAGCTTTATTAACTTAATAAAAGAAAAAGGATTAAACATTATTGAATAATCCTTTTTTTGTTGCTTAAAACACTTGTATATAGTAGAATATATATCTAATGGAAGGAATGAATTTAATGAATTTTATAAATTCAGAAGATCAAAAAAATATTTATTATGGTGCTTTAGCAGCAATAATTAGTTTTAAATTTAATTATGCTGGAAGCGAATATGAGATATCTTATTGTTTGAAAGATCCAATAAAAGAAAAAGCCTTTATAGAATCTTTTTTAGCTGAGCTGGAACTATCAGATTTAGATGTGGAAGTTAAGGATATGTTTATTAGATGTTTTATGTCTACTAATGATAATAATATAATGATGAATTATATGATGTTTATTGACTTGTTGAAATCAAAAGGAAGATTTGTAAAATGGTTTAATAGAGGATTAAAACAATATGATAAAGTTATTGATCCGTTAGTTTTA
This sequence comes from Bacilli bacterium, assembly GCA_017435485.1. GTDB lineage: Bacteria > Bacillota_I > Bacilli_A > RF39 > UBA660 > RGIG1752. The sequence continues at coordinate 63,989 of JAFSEY010000004.1, forward strand.
AATCTGGAAAAAAGACTTGGGGTAAAAGAAAATGGGGCTATTTTTGCTGATGAAATTAAATATGCTGATTTAGTAGAAAATCGTAATACAAATAGTGATAATGCATTTTTGTTAGACAAATTTATTAAATTGTATACTCAGTATGTAACAGGGAAATGTGTTGAACAAGAAAATCAAATTTTTGATTCTGAAACAAGAGTTTATGCTAATTTAAACGATTATCGAAAATTAAATCCACATGAATTTAATAGGATTGGTATTAAAGTTAGAAATAATCCAGTATATCCAATTAAAAAAAGAAGTATTTTACAACGTGTAAGATCAAAAGTAATACTAAATAAGTTAAATAAATTAGATATAAAACATTAATAAAAAAACACCGGATAAAGGTGTTATTTTAATTTTATTGTATCTATACTTGAAGCATTTTCACTTTTACATTCTAAATATACTACTAATGAATATTCTTTATTATTTATTTTAGTTACTTTAGCATAACTTTGTTCTTTATTACAACTATCTGATTCTAAATTAACGCTTTTATCTATTAAGTTTTCTTCAATTAAGGTACTTAATTTAACGTAGCTTATGTTACCAGTGCTGCTAGGTAATTTATCTTCTGTATAGTAAGTTTTAGCTGCCGCAACTAATGCTTTTAGACTTTTACTAAAATCAGTTTCAGCATAGCTTTCTTTTCCTGGATTAAACATAACTAAACAAACAATAAAAATTACAATTACTAAAACTCCTAATTTAGTAAAAGCTTTTTTCCAATCAATTCTTCTTTTTATTTGGATTTCTTCGTACATATTAAATCCCCCTTTTTGGATAGGAGATTATCTTATCACAAAGTTAGATGTTTGTCAAATTTAGTCGGATATGCTACAATGAATATAGTAAATACTTGAAAGGTGGGTTTTGATGAGAAGTTTTGGACCAACAATAATAGATTTTAAAAATTTAGGATTAACTGATTCTCAAATTGATAATTTAGTAACTTATGAAAACTCTCGGCATGGTTTTCAAAATAGTTTAAAAAGTGATAGCTATTCTTTTAGCGAACCTCAATGTTTATTCTTTTTGGATATTAAAGATACGTTATATCATTGTAAAGGACATGGGGGATCTGGTGTTTTAGGACGCCCTGGAGATGCTGCTCCAATATATATGAGAGATATAATGGCTTTAGGTAGGTTATTATCAAATTGCCAAGGTGGACAATTAAATATGGATAATTATAGCTTAGGCGACGGAGCCTATATTAGATATAATTTTCCTGAAGATAAAGAAAATGCTAAATATAAATTAGATTTACCAACCTCTAGTTTTAGACCGGCTTTTTCTAATGTAGAAGTTAGATATAATACTAACAAAGGACCTTATAAAACAATTTTTGTTTCATCTGATCCTATTGAAGTGCAAAGAAATATTATTTTATTTTTCTTAATAATTTATGAGATTATGTATAATAATAAATTTTTATCTAATAATGAAATAATAGAATTATCAGAGTTGTTTGAAAAATGTAGTTGTGACTATGATAGTTTTGTGGAAAATATACCAGATAAATATAAAGTTGCTTTTAAATTTTGCTATGACGATGTAAAGAATAATATATTTAAAAAATTAAACAATGCTAGTTTCTTGACCACTAATAATTCTTCATTAAATAAGGCTCAACTAATGGAATCATTTTTAGATAATTATAATGAAGAAAATGGTTTATCGTATGATGATTATAATATTTTTGCGTGTGGGGATAATTATAGTGTTGATGGACCTATGATTGAAACCGCATTCAAATTAGGTGGTTACGGTTGTTTAAATAGTCCAGGCTTTGCTGTATATTGTGAAAGTGAAACCCTAAGAAAAGAAATTTATTTAAAGTATGGAATAGATGTACAAGGTTCAATTTTATCATTTGGTTTTGCAGATTTTTATAATAAAGCTATGGATATGAATTCATATCAAAGAACATGGCATTTAGCAGAAACAATGTATGATGTTAACTCACACAAACAAGAAGTTATTTTAAATAGATTTAAAAAGACGAATCATTATATAGAAGTAAAAAGAAAATAAAAACACTTTTAACAGAGTGTTTTAGTTTACGTTCATGTCTAGATTAGCATTTTGACTATAGTTATAGCACATCTGACCAATTAGCTCTATACATTCTTGGTCCATAACATTTGGGTTTGGAATACCTTTTTTTTGGTTGGCTAAAATACTTTTTAATTTTTGATCAAGATATCTGGCAAATTTATTCCAAGCTTCACCAAATTTTTCGGTTAATAATTCTGGTTTGTTATTTATAGCACTTTCAGAAAATACTTTTTCATATTGATCAAAAAATTCTGCTGAATAGGCAAATAATTCATTAGCAATAGTATGGCTTTTAACAATCGTTCTTTCATTATCCGCTATATATATCCCGTTGTTATGTAATTTTTGCGCTAGTTTAAGAGCTAGGTTTTCGGTTCTTGCTTCATAGGCCATTGTATTTGGATCATTCTCATTGTATTTTCTAAATCCAGCTTTTTTACCGTTACCTTCAATGGCTTGGATAAGTTTATTTATAATAAATACATCAATACTATTTATTCCTTTTTTTGCTAAACTAGCTATAGGCATTTTTATTAGAGTATAAAAATCAGGTTTTTCTTTATTAAAAATAGAGATGTTTTCTAATTGGTAATGATATGGTTCTTCTTTTAGGGCGAAATCAAATAGTAAATTTGCTTGAGACAATATACCATTTTCCCCAATTTTTGTGGATAAATCTGTTTTTAATTTATTTAATGTTGGAATGGCTTGAACTTTTTCTTTTTGTATTTCTTGGATTAGTAAAGTACGGGCCTTAATAAATTTATCAACATCAACCGGATTAAGATTTCCCATTCTAAATCCGGCATCTTTAGCCACATTTATTATTTGTTGACGTGCTTCATTTATTGATAGTTTAGTAGTCATAGGAGTTTGGGGATTTTTTAATGTTTCTTCATATTCAGAACTAAAAAGATCAATAAATGGTTGTTTTTCATTAATTAAAAAAGTTTTTATTAATTCTTCATTGATATTTTTAGGTGAAATATTAGGAAAAATCGTTTTAAAAAGAATTTTTATTTCTTCAAATAATTTTTGATTACATTGATTATTTATATTTTGAAATGTTTGGGCATTCTGATATGTAACGGTATCTAATTCGTTATTTTCTTTGGCATAGGCATATGTTGTTAATGGGTGACTTGTAAAATCGATATAAGTATTGTTAATTTTTTGAGTAATTAATTGACGATATTCTTCACCATAATGTTCAATAAATAATTCGATTATATCATTTTTATTATCATTGAAATTTTTTTGAACTTTATTTGCATAGTACATTTTATCACCTTAATTTTATTATACCAAAATTATTTTAGATATTACAAAGATTATAAGACAGGTTGACATAAAGTACATTTGTTCGTATAATAAATAATATAAAAATATAATTAAAATCAATAAATTTTTGATTTTGTGGTAGAATAATTACTGATTTAAAGGATGTGTATTTATGGATAAGATTATTGTTAAAGGAGCAAGAGAAAATAATTTAAAAAATATAGATTTAGAACTTCCTAAAAATAAACTGATTGTTATGACTGGAGTATCTGGATCAGGAAAAAGTAGCTTGGCGTTTGATACTATCTATGCGGAAGGACAAAGAAGATATGTCGAAAGCTTAAGTGCTTATGCTAGACAGTTTATTGGCAATAGTGACAAGCCAGATGTAGATTCTATTGAAGGATTAAGTCCAAGTATTTCTATTGACCAAAAAACTACTAATAAAAATCCTCGTAGTACAGTGGGAACAATTACGGAAATATATGATTATTTGCGTCTTTTATATGCGAGAATTGGTGTTCCATATTGTCCTAAACATAAACATCCAATTAAAAGTCAAAGTATTGAAGAAATGACTAATAAAGTTTTAAATCTAGATGAAGGAACTAAAATTGAAGTAATGGCTCCTATTGTTCATGGAGAAAAAGGAACACATAAAGATTTACTAAGTCATTTACAAAAAGAAGGTTATACAAGAGTTCGAATTGATGGAGAATTATATCTAATTGATGATGAAATTAATTTAGAAAAGAATCTTAAACATAATATTGATGTTATCGTTGATAGAATTGTTGTTAGTAATGATGAAAGAAGCAGAATATTTGAAGCGATTGAAACTTCAACTAATTTAGCTGATGGAAAAGTAGTTATCAACATTTTGGAAGATAAAGAATTATTAATGAGCGAAAAATATGCTTGTTTGGAATGTGATTTTAGTATTCCAGAACTAGAACCAAGATTATTTTCATTTAATGCTCCTTATGGTGCTTGTGAAGATTGTAAAGGATTAGGTAAAAAGTTAAAGATTGATGTTGATTTAGTAATTCCAGATAAAAGCAAAAGTATTATTGATGGAGCGATTGCCCCGCTTAGTTTAGACAATAATACTTATATGACGGCTTTATCGACAGTTTGTGAGTACTATATGATTGATATGAATAAACCAGTTGAAGAATTGACTAAAAAAGAGTTAGATATCATTTTATATGGAACAAAAGAACCAATTGATTTTAAATATGTCTCTAAGACAGGTAGTGTAAGATATACAAAAGACTATTATGAAGGAGTTATCAACAATTTAGAAAGACGTTATGTTGAAACTAAAAGTACTTGGATTAGAGAATGGCTAGAGCATTATATGATGGAAACTGATTGTAAGGTTTGTCATGGATCTAGATTAAAAGAAAGTGTTTTATCAATATATATAAACAAGAAAAACATTTATGATATGACATTAATGAGTATCGATGAATTAAGAGATTTTTTGAATAATTTAAAACTGAGCGAGGAAGAAAAAGAAATTAGTTTCTTAATTTTAAAAGAAATAATTAATCGCCTTAATTTCTTAATTGATGTTGGACTAAGTTATTTAACCTTAAATCGTGAGGCTGGAACACTATCTGGTGGAGAAAGTCAACGTATTAGACTAGCTACCCAAATAGGAAGTAAATTATCAGGCGTATTATATGTTTTAGATGAACCAAGTATTGGACTGCATCAAAAAGACAATGAAAGACTTATTAATTCTTTAAAAGAAATGCGTGATTTAGGTAATACCTTAATTGTTGTAGAACATGATACTGATACAATGTTAGCGGCTGATTATTTAGTTGATATTGGTCCTAAAGCGGGAGAAGAAGGTGGCCAAATATTAGCTTGTGGAACTGTAGATGAAGTGATGGCTAATCCAAATAGTATTACGGGAAGATATTTGTCTGGTAAAGATAAAATAGAAGTTCCTAAAACGCGCCATAAAGGAAATAAAAAATCAATTGAAATTATTGGTGCTAAAGAAAATAATTTAAAAAATATAAATGTTAAAATACCTTTAAATAAATTTGTTTGTGTAACAGGTGTTTCTGGGTCTGGAAAAAGTAGTCTAATTAATGAAATACTTTATAAATCCCTAGCGAGTACATTATATCGTTCAAAAGTAATTCCGGGTAAACATAAAGAAATCAAGGGCTTAGATAATATTGATAAAGTTGTTATGATTACCCAAGATGCTATTGGTAGAACCCCAAGAAGTAACCCAGCAACTTATGTAGGAGTATTTGATGATATTCGTGATTTATTTGCTGATTTAAAGGAAAGTAAAATAAGAGGGTATAGTAAGAGTAGATTTTCTTTCAACGTTAAAGGTGGGCGTTGTGAAGCTTGCTGGGGAGATGGCGTAAAGAAAATAGAGATGCATTTTTTACCAGATGTATATGTTCCTTGTGAAGTATGTAAGGGAAAAAGATATAATAAAGAAACTCTAGATGTAAAATTTAAGGGAAAAAATATATCAGAAGTATTAGATATGCGAGTTAGTGAAGCAATCGAATTTTTTGAAAATGTTCCTAAAATATATAATAAATTAAAAGTAATGATGGATGTTGGATTGTCTTATATTACATTAGGTCAAAGTGCTCCAACTTTATCAGGAGGAGAAGCAGGCCGAGTAAAACTTGCTAAAGAGCTACAAAAGAAACCAACTGGAAAAAGTTTGTTTATTTTAGATGAACCAACTACTGGGCTTCATATGGAAGATATTAAAAAGTTATTAGATATATTACAACGAATTGTTGATAATGGGGATACAGTTTTAGTTATAGAACATAACTTAGATGTTATCAAAGTTGCTGATTATATTATCGATTTAGGTCCTGATGGCGGAAAAAATGGGGGAATGATTGTTGCTACGGGAACGCCGGAAGAAGTTGCTGATAATTCTAAGTCATATACTGGTGAATTTCTTAAAAAGGTGCTATAATAATTTTTGAAAGTAGGTTAGATAAATGAACCCAATTATGTTTTCAATAGGCAGTATCGATATAAGATGGTATTCAGTTTTAATTTTAGTAGGAGCTTTAATTGGAATTGGCATTTTATTAAAGGAAGCAAAACGTTTTGATATAAGTAGCGATTTTATAATTAATCTTAGCTTCTATACCTTAGTTTTTGGAATAATTGGAGCCAGACTTTATTATGTTTTATTTAACTTTGAAATGTATAAAGATGATTTATTAAGCATATTAAAAATATGGAATGGTGGTCTTGCTATTCATGGTGGTTTAATTGCTGGATTTATAACGATTGTATTATATTGCAAAAGATATAATGTTAGATTTTTAAAAATTATGGATATGGCAGCTCCTGGAATAATATTAGCTCAAGCAATTGGACGCTGGGGAAATTTCTTTAATAGTGAGGCTCATGGTGCAGTTACAACTTTAGCAACCTTAAAAAATATGTTAATTCCTGATTTTGTAATTGATGGAATGAATATTGGTGGTTTTTATTATCATCCAACATTCTATTATGAATTTTTATGGTGTGTAGCTGGATTTATAATACTTTTAATATTACGAAGAAGAAAATATTTGAAGGTTGGTCAGCTAACAAGTACTTATTTCATGTGGTATAGTGTGGGCAGATTCTTTATTGAATCATTAAGAACTGATTCTTTGATGTTAGGTGGTTTTAAAGTTGCTCAGCTTGTATCAGTATTACTATTTCTGATAGCTTTAGGAGCTATGATGATTATTAGTCGTAAAGGTAAATTTGAAGATTTATATAATGAGGAGTTATAAATGGATAAAAAAGTATATGATTTAATTATTATTGGAATGGGTATTTCAGGTATTAGTGCTGCTATTTATGCCAAAAGAGCCAATTTAGATGTTTTAATTATTGATAAATCTATGCCAGGAGGACTATTAAATACAATTGAAAGTATTGATAATTTTCCAAGTTATACGAAAATTTCTGGCCCAGATTTAGCGATGAAATTAAAAGAACAATTAGATGCTTTAGAAGTAGAATGTAAATATGAAGAAGTAAGAGATTTAGTAGATAATAAGCAAACTAAAGAAGTTGTTACAAATAATGCAATTTATGTTACTAAATATGTTTTGATTGCGACGGGAAGAAGTCAAAGAACTTTGGGTTTACCAAATGAACAAGAGTTGCTTGGTAGAGGAATAAGTACTTGTGCTTTATGTGATGCAAACTTCTTTAAAGGAAAAGATATTGCTGTTGTTGGTGGAGGAAATAGTGCTTTACAAGAAGCGTTATACTTAGCAAAAATTGTTAATAAAATTTATTTAATTCATCGTAAAGATAAATTTACTGCTAATGCTTCTTTAATTGATAAAATAAATAATACAGAAAATATTGAAATCATATACAAAGCAAATATAACCGAATTAGTTAGTAAAGATGAATGTTTAGAGGGAGTTATTTTAAACGATGGAACAAAGCTTGATGTAAGTGGATTGTTTGTTTATATCGGATTTACTCCTAAAACAAAGTTTATTGATAATTTAGATATAACTAATGAAAGAGGTTATATTGTAGTTAATGAAAAAGGGGAAACTAAAGTTAGTGGCATCTATGCTTCTGGAGATATTGTTGATAAAAAAGTTTATCAATTAATTAATGCTGCTAGTGAGGGTGTACTAGCAACACTTGATATTATAGATAAATTAAAGTAAAATATATTATATAAAATATTTATTGTTGGGGGATATTATGGATTTATTTAGTATTTTAAAAAATCAGTATAAAGGAAAGATAGGAGATTGTCTTTTTGAAATAATTAATCCTATCACAGAAAATCATGTGGCGATATTTGCATATATTGGTGATGATTTTATTCTTTCTTTTAATGATGTTGAGAGAAAAATCAAAATAAGAAATTATCAAGATTGGGTTGATGTTGAAGCAAAACTAAAAGATATTCAATGTAAAATAGATATTTCATTAAATATGGATGATTTTGCTAATGATGCAGCATTATATACTTTAAAATTTTACGATGAAGAAAACAATTTAATAAAAATGATTGTTAGCGGTGGTTATACTTTTCCTTCAAGTGTGTTTGTAATTGAAGGAGATGTTTTAGCTAATTATGTAGCTTTTTATGGTGATGTTGAAAGTGAGTTTATTATCGAAGATTTTTTAGATGTATATCCCGAAGCTGCTAAATGTGAAAAAAGCTTAGAAGGCGGAAATTTACAATATTTACCTGAATTAATAAAAAAAGTTTTAGCTAATGGAATGTCAAGAATAAGAAAAGATAATTAAGACTATTAAAAGTAGTCTTTTTTTAATATATATGTTAAAATAAGGGCATAATTAATATAATTTAAGTAGGTGGATTTATGAAATTTTTTAATACTTTAAGCAAATCTGTAGAAGAATTTATTCCTCATGATGGCAAGAATGTTTCTTTTTATACTTGTGGACCAACCGTATATCATGATCAACATATAGGTAATATGCGTAATTATATTGGGCACGATATCTTAGACAAAACTTTAAGATATTTAGGGTACAATGTAACTAGAATTATGAATATTACTGATGTGGGACATTTAACAGGAGACTCGGATACTGGCGAAGATAAGATGGTTAAAAGTGCTAAGGAAAAAAAGCAAACAGTTTTAGATATTGCTAAATTATATACTGAAGCATTTTTTAAGGATTTCGAACTTTTAAATAATCGTCGTCCTGATATTGTATCTCCTGCTACTAATCATATTGATGATTATATTAAAATTATTAGTACTTTATTAGAAAAAGGCTATGCATATCAAAGTGGTGGTAATGTTTATTTTGATGTTAGTAAGTTAGATGATTATTATAAACTAACTAATCATAAAGAAGATGAGCTAGCTGTTGGAGTTAGAGACGGAGTTACGACTGATGATAGCAAGAGAAATCAAGCAGATTTTGCTTTATGGTTTACTAAATCAAAATTTGACGATCAAGAATTAAAATGGGAAAGTCCTTTTGGAATTGGTTATCCAGGATGGCATATTGAATGTTCAGGAATAAGTATGCACTATGTTGGAGAATATTTAGATATCCATGGTGGTGGAGTAGATAATATATTTCCACATCATACTAACGAAATTGCTCAAAGTGAAGCTTACGTAGGTCATAAATGGTGTAATTATTGGTTTCATAATGAACACTTAATGGATGAATCCGGTAAGATGAGTAAAAGTAAAGGAGCTACATTAACTGTTTCTTTATTAAAAGAAAAAGGATATAATCCATTAGCGTTTAGATACATGTGTTTAACAAGTCATTATCGTAAGCAATTAGTGTTTTCTTATGAAGGACTAGATGTAGCTGCATCTGCCTATCAAAAATTGAAATCAAGAATAGCTAATTTAAAAAGTGATGGAGAAATAGACAAAGATAAGTTTAATATATATGTTGATAAGTTTAAAGAAATATTAGCAAATGATTTAAATACTGCTAATACTTTAACTTTAATATATGATTTATTAAAAGATGATGAAGTAAATGATCTAACTAAGAAAACTATTATTGAAGATTTTGATAAAGTCTTATCGTTAGATTTATTAAAACAAGAAGTTAAAGAAATTGATGAAGAACTAATTACATATATAAATGAAATGATTGAAAAAAGAAAAGAAGCTAAGTTAAATAAAGACTATGCTTTAGCAGATCAAATTAGAAATGAATTATTAGAAAAAAATATTATTTTAAAAGATACTCGAGAAGGAACTACTTTTGAACTAGGAGAATAAGATGGATAAATATTTATTAATTACTTTAATAATTGTTCTTGGGTTTGCATTATATAAATTAATTGCTTTGTATAATAAATATAAAAATATAAGTTGTAATGATAATTTAACTGGTTATGATGTCGCAAGAAAGATTTTAGATAAAAACAAGCTGGAAGATCTTTATATAGTTGAGACAAAAGGGATTTTTAATGATCACTTTGATTTCAAACAAAAGGTGGTCAGACTTTCTTCGCAGGTTTATCATGATACAAGTATATATTCGTATGTAATAGCTTCGTTTATAGCAATGCAAGCAGTTTTACAAAAAGAAAATAATCAAAGTTATATGGTTAAAAAAGAGATAGAACCAATTTATAAAATACTTCTAGTATTTAGTTATCTTTTAATGATAGTTGGTCTTTTATTAGGAATGAATGGTTTATTACTTGGAACAGTCTTTTTAACTATTTGTTTGTTATATCATATTATTTTCTTAAATGTTAATACTGAAATAAAAAATAGTTTAGAAGAAGAACTTATGAAATTAAAAATTGTAAAAAAGTCTAATGAAGAAGAGTTAAAAGAATGTTTGGAGATAATTAATTATTATGATATTGCTGGATTGATTTTATATATTAAAGTTGTAATAGATTTTATTGTTGAAAAATTAAAAAAGATATAGTTCATTGTAAAACTATATCTTTTAATTTCTCTTAGGTGGAGTTTCGCCATACATTAGGTCTGCATCAAATATTCCTACTACTTGGGAGTTTTTATGTTTGTTAAATTCTATGAAGATAAATAGGTTTGGGTCAAAAATATCTTTTTTAAAAGCTTCTTCAATAAGATTTTTTAGATTTTTTTGAAATTGTTTTATATCTTCTGGGACGTTTTGGTTGTGTTGTAAGTCTCGTAGTTTATATTGTTTTATTACTGGGGCAGGATCTATGCCTTTGGCATTTGCTATCGTTATAAAACTTTTTAACGTTAAATCTTCTTTATGACCTTTTTTAGTTTCGTTATATAAAATATCAGCAGGTTCTAGTTTTATGTTAAATATTATATTTAAACCTTTTTCTTTAATTATTTGTTCAAAAATATCGTAAGTATCATAAAATTTATCATCAATTTCAAAAATAGATTTATGTGATTCGGAATATTGATAACAATATTCTTCGATACAAAACCTTTTTTGCATATTTACCTTTTTTATATAATTCTGCCAATTGTTTTTGATTTTTTCAATATTATTTTTTAAAAATTTGAAAAAACCAGTTGGTATTTTAGGCGTAATATAATCTGCTAAGCGACTATCTTTTTTTCTAATAGTTTCTAATAAGAAACTATTGGGGTTACTTATTGCCTCGTAACTTTTATAATGTTTATGAAATAAATTTTCTAATTCTTCATTATTGTTGTTAGGACATAAAATATCTAATACCATTTTTTTAGCAATATAAGTTAAAATTGTTGGGTTTTCTCGATAGTCTTTTCGAACTAGAAAAAAACCATATCCATAATTAGGCTCGTTTTTTTGTTCTTTTGCTTTGGTAATTTCGACAATTTCTCTTTGATAGTATGCTTCAGCTCTTAGTCCAAATTTAATTATTATTTCATTATCGTAATAATTTCTTAAGGATTCAAAAATTAAAATAGAAATTTCAAAATCATTTTTTCCGTTTTGTTCGGTTTCTAAATAATTAGTTGCTACTGTATAAATAAAGTTTTGATCATCTTTAAAACTTTCTATTAGAAGTTTAATTGTTTTATAATCACTTTTAATAATATCAAGAAAATAATTTTCATAATAGTTTTTAGCTTCAGATAAATCTTTTTTTACATTAATAACATAATTTAAAAAATTATAAATAAACTCATGATTATTTTCAGCTTCATCAATATTAAAACCAACATCATCGCCATTGTAATAGGCTTCAAAATCTTTTGTAGTATATTCCATATTATCACCTTATTAATTATTGTATCATAATTGTGTTGTAATTTGTAAAATCTGTGAATGTTAGTTATTTTTTATGTAAAGCTATGATATACTAATTATGGTGGTTTAGATGAGTAATAAATATGACTTTTATCAAAAACAAGAAGTTGATGTAACTTTTGAAAAAAGATTGTTACCTGAAGGCTTTCCTAATCGAAGTGGGGAAAAACAAGTACCAGAATATATTGTAATTCATGAAGTTTCTTTAGGTCTTGGCAAAAGTCCACGTCGTTTTAATATGGATCGTTATTTAAAAAAGATATTTTTAGATGGTTTTAAAGGAAGTACTATAGGTTATCATTTTTTAGTGGGTGATGAAAAAATATATCAGTATTTATTAGAAGATGAAGTAACTCATCATACTGGAACTAAAGAAGGAAATAGAAATAGTATAGGTGTTGAAAGATTGATTTGTGAAGGCATTAATCATGAAAGCGCTTTATTTAATCAAGCTAAATTAATTGCAACATTAATGGTAAAATATAATATACCTTTGGATCATGTCGTAACTCATAGAGCGATGCAAAAAGACATATATAACCCGGCCTTTAAGAACTATAAACTTCAAATGACTGGAGGAAATGATCATCTTAAAATAAGTAAAGAGTCCTTTGTAATAGAAGTTAGTTACTTATTTGAGCTTTATTCAAATCTGTTAAATGATTTTCCTGAAGTATTTGCGAAGGATGAAAAAGGCAATTACAAGACACAATTAATTAAAGCCTTTAATAATTGGAGTGCTGATTTTAATAATACAATAACTAATTTTGATGGATTAAACGACAAACAAAAATTATTTCATTTAAATAATGTAATTAATTTTAGATGTTTATTAAATAGGTTATATAATGGTAAAAAGAAAATACCAGTAGAACCATATAGGAAAAATATAGATGGGATTTTATTCGAAGAAGTCCTTGATATTAAAAGTTGTCCTAATAGATTGTTAGCAGGTCAACGAGGTGGGCTAGAAAAATTTAAAAGGCAGATACAACATTGTTTAAATAATGGCTGGTTGATTGAAGAAGTTTTAAATGGTAGTAAAGATGTAGAAGAAAATAATATTATGGATGTTAAACCTTCTGATAGAACTTTAAAAGAAGTTTTATCGCTGCCAAAAGTTGATGAAGCTTTAAAGACTCCTTCATTTGATAGAGAAACGCCTTTTGCTAAGCTAGTAACAATGTGTTTAATGGATTATGATGAAAATAATATAAATGAGATTTTAAAACCAGCTGAAGTAGTTGGGTTAGTAGAAAGTGGTTATGTAGTTCCAACTGAAGAAGAATGGGCAAAATTTGTAGCTATTTATAATCGAATAGGAGATATTTTAGATAAACCTTTAGGAATAACAAGAAAATAATATAATAAAAAAGAGTGGTAACATGACTTATATAAAAATAGATGGATTAATTAAACCAGCTGATCCAAATAAAATTGAAGAATTGTTTAAAAGTATATTGGACTTTTGTCAAATCAATAATAAAGATTTGACAGAAGGATTAGTATATGACTTTTTACGTTTTTATGGTCTTGAATCAATTGATAAAAAAAACAATATTCCAAAAGATATAAGTTTCATGTTTGAAAAATGGACTAAGAAAGTTAATAGTAAACTATTTGGCAAAAAAAATATTTATCATTATCTTTTTCCTAATAGGGATTTTTGGGGTTTTAAAAGTCGTAAAGAGGATAGTTCTAATAAAGAATGGTTTAAAATATATGTGGCTGTTGATTCTAATCATATATATAAAAGTGTTAATTCATTAATTGATTTTTTGAATAGCCAAACTGAATTTGTTTATGATATGAAAGTTGCTAAGAAAATGCGTAGTGACAATATTGTTATAAGAGTAAAGAATGAAAATCATGTACAAGGTATCTTAGATTTTATTAAGGCAAATTTAACTATTCAGAAAGGATTAAATGCACAAAATCCTTTAATGCCTAACATTAATGGGATAGGACTAATTAATGATTTGGGTGGCAGTTATAATGATTTTATAGCTGGGATAGTTTGTGATTTTTTAAAACAGAATGATGATCTTAGTTATGAATCATTTGTTAATTATTTAAAAAAAGTACCTCCTCACTGGCAATATCTTAATGTCATGGAAAATTACTTTGGTTATAAAAATGAATATAAAAAAGAAGAAAAGATTGAAATGAAAAACAATTATGTTGATAATTTAATATCAAAAGTAGAGGCTTTATTTCAAGCTTCTTATAAAACATTAGTTAAATATGAAAAAGAAGGTAATCTAGTAGGAGTTAATCAGTTAAAAGCCGCTTTAATGTATCTTTTGAAACAATGTGATTATAATTATTTTACAAACGATGATAACATAAGAACAATTTTACAACAAAGTGTATTACCAACAGAGTTGATTTCTGTAATTAAAATGTCTATTAATACACCAATTGATGATATTGAATTACTTATAAATACTTATGTTAATAATATTTATGAATATTATAAAAAAAATTCTAATTTAAATAAGTTAGATTAGTTTACGGAAATAGTTTTTATTTTTCTATGTTTGCTTAATCCTGAAAGGTTATTAAGAATATCTTCGTTGATATGATTTTCTAATTTTTGAATATCAAACAAATCTTTTTTGCGGTTCATAATTTTTTTGTTTTTATATATTAGTTCTTTTCGGACTGACTTTAGATTAATTCCACAATAATTTTTGGGTTCATTGTTATATTGAAAGTAAAAATATTTTATTGGAAGTGTTCTTTCTAATTTCTTTATTTCATTATTTTCTTTAAAATAGTCAATTATTGTGTAATCTTGGCGATTTTTTCTAAATAGAAAAAATCCTATATGAAAATTGTTGTATTTATAGTTTGCTATTACTTCATGTTCACCGTCTGGATATCCATAATGGTTTAAAACTTTATTGTTTTTTAGTCTATTATCATAAAAAATATAATCAGTATTTTCAAATACTTTTGACAACTTATTAACACTTTTTTCTTCAATAAGAATATCTAAATCTTCATGAATTCTTTCTAAGGGAATATTGGCGTCAATGTAGGCGCCAATTGCTCCAACAATGTAATAATTAATTTTTAGTTCATTTAGTTTTTGGCATGTAAATATAATTGCATCATTAATAAATTTTAAATTTAAATCTTTTTCCATTTTTATTTTCCCCTTTTATAAATTTCATATTTTTTTAATTTATACACAATATTTTTTGAATTGTTTTTCTATTTTTGTTTTATATTCAAAATGTTTTCTGTTTTGTAAGTTTGTTAAAACAGTATTTTTTAACTCATCTAGCCCAATTATTTTTAAATCATTTTCTAATTGTTTTTCTATATTCGGCCATCTTTCGTCATTTGTACTAAATGATTTATATTTATTTTTATAAGATCCATAATATATTTTATAATTCCATATTATATTGGTATATTCTACAATTATTAGTATTTTTTCTTTGGCGCTTATTAACTTTAATCCATATTTTTTTTCTTGTTCTTTTATAAAGTCAGAAAAACTTTCTTTATCCCAGGCGGTTATTCCCGCACTTTGATTAATTCTATCTAATGTAAAAATAGTAGTCACATATCTTGTTTTTTTATTATTCATATATTCACCAACTAACACTTTTTATAAAAAACAAACCATTGCAGTTTCTGACAATGGTTTGAATTTATAACTACAACATTTTGTAGGTATTTTTAATTTGGAGGAGCCTACCAGATTCGAACTGGTGCTCAGGGAGTTGCAGTCCCACGCCTTACCACTTGGCTAAAGCTCCAAGACAAGTACTATTTTATTATAAATCTTTCATAAAGTCAAATTAATTTAACTTTCAATATATTATATTAAAATTATTTTTAAAATATGCTATACTTACATAGGAAAGTAAGGTAGTTATGAATACACAAATTATTGAAGAATTAAGCAAAGAATTAAATGTAAGAGTAGGTCAGGTGTCTACTGTTTTAAAATTATTAGAAGAAGGAAATACAATTCCTTTTATTGCTAGATATCGTAAGGAAATGACTGGTTCATTAGATGAAGAACAAATAAGATCTATAAATGAAAGATATGAATATCAAGTTAATTTATTAAAAAGAAAAGAAGATGTAATTAGATTAATTGATGAAAAAGGAATGCTTACCGAAGAATTAAAGACTAGTATTTTAAAGTGTCAAAAATTAGTAGAAGTAGAAGATTTATATCGTCCTTATAAAGAGAAGAAAAAGACGAAAGCTACAGAAGCAATTGCTAATGGTTTAGAACCACTTGCTAAAGCTATTTTGGCATACAAAGATAATATTTATGAGGAAGCTAAAAAATATTTTAATGAAAAAGTTAAAACTGTAGAAGAAGCAATAACTGGAGCAAGTTATATTATTGCTGAAAATATTAGCGATAATGCTAAGTATCGTAGCTATATTAGAAAACAGACTTTCTTTAATTATGAGATTGCTTCAAAGAAAAAGAAAAATGCTGAGGATGACCAAGCAGTTTATCAAATGTATTATGATTATCATGAGCTAATCAAACAAATTAAACCTCACCGTATTTTAGCTTTAAATAGAGGAGAAAAAGCAGAAGTATTAAGTGTTAGTGTTTTATTTGATGAAACTTTCTTTGTTAACTATTTAAAAAAGGAATTAAAAGTTAAAGAAAATACTTGTGGTAATATAATAACTAAAGCAATTGAAGATAGTTTAAAAAGATTAATATTACCAAGTATTGAAAGAGAAATAAGAAGTGAATTGTCAGAAAAAGCTGAGGAAGTAGCAATAAATAATTTTGGTAAAAATTTAGAAAAAATATTGTTACAAGCACCAATGAAAGAAAAAAACATTCTGGGTTTGGATCCTGCCTATCGCACGGGGTGTAAATTGGCGGTGATAGATGCTAATGGAGCTGTACAAAAGATTAGTGTTATTTATCCTCATGAACCACTTAATAAATATGAGGAAGCTAAAAAAATTGTAAAAGACTTAATTTTAAAACATGATATTTCTTTGGTGGCAATAGGAAATGGAACTGCTTCTAGAGAAAGTGAATTTTTTATTGCTGATGTTTTAAAAGATATTGATAAAGAAGTTGCTTATGTGTTAGTAAGTGAAGCCGGAGCTAGTGTTTATTCAGCCAGCAAGTTGGCTATTCAAGAATTTCCAGATTTACACGTTGAAGAGCGTAGTGCAATTTCGATTGCAAGAAGACTACAAGATCCATTAAGTGAATTAGTTAAAATAGATCCCAAAAGTATTGGCGTAGGGCTTTATCAACATGATGTAACTGCTAAAAGATTAAATGAAACTTTAGATTTTGTGGTAAAAAAGACTGTTAATAGTGTGGGTGTTAATGTGAATACTGCTAGTGAGTCACTACTTTCTTATGTATCTGGGTTAACAAAGTCTAGTATAAAAAAAATAATGGATTACAAAGAAAAAGTTGGAAAGATTATGACTCGTGAAGAGCTTAAAAAGAAAAAAGTATTGTCTGATAAAGTTTATGAACAAGCTATTGGTTTTTTAAGAATTATTGATGGATTTGATGCTTTTGATAAAACAAGTATTCATCCTGAAAGTTATGAAATAGCTAAGAAAATATTGAAAATTAATGATTTAACTAAGGATGATATTGGTACTGAAAAAATCAAAGTATTAAATGATAGTAATGCATTAAATGAAACGGAAATAGATATTTATGCATCTTTAATATCTCCGATGCGCGATCCTCGTGACGAAGTGGAAAAACCAATTCTTCGTAAAGATGTGGTTAAGTTAGAAAATCTAGAAGTAGGAATGAAACTTCAAGGAACGGTGCGTAATGTTGTAGATTTTGGTGCGTTCATTGATATCGGAATAAAAAACGATGGGCTTGTACATATTTCGCAAATATGTAAAGATTATATCAAGCATCCTTCAGAAGTGTTAAGTGTTGGCGATATAGTTGACTGCTATGTACTTGAGGTGTTTACACAAAAAAACAAGGTTGCACTAACCTTAATAAATAATAATGATAATTTATGACAAAAAAATGAAATTTCTTCTTGAAATGGAAAATATTTTTTGCTAAGCTTTTATTATAGGAGGTGAAAACAAGATGGAAAAGAAATCAGGTAATACTATTATGTTAACTGTAATTGCTATCGCTACTTTATTAGTTGCTGTAGTTGGTGCAACATTTGCATATTTCTCAGCTAATACTACTGGTAACGCTGGTAAAACAACAGTAGAAGTAAATACTGCTGCTGCAGCTGATACATTCTTAACTGAAGGAAACAGTGTTGTTACTTTAGATGTTACAGCTGATAAAATGCAACAAGCTGATGGAAATAATGATTATAGTGTAAAAATCACTAATGATGTAGAATCTACAATCGATGTTAAATTAACTGCAGGTTCTAGTAAAGCAACTTGTACTTATGATTTAACTTATACTCCAAGCGCTGCATTTAATGCATCTGCTAAAGCTGCTGAAGCTTCATTAAAGGAATTTACTTTAGTTGGTACAAGTACTGATGGTAATGAATTTGAAGAAAAAGATTTAGCTGGAGTTACTGATGCTATCGTTTTAGGAAGTTATTCAATTTCTGATGAATATGCTGATGCTTTAGTTGAATCAGTTGACACTTGGACATTTACTGCTAATTTCTATAATTTAGCTGTAGATCAAAATGATAATATCAATAAAACATTTGGTGGTGTTGTATCTGTAACTAATGTTAAATGTACAAATGCTGCTAATTAATAATTAAAGTAGTTACTATAAGTAACGGTTATTTTTAGTAATTAACTAGATAAAGATTAAATTTATCTAGTTTTTTATTTGCTATAATTATTATATTTTGATATTATATATATGGTGGATAATATGAATAATAGTAACGTAAGAAAATATGTAATCACAGCTATTGTTACTCTACTAATATTAGTATGTGTAATTGGGGTAACTTATGCATTTTTTAATCCGACAGTTAATTCAAATGGGATAACAACAGTTAATATTGAGTCTTCTGAACAGGCAACTATATCTTTTACCGGTGGGAATGATATTACCGTTAATGCATATCAACCTGGTGTATCTGGAGAGCTTTATTTCAGTGTTGGGCTTAAAAGTGATGGTGGAGATATATCTGCTGCTTATGATATTATATGGAATATTACAGAGAATACTTTTATTAAAGATGTGAGCAATGCTGATGATAAAGAGCTATTGTATTCATTATATATAAGTACTGATAATACTAATTGGGAACCATTAATAACTGATGCTGAAGCAGCTACCTTAATTGGTGAAGTGAAATTAGCTACTAACGAATTAATCTTAGCACCTGAGAATAGTGAGAAAGTTAATTATTATAAATTTGTAATTACATATCCTAGTTTAGATAAAGATCAAAGTTATAATATGGAAGCTAGTTTAAATAGCTATGTTGAAGTAAAACAAAGTGAAGAGTAAAAGGAGTAGGCAATTATGAATGAAGAAATCAAAAGTGAAATTCAAAATGATTATGAAGAACAATATATGATATTAGAAGAGGAAGAGAGAAAGGAAGAAAGACGAAAAACAATCATAATTATAATTTTATTAATATTAATTATTTTAGTGTCTTTAATTGGAGCATCTTTTTCTTATTATAGGTATCATAAAAATGAAGAACATAGGAACTGTAAGTTAGATTGTCATTTTGACAAAGATGATAAATGTGATAAAAATTGTGATATAAATAAAGACGGAAAAGCTGAACTTAATATTGATAAAAATAATGATGGAATTTGTGATGTAAATTGTGACTCTGATAAAGATGGTAAACCAGATTATAATGTAGATTATTTTTATAACAGAGATGAAATGTTTAATATTGACACAAATAAAGATAATAAACCAGATTTTAATTTTGTAAATCAAGATACAAATAGTGATGGTTTGTGTGATATCAATTGTGATACAAACGATGATGGCTGGCCAGATACTAATATTGATTTAGATGGTGATGGAAAAGCTGACTTAAATTTAGATACAAACAATGATAAAAAGCCAGATTTCAATATTGATACAGATAAAGATGGTTATGCTGATGTTAATGTTGATTTAGATCGTAATGGAGTTTGTGATGTAAATTGTGATACAAACAAGGATAATAAACCAGATAATAATATAGACTATTGTCATGATTATAAAGCTCATTTTAATTTAGATACTAATGGTGATGGAAAAGCTGATGCTAATCTTATTACTAATAGAGAAAATGTTGATACAGACAAGAATGGTTGGCCAAATATTAATATCGATTTAAATGGCGATAAAGTTTGTGATGTAAATTGTGATACTAATAATGATGGAAAAGCTGACAAAAATATTGCTACTTCTTGTTTGGATAAAACAGGTAATGATGTAATATTGTCTATTGATAGCAAGAAAAATCAAAAGATTTTCTTACATAGTATTAAAAGTATTAATGCAAAAGATATTATTCCAGGATGGAGCGATACTCAAATATTTGCAATTGAAAATAAGTCTGATAATAGTGTCATTGTTGATCTATTATGGAAAAATGTAAAAAATGAATTTACAGAAGTAAATAATTTAACTTATAAATTGGATAATGGAACTACTGTGTTAAAAACTGATGCAAAAGTTCCTTATCAAGATGATATTTTACTTGAAAATGTTTTAATTCCTGCAAATCATACATATTATTATACGGTTACATATGAATTTAAAGAAACTGGAGTAAATCAAGATATTGATCAAGATAAGAATTTTACAGCAAGTATTGTTGTTAGTATAAAATAGTGGGTTTTTATGGCAAAGAAAAAAGATAGTATAGAAGAATTTGTTGATAACGTAAAAGAGACAGCTGAAGACATTTTAAATACACCAGATGAAACTGATAAGTTTAAGAAGAAAGATATTAAAACAAATAAGGGAATGGCAATGCTTGCTTATATCTTTGTGCCAATTCCATTAATTTTTGAAAGAGAAAGTGAGTTTGTTAAGTTTCACATAAATCAAGGATTAAATTTATTTATAGCTTTTATTGCTTATTCAGTTATTTATGGTCTTCTTTCAAAGATTACCTTAGTTGAGCAAATGTGTACGATTAATGGGTTAGAATTTCATTGTGGTAGATATGAAGTCCCATGGTTTGTTGAGTTGCCATTTTTACTTATAGGTTTATGCATAATAATAGCTATTATATATGGTATAGTCAATGTTATAAATGGTAAGGCTAAACAAATTCCGATAATCGGGAAATTTAATTTAATAAAATAAGAAACTATAATCATTATAGTTTTTTTAATGGAAAAATGTTAAAATAATCATATGGTGAAAAATATGAAAAAGTTAGTGTTAATGATCAGTGTTATAGTTTTTCTTTTTGGGATTTTTTTATTTATATATATAACGCCAAGAAACTATGAAAAAGAATATAAGTTAAATAATTTTATTATTAATGAGGAATATAAAAAAGAAGAAGAAGCTTATTATTATAGGTTTAATTATGATAATAGTTTATTTGAATATGTTTTACATTCTAAATATTCTAATAAAAGAAAATTAATTAATAATATTAATTTTATAGAAATTTCAAATGGATATTGTTTTATTCCAGAAAGTAATTATCTATCCTTAGTTCCTCTTTGTAAAGTTAATGGTGTTATAACCGAATATCATTTAGTAAGTGAATTAAATGATAAAATAGCGAATAAATATTATGATAATGCTTCTAGTTTAAATAGAAAATATAAAAGTATTTTGATTAATAATTTAAATAATAGAAAATTTTTAGTTTGGAATTATAAATCTTTTTATTATATTGATCAAAATGTATCAAAAGAAATTAAAATGTTTGATACAGATCATTATCAAATACCTTTAGCTACAAAAATAAATAGTTATTTATTTATACCTAATTATGATAATGAATATAATTTTTCTGATGCTTTTGTTATAAATGTAAATAATCAAAAAGTGAATAAGTGGGATTTAGAACGTGAAATATATTTTGAAAGTCGTGTTTTAGGGACGTATGATAAAAGTATTTATTTAGTAGATGAAAAAGAAGAATTGCTATATGAAATTGTTCCGCATAAAGAGAAGTTGCGAAAAATAAAGGGACAACTATTAACTGATGGGGAATTTGTAAAAACTGATATAAAAGATATTATTAATAAAAAATTAAAATTTGAAACACAAAATTTATTTGATTATGAACTTGTTGAAGGAAAATTATATAAATCATTTAATGAAACCAAAATATTATTATCTCAAAAAGAAGTGACTAATATAGTTGATGTTATTGATAATGAAATCTATTATATTAGTGATGATACATTATATTTATATAGTGAACTTAAAGGAGAAGTTAAGTTGCTTACAAATTTTGAGTGGTCTTTTAATAATGATAATTTGATATTTATTTATTAACCAATTTTAACATGTGTCATATCCTATTATAGGAAGTGATTATATGTTAGATGTTTATAAAATTCAAAAGGGCGATTCTTTGAAATCAATAGCTGAGAGGTTTAATGTTACTGTTGAAAAAATATGTGAGGTTAATCAAATTTATTATCCAAATGAATTGAGGGCTGGAATGGATATTATTATTCCTCAAGATAAACAAGCTTATTTTAATACTTATGTAATTGAAAAAGGAGATAATTTATATGCGATAGCAAGAAGATATAATATTAATCCTGATTTGTTGGCTGCTATGAATGGTCTTAATGATGATGATTATATTTATCCTAATCAAGAAATATTAATCCCTAAAAGTGGATATAGTTATTATTTAACTGCTGAGGGAGATACAATTGATACAGTAGCTAATATGTTTAAGGTTAGTAAAGATAAAGTTATAAGAGAGAACCAAACATTATATTTAATGCCAGATCAGTTAATCGTAAATAAAAAATAATATGATGAAAATCATATTTTTTTATGATAAAATATTAGAAGAATAGAAGGAGTTATTATGATATTTAAAAAACCTTTTGCATTTTTAATTAAAAACTTTAAAAAAATACATTTAATATTAGTAGTAACTATGAGTTTCTTATTATATAGGTCTTATAATATTTTTAGCTTTTTTAGCGATGCAATTAGTAATAATTATTCAATTTCTGTATTATCTGATACAAGTTCTTATTATGTAAATGGTTTAATATATTTAATTTTAATATTTACATTAAGTATTTTAATTGCTATATATTACTTATTGCGTCATAAAAATAAGCCGAGAAAATTTTATCGAAATGCCATTATATATTATTTAATTTTATTGTTCTTTTTTGTTTTTATATCAGGTGTTTTTCAAGATCTAATTGGAGCTGCAGTAGAATCAAAAACAATTATAGCTTACCGTGATATTTCATTAATAATGATGGTGCCACAAATAGGTTTTATAATTTACTCAATAATAACAGTGGTAGGATTTAATATTAAAAAATTTAATTTTGGTGAAGATTTAAAAGAATTTGAGATAAGCGAAGATGATAATGAAGAATTTGAACTTAATGTTGGATTTGAAGGATATAAAACAAAAAGATCAATCAGAAAAACGATGAGAGAATTAAGATATTATGTTTTAGAAAATAAATTTATTATTAGTTGTATTGGAATTGTTCTAACTATATTTCTTAGTTTTTACTTAGTATCATCTTTACAAAAAAAAGATAATAATCTTAATATAAATGCAAGTGCTATAAATAATAACTTTTCAATAAAAGTAATAGATAGCATTATATCTAATTTAAAACCCAATGGGGATACCATTGAAAATGGAAAATATTATTTAGCAGTTAAAATTGACATAACTAATATTGCGGATAGTAAGGTGAGTCTAGATTATAGTAATTATCGTTTAGTAACAAAAAATAGAAAAATTTATCCAAATTTGCAAGCTTCACATTATTTTTTTGATTTTGCTTCACCTTATATAGGTGATAAATTAAGAATAGATGAGTCAAGAACGATAGTATTAGCTTATGAGGTTACAGAAGAAGAATTAAATGATAATTTTATATTAAAAATATATAAAGGGACAATTAATAGGAATAATAAATTAGTAGATGATTATAATGACGTGAAGTTAAATCCAAAAAAACAATTAGATAAAGGAGATGCAAGCATTGTTTCTCTTAATGAAGAATTGTTGTTTAGTAGTTCTAATGTAGGAAATACTAAATTTAAATTAACTTCATATGAATATACTAATAAATATATTTATACGTATGACTCATGCCATAATGATGAATGTTCTGTTAAAAAGGATATTGTTACTATTGATTATTTAAATACTATCCGAGATGCTGTGTTGATGGTGGTTGATTATGATTTTATTCTAGATGAAAAAACTACTTATTATAAGTATAACAGCAAAGTGAATGATTTTGTGAGTAATTTTATGAAAATTAAATATGTTATAAATGGTGAAATAAGGTACTCAGTAGTTGTTGATAGGACACCAGCAAAAATAACAGATAAATTAATAATACAAGTAGATAAAGATATAAGTTTAGCTGAAGAAGTTCAAGCTATATTTACGATAAGAAATAAAAACTATATTATAAAATTGAAGTAATTAAAAGAGGAGATATTTGAATGAAAAACGCTCATAGTTTAAGTAAAGAAGAATTATTTAAAAAAATGAATGTTAGTGAAAGTGGTTTAAAAGATACTGAATTAAAAGAATTGCAACAAAAATATGGAAGAAATATTTTAATAGAACAGCATAAGAAAAGTAAATTAGTTATATTTTTTGATCAATTTAAAAATGTTATGGTTATTTTGTTATTAGTTGTTGGTATATTATCTTTAATTTATTCGATTATTAATGATCAGGATTTTTTAGAACCTATTGTTATTTTGGGAACCTCATTAATTAATTGTTTTATGGGTTATTTTCAAGAATCAAAAGCGGAAGATGCTGTTGGAAAATTAAAGAAATATTCTGTTTCACATTCTATTGTTAAAAGAAATGGTGTTTTTCAAAAAATTAATTCAAAAAATATTGTAGTAGGTGATTATTTAGTTTTAGAAGCGGGAGATAAAATACCAGCGGATGCGAGAATTATAGATAGTTTTTTTGCTAAATGTGATGAATCTATTTTAACTGGGGAAAGTATGTGTGTAGAAAAGACTGAGGATGTATTAGATGAAAATATTCCTATATCAGAAATGTCAAATATGGTTTTTTCAGGAACGGTATTAGTAGCGGGAAAAGTAAACGCGATTGTCACTAATGTGGGAATGCAAACTGAGTTGGGAAAGATTGCTGATACTTTATTGAGCGGTGAAGAAGCTGTGACTCCGTTACAAGTAAAAATAAAAAAGATAAGTACGATGATTTCGTTTGTAGCTGCTTTTTTAGTAGCATTTGTTTTAGGATATGGCTTAATAAAAGGTTATACTTTACTTAACGTAATTATGTTATGTATTTCGATGATAGTTGCAAGTGTTCCAGAATGTTTGCCGATTGCTATTACAGCAACATTATCAATTGGAGTTGGGCAAATGGCCAAGAAAAAGTCTGTTGTTAGAAATTTAGCGGCAATTGAAACGCTTGGGGCAACTGAAGTTATTTGTACCGATAAAACAGGTACTTTAACGGAAAATAAAATGGAAGTTATCAGGGTGTTTATTGGAAATGGAAATATATCGCTAGAAAATATTAAAGACTATCCTGAATTAGTAAATGTAATAGCTTTATGTAATAATGCTCATGAAGAGGAAAAAGGAAAATTTGCTGGAGATTCTGTTGAAGTAGCTTTAAAAAATTATTTAAAGAAATATAAAGTAAAAAGTGAAATATCTGAAAAAGATAAAGTAATAGAATTACCTTTTGATTCAGATCGGAAAATGATGAGTGTTGTTTATAACATTGATAAGCAAAATATAATTTATACTAAAGGAAGTTTAGAATCTATTATTGTTAGGTCAAACGGAATCTTAATAGATGGAAAAGTTAAAAAAATATCTAAGAAACTAAAAGATAACTTAATGTCTGCCGAAATGGAAATGTCTAAAGAAGCATTAAAAGTATTAGCTTTTGCTTATAAAAAAATTGATAATAAAGTTAAAGATGATTATGGCTATTATGAAGAAGAAGATAATTTGGTATTTGTTGGTTTAGTTGGATTTAAAGATCCAGCAAGAAAAAATGTTAAAGAGTCAATAAGTGAATGTTTATCTGCTCATATAAGACCAATAATGATAACTGGAGATAACTTAGAGACAGCATTGGCAATTGCTAAAGAAGTTGGAATATGTGCTGATGATAGTGAGGGAATAAATGCATCAGTGCTATCTGACATGAAAGAAAAAGATATAATTAAATATGTTAATAAGTATTCCGTTTTCGCAAGAGTTAGTCCTGAAAATAAAGTGCAAATAGTTAAAGCTTTACAAAAAACTGGTAAAGTTGTAGCTATGAGTGGTGATGGGGTTAATGATGCTCCAGCCCTGAAACTTGCTAATGTTGGGGTTGGAATGGGAAAAAGCGGTACCGATGTTACAAAAAGTGTAGCTGATCTAATATTATTAGATGATAGTTATGCAACAATAACTACTGCTGTTTCCGAAGGTAGAAGAATATACGATAATGTTATTACAAATGTTTTATATAACTTATCAAGTAATTTTACCGAAATATTAATTATTTTAATTGGAATGTTGACGGGAAATACTATTATTTCAGCCATACATGTTTTATATATCGATTTAGTTGCTGATACTGTCCCTTCGATAGCATTAGCTTTCGAAAAAGCTTCTAAAAATAATATGAAAAATAAGCCTAATGGTTTAAATAAGAAAATATTTACAAAATTTTTTACTGCTTTCTTAGCTATTTCAGTTTTATTAGAAACTTTTATAAGTTTATTTGTGTATTATATGTTTTTGAAATTTGGACAAGATATTGCTCAGACATTGGCTTTATTAAGTATCATCATAAATGAATTTGTTTTTGCCTATAATTGTCGATCTCTAAAAGAACAAATACATGAAAGAGGATTATTTTCAAATAAGCATTTAAATATTGGTATTTTAATCTTATTAGCTATTCAGATTTTAGTGTTTTTTACTCCAATTGGTAAGTTATTTGGTCTTCAAATAATTACATTGGCTCAATTTATGTTTGTAGTATTTATTAATATTATATCGTTTATGATTTTAGAATTATTAAAACCGATAATTAATAAGTTTTTTGAAGACAGATAACGGTTGCTTTTTAAAAAAGGTTTATATATAATATTACCTTGGAGATGGTGTATTTATGTCAAAAAAGACATGTGCAGTTATTTATAATCCCAAAGCTACAAAGTTTAGTAAAAATAAATTATCAAAAATATGTTTAGAGTTGTCTAAAACTTATTCGGTTTGGGAAATGGAAAGTACAGCACCAGGGAAAACGATTGATTTAACAAAAGAAGCTAATAATAATAGTGATTTAATCGTTTCTTGTGGAGGCGATGGAACTTTTGGTGAAGTAATTAAAGGAATGCTTGAAGTAGAACAAAAAGCTATAATCAGTCATAATTCAATGGGGACAGCAAATGATGTTAGGAATATGCTTGGTTTAACAAAAAATCCAGTTAAAAATGCTAAATTAATTGCTAATGGTGTTGATAAAAATTTAGATATATTTACTTTAAATGGTGAACCATTTTCTTATGTTGCGGCCTTCGGTTATTTAGCTAATGTGCCTTGTAATACTAGTTCAGAGTTAAAGAAAAGGCTGAAATACTTAGCGTATTTAATACAAGCGGTAAAAGAATATAAAAACGAAAATCCTATCGAATATGATATGTGCTTTATTGATGGCGATGGTGGTATGCATACAGAGAGTGCAATTATAGCTACATTTACTAATTCTTTAGGTTTTGGTGGTATGCCATTGTTTAAAGATGTTAGTTTAGATGATGGCATGTTTGAGGTTACTTTTATTAAAAATTTAAAAAAGTTAGATATGTTAAAAGTGGTGGCTGATATTGGAATGGGTTTATTGCGTAAAGATGTGGATTTACAAAAATATCCAAATCTTATTACTCATTTTAAAACTAGTTCTTTAGATTTAAGGTTTTTAGGAGAAAATGTTTTAAATAATCCATTAGATGTTGATGGTGATCCTAGATATTGTTTTGATGGACTATCTAAAGATAAAGCAAAAATTAGAAATATAAAAATAGAAAGGGCTGGTCAAGTTAAAATTAGAGTGCCAAATTCTCCAAGAGCTTGAGCTCTTTTTTTTATGAAATAAATTTATGTTGATTAAATTAAAATTTAAATATTTTTCCTTTTTAAAAGGAAATTCGTATTTTTTTAGAAATAATAATAGTAGGAGGTAAAAATGAATGAAATAAATGGTTTTGATAATGAATATGAGTTTGTAAAAAAATTGAATGGAAGAAAAGTTAATGAGATAGGCCCATTATTAGAAATTATGGTAAAAGATTTATTTCCTGAAACGTGTTATAGTTCTTATATTAAATGTTGGAGAAATCATTATAGACAAAAATCAGATATATTTCTAAAAATAAACGGTATTATAAAAGGAATAAGTATAAAAAAAGGTTTTAGAAATTCTGTGCATGTGGAAAGTATTTATAGTTTTACAGATTTTTTAATTAAAAATGGAGTTGATAAAAAAAGTGTAGTAGATTTTTTGAAGTATCATTATGCTGACGGGACTTTAAATGGTACAGGAACGAATAGAATTTCCGCAAATAAATATAAAGAGGAAAACTTGGAAAATATAGACAAGTTAAATCAAATATTTAATAATGAAGAATTAATAAGAGCGGCGATTGATAGGTTTGTAATTAAAGGAGTCAACTCCGAATTTTTTATCGATGGTATCATTTATGGAGAAGTTGATGACTTTTTGTGGATAAATCGTCAAGATATTATTAAATCTATATTAGCTAGTAAAGACGTATATTCTACTGCAATACATTTTGGATCTTTAACTTGTCAACCTAAAAACAGGTGTTTAAACTATAATAAAAAATATGAGCGCGATAGGCACTTTATTCAAATCAAATGGTATAGTTTATTTGATGATATAATTGAAAATATGAATAATAAAGCTTCAGCCGAATTTGAAAATTGATTCTTTCTAAGCTGATAACATGGGTTCAAGTTATATAAAATAAAAAAACAAACTCTTTAAAGTTTGCTTAATTATTTAAATGGAGCAATAGATAAGATAATTTGAAACCTATTACTTATAAGAAAAGTTGTTAATACAACTAATTTCTAAAACAATAATATCATAATTTTTAAAAATATCAAATACATATGACAAAAATTATAAAAATAGTGATATAATTTATATAGATTAGTGCAAATTGTTATTAACTGAAGATAAGTAAAAACAAACAAAATATCAATAAAATACAACTATAAAATATAATTGTTTTAAAAGGAGAGATAAAATGCAAAAATTAATAAATGAAGCACAAAAATATTTTGAAGAAAAAAATTATGATAAAGCATTAGTAGGCTTTAAAGAAGCGTATAAAAATGCAGAAAACCAAGATAAAAAAAATAATATTTCTTTAAAGATTGGTGAGTGTTATTTTGAAATGAAAAATAATAAAAAAGCTTTAAATGAATTTACAAATGTATATGTTTTTGAAGGAAAAAAGGCTTTCTCAAATGAAGATAAAAAATATTTTGAATTTTTTAAGAATAATGTTTTAGATAGCAAAAAAAGAACCCAATTATTAGATTGTTTATCTACTTATTGGTTTGATCCTGATTTAGAGGTTTTTAAGAGAATATTTGAAATATGCGAAATTAATGCTACTTATAAAGGAATAAATGCATTTGGATATACAAGAAGAAAAGAAAATCTAAAGTTTCTTGTAGAAAACGGATTAAATCCAAATGAAGATTGTGGAGAAGGATATCCGGCTATAATTTATCAATTGGCTTCAAATTATGATTGTATTATTTATTTAAAAGAGCAAGGTGCTGATTTAGATTTAGCGATGAAATATGCAATAAAAAACAATCATTTAGCTGGTATGTGTAATTTAATGAAATGTGGTGCACCCAAAGGAAAAAATCTTAAAATCGCAATGAAATTAGCAAAAGAAAATAATAACTTAAATATAATTGGGCGATTATTAGATTTGGGAGCAAACCCAGGTTTTATAAATATAAGTGAAGTTCTAGAAAAAGCAAATAATTGTGATATAATAACTATTTCAAAACTATCTAAAATTAAGTTTAGTAAAGGTTTAAAAATTATTACTCCGAGAATGAAAAAAACTGTAAGAAAAATTGGAGAAAGATTTGAATTTTATAGAGATTCTTTTAGTAAGGAACTTATACAAGAAGCAAGTTTAGCGCTTGAAGAATTATATAAAATATATGGAGTTGAACCAGTCCCAAGAAGAGATATTAATAATATTACAAAAATTACTGTAAAATCACAAACATGGCAAGAGCAACACGAAGAATTATGGCAAATGTTAGTTCCGGGTCAAGGCACAGCATCTACAATTCAAGGAGAACTTATTAGAATAGTTGGTAAAGTTTCAGATGAAATTTATAGAAACGGTGGAATCAATTGGGAAAATGGTTATCAAAAAATGTTAGATTCTATCCCTAAATATGTAAAGAAAGGTCAATTTGATAAAAATGAACAAATTATTAAATTGTCAAAAGAAATAAATATTAATTCTGATACTGAGTTAGAACTTCTAACTCAATTAATTGTTGAATGGATTCTAGCAAATCCAGATTTAATTAAATTAGACAATGTAGATTATAAAATATAATTTAAATATAAAACCTGTTCCTTTTTTTGAACAGGTTTTATTATTAAAGTGATAAATCGTCTTTTTCTTTTTTATTTGAATAAAATTCTTCAGTTGATTTTTCCGTTTCATCATTGATGTGTTTTAATGATTTGTTGATTTCTTTTTTATTAAATAGATTAGAAATTCTTCTAGATTCAAAAACCTTTTTTTCTTTTTCTTTAATTTTAGGATCGTATTGTTGTTTAAAATATTTTAAATCAATATTACATTGGTTAAATAATCTATCAATTATATTTTGAATAAATTCAGGTAGTTTTTTAATAATTTTATTTAAATGATAAATTAAATAATCGTTCTTTTCTTTTAAATCATTATATCTAGTTTTATATTGGTAATTCATGGATTTTAAGTGTTCATTTTCTTCTTGTAGCTTTTTGTTATCATCTAGTAATTGATTTTTAGGCTTAATAATAATTTTATTGTTAAGTTTTTTCTTTTTATGAATTTCATCAGTTATATTTTCTTTATTTTTATTAAGGTTAGTTATTTCCTTACTAATTGATTTTTTATTATCTTCTAAATCTAAAATTTCATTTCGAAGATTAGTTAATTCTTTTTTTAGTTCATTAGCTTTTTCATTAAACTTTAATCTTTCGTAAGGAGTATAATCTTTATTTTTTCCTTTTTGTTTTTCTTTAAGTTTAGAATCTAATTCATAAATATTATTAAATTCTTCAATGCATTTTTCTCTCATTTTATCTTGAATAATAACTAATGATTCTTTAGTGAATATAGAAGTTTTTCCAACTTGTTTTGATAATCCTGTTTTACAATTTTCTTTAACAGGAACACCAACAATATGAAGGTGTGGAGAATGTTCATCAAAATGGCAAGTAGCATTTGCTATATAAAAGTTAGGAACTATTTCTTTTAAATAATCAAGTTGTTTTTCAAATACATTTATCATTTTATATTTTTCTTCTAAACTTTTATTTTCCCAATAAGACATATCTCCAAGCTCAATTATAATCTCACAAGCTAAATCGTGTTTATCATCATTAGATATTTTATTAAAGTAGTTATCTATTTTCCTATCATCTCTTACTTGTTTATTATTATATTCTAATCTGGATTCTTCAAACAAGTCTAAATATAATTCTTTTACATCTTTAACAATATCGTTAGAACCTTTAATTGTTTTTATTAGTTCTTGATTATTATTGTATTGCCTTAAATTATGATTATTTACTTTTCCTAAATGTTTAATATTTTGTATTGCGTTGTTTCCTTTTGATGTAGTTCCAGAAGTTGTATTTTTTGATTGCTGTCTTGCTTTAATAGTTTTATTACTATCATTACCTAAATGAAATGAATAAGATAATTCCATATATTTACACCTCCTTAAAATGAATATTGAAATGACGCGAAAGCGGCTTTGTCATTATTCATAACTTCCTATATATCTTGTCATAAACAAGATATGGAAGCTAAGGTTAACCACCTTAGAAACCGTATTAATTTAAATACTATCGCCACTTTCATTTACTATCGTAAACAAAACGTGCCACGTTTTTAAATTAATTTTCGATATCAGGTATACATTCAAATACCTCAGGAATGTTTACCTTGATATCGTTAGGAGATTCTTTTGTAACAAACATTCCCATACCTAATATTTCTTTACTATCATCATCTTTTTCAGTAGGGAATATTCTTACAATGACATCTCCTTTAAGAAGTGGTAGCATTTTTAATTCTTCAGTTTTCTTATATAAAGTTCCTTTATAAAAACTAACATCATAACATTCGTTTAATCTCATTAAATGTCTATACACTTCTTTAAAAGGTAAGTATTCACTATAACGAACTTTACTATCAATACCAATTCCTTTGAATGAATGTGTTATTTTTCTTTTCCAATCAATATAACCTTTATCAAATAAATCTTTAAACTCTTTATAGAATGTAGTCCTAAAATTAACTAGTTTAACTCTATATTTGTTATTAACTAATTCTAGTTCAATTTCATCTATGTATCTCATAACTATATCAGCTTTATCATCTCTATCTAAATCTTTCCAACTATCAGAGAAAGCATCATATAAAATTGGTAGTTTAACTTTATTGATAAAATCCATATCACGTTTTATTAAAATATCATCAATAGTTAAATTTAAATTATTAACTTGTTCATTTTCTAATAATTTCTTTTCTAGATTTTTGATTTTGTTTTCAATAATAGAAGTTTCTTCTTTATATTCTTCTTCAGTAAATAACTCATCAATATATGCTTTTCTAATTCTAACTTTTTTATTATTTAAGTTAGTTATTTCTTTTTCGTAATCTTCCTTTGGATTATGTATTTTATTTTGTAAGACAGGTAAGAAAAACTCATTAACAACTGAATCATATTCAAATATATCTGATAGAATTTCTTTAATAGAATTTTCTATTTCATGTTCTCTAATATTGTCTCTACATTTTTCACATCTATAATAGTAATACCACTTATCAGATTTAATTTTATGTGAAGCACCACCAGCAAGTATTCTTCCACATTTAGGACATTTTAACTTTTGTAAAAAGATATATGTTTGACTTCTCATATAGTTTCTTTGATTCTTTTTCTTTTGAACTTGACAATTTTCCCATAGTTCTTTTGATACAATAGGTTCAACAACATTTTCAAAGTATCTAGGATTTTTAGTCGTCTTTCCTTGAATATAATCTCCTTTATAAACAACATTAGATATTATTTTTAAAATACTTGTATCTTTCCAATTTGTTTTATCACATACATTTTCTTCGTTAAATATTTTAGCAATGGTGTTATAAGTTAATCCATCATAATATAAATTATATATTCTAATAACAATATCTTTTGTAAGTGGGTCAGGAACTAATTTTTTATCAACATGTTTATAACCAAGAGGAGCACGAGCTGGAATATGTCCTTTTTTAATTGCACCCTCTAGACCAATAATAGTTCTTTCACTTGTTCTTTCAATTTCATTTTGAGATACACTCATCATAATACGAGATACCATTTTACCATTAGCAGTAGTAGTGTTTATATCATCATTAACAAATGCAATATTAACATTATACTTTTCTAGATAATCCATTAAAGTTTCCCAATCCCTAGTACTTCTTGTAATTCTATCTAGTTTTAAGGCAATAATCATATTTATTTTACCTTGTATACCATCTTCAAGCATTCTATCGTATTCAGGTCTTTTATTACCTGTTTTAGCACTTATTCCAGCATCAGTATAATATTCTACTATTTTATAGTTATTAAACTTACAATAGGCTACTAAACGTTCTTTTTGCTCTGGTAAACTAAATCCCTCACGTGCTTGATCTTCGGTAGATACTCTCATATAAATTCCACATAATTTCTTTTCTTCGTTCATTAAATCATCAACTCCTTTTCAATTGTTTGGCACTTTATATAGAAAAATTCAGGGTTAATTTCAAAAAAAGAGGAGACAAAAGCATTAACAAGTAATACTCTTGACTTCCTCTAAAATTCATTTTCATTAAGTAATTAAAATAGTGCATAGTATCCCTCCTTTAATAAAGACGATACTGCATGTCATTTATTGGTTTTATATATTACATTTTTATTTTAGATTTGTCAAGATTTGTAAATTTATATGGTATAATTTTAATGAGAGGAGTGATGTTTATGTGTATAAAACATCAATTAAATGAGATAATAGAAATTCTAAAGGATAACAACATTTCTAATATAATTGCTTTGGTTTCCACAATAATTGCATTGGCAGCTTTAATCGTAACAATTGCTTCAAATAATAAAAATAATAAAAGATATATTGATAGTTTGAAACCATTATTATCATTTGAATTTTATCAGATAAATGGAATGCTTATATTAGCTATAAAAAATACTGGAATGAGTGAAGCAAAAAATATTAATTTAAAAATAAAAAAACTTAAAAATAATGGAGATAATAACAAATTAATGCTAGATGACTTATTTAAAAGTGAATTTATGTTATATCCAACAGAAGAAGTTCAAGGAATAATTGGTATCTATGGTGAGAGAATTGATAAGGAAGTATTCCCTATGTTAGATATAGAAATTTCTTATATTGAAGGCAATGATAATAAAAATATAAATTATTCTAGAACTATATTTTTAAAAAAAAATATATATGGTAGAAATCATTTATCGAGAATAGAAGACTCAATTGAATCAATATCATATTCAAATAATAGATTAGCTAATTATATTGAGGGAAGAACTCTATTTGCGTTTGATAGAATAAATGTCTTCCCACATAATTCGCTATATAAAGATATGAAAGATGCGATAAATAATGTTGATAGACCTGAAGACACAGAAAATATTGATGATGTTAACACTAAATCTTAAGATTTAGTGTTTTTAAATAATCTTCTAATTCAGATAGTTTTATTTTATTTGATAAGTTTTCAATAAATATCTCATTAGAATAATTAAAAGCAAGAAATGTTATATCATTAATTATTATTCTATGAGGTTCAACATAGGTTAAGTTAGTTCTATCAATTTTTCTTATACTACCATTTATGATTTGCATGTTAGTATTTGAAAATTCACATATTAGTTCTAACTTTTTCTTTAATGATTCTTCAATAACTATTTCTTGCTTAATAATATTTACCATAGAAACCATCCTTTCTTTAATAGGATAGTCTTTGTATGACTTCCAAGCTAAACGTGGAGTTCGATACACAAAAAAACTAATCCATTTCTGAATTAGTTGTATTTAAACTCGAAAAGTTCGAGCGTATTTCCTTATGGAGCGGGTGATGGGAATCGAACCCACGTTATCAGCTTGGAAGGCTGAAGCTCTACCATTAAACTACACCCGCATCTGTAGACAATATTAATTATATCAACATTGTCTAAAAAAATCAACTATATTTTTTTAACTTTATTAATTTTTTTCAAAATTATAGAAATCATTATTACTAATGTACTTCCAATTAAAGCAGTCCAAATTGAGAAGAAACCTCCTGTATCGGGAGAAGCAACTTGACATTCACTTTCCCAAACAGCTTTACTAACAATATTTCCGTTACTTCCAAAGTAAGTTCCGTCTAATATTTTACAATAATGAACGTTACATTGTTTATCGTATTCAACTTCAGTAACGGCTTTTCCGCTTTTGTCATAGTAAATACCATCTATTATTTTACAACTTGGAGTTGTACATTGTTTTTCGTATTCTTCTTTAGACACTACATTATTATTTTTATCATAATAAGTACCATCTATTATTTCGCATGAATGTGTTTTACATTGTTTATTATATTCGATTTCATTAACAATGTTACCATTTAAGTCATAAAAGTATCCGTTTTTATTTTCACAATAATATACATTGTAATCATTTGGTATCCAATCGGCTCTACATTCTTTTCCGTTTGTCGCAAAATAAAGTGTAAATTTTGTTAATCTTATTGTTTCGTTTTTTATTGGTGTTGTTGTTGTAAAAACATAACTATCGCCATTTCTTATCATTTTAATTCTTGAATCTGTTACTTCAGGTTCAGATTTAAAAGAAGTGTTTGTTAGTTTTAAAGATCCAGTAACAGTTTGAAATGTATCCGTTCCAGATATTTCCAAATCTAAATAGCAAGTTTTAACTTTTCGACCGCTTTCGTCAATGATTGGGGCATCGCATGGTGTTAAAGTTCTGGGAGTTGCCATAGTTATTATAGGTACAAATAAAATTGTTGCTATAATTATTGTATAAATAAATTTTTTCATAAATTTCAACCCTTTCGTCAAGGTAGTATTCTAATCTATTTTAGGCTTTTTGTCAAGAAATAATAATGGACAATGGATTATATTGTGTGATAAACTTTTGATAGTGAGGTATATATGAAAAATAAACGTAGATTTGGTGATAGAAAAGATGCGAGAAAAGTTCGTAATCTTGATGGGATGCATAATATTATGGTTGATTTAAAACCTAATAGATGTGATTCTGATGTTTACATAAATCAAAAGATTGATGTAACTAATCTAATAAAGTATATGGATAAAATTAAAAAAAATAACCCAGATAAGCACATTACTTATTTTCATGCTTTTGTGACTGCTATTGGAAAACTTTTTTATAATCGCCCTTATTTAAATAGGTTTATAACTAATAGAACTTATTATGAGCATAAAGAAGTTAAAATAGCTTTTGTAGCTAAAACAGAATTTAAAGATAATGCTCAGGAATTATTATGTGTTTTACCTATTAAAGAAAATGATAATATTATGACAATTAGTGATTTGATCTCTAAGAAGGTAAATAAAATTAGGAGTAATACAAAAAGTGATACTAATGATTTAATAGATATTATTGGTAAACTTCCTAAGTTAATTAGAATGCTTGTAGTAGGAATAGTAAAAATATTGGATCGTCATGGATGGTTACCTGCTAGTATGGTTAATGATAATATTTATTATAGTTCGGCTATTGTTTCAAATTTGGGTAGTATTAAATGTGGATCTATTTATCATAATATTACAAATTTTGGGACTAGTTCAATGTTGGCAACAATGGGGCCAATTCATAAAGAAAAAGTTGTTGATGAAAAGGGAAAAGAAGTTATACGTGATGTGTGTGACTTTGGAATTAATTGTGATGAACGAATTGCAGATGGTTTATACTTTGCTAAATCTATTCAATTACTTCAATATATTTTAGAAAATCCAGAATTATTAGAAACTAAGGCAAGTGAAAAAATTTATGAAAATAAAGAAAATAAATAAAAAGTTATTAAAAAATAGACCATGGTTGGAATTTTATAAAGATGTTCCAGCAACTTTAGAATATCCAAATATATCGATAGTTGACTTAATTAAGGAAACTGCTTTAAAAAGACCAGAACAAATAGCATATGAATATTTTGGATATAAAACTAATTATAGAGATTTTATTTTGAAAATCGAAGCAGTAGCAAAAGCTTTAAAAAGTTATGGTGTAGAAAAAAATGATCGAGTAACAATTTGTATGCCCAATACACCGGAAGGAATTATTTCTTTTTATGCGGTTAATATGATTGGGGCTATTGCTTGTATGGTTCATCCATTATCAAGTGAGAAAGAATTGGAATTTTATTTAAAATTATCTAAATCTAAAATTGTTATTACACTAGATGTTGCTTTTGAAAAAATATATAATATAAAGAAAAATACTAAACTAGAAAAAATAATTGTGGCTAGTGCTGCTGAAGAATTTAAAATAGTTATGAGTTCTTTATATTGGCTAAAAGAAGGAAGAAAAGTAAATATTCCTTATGATGAAGTTGTTACTTCATGGAAAACTTTCTTAAAATCTTCTCATTTTTATAAAGGAAAATATGAAGCGCATAGGAAAGCTTCTGATGCGGCTGTAATGTTATTTACGGGAGGTACAACGGGGCGGCCTAAGGGGGTGCTACTTTCAAACCTTAATTTTAATGCGTTAGCGATGCAAGCTAAAATGATGGTTTTATCTGATTATGAAAAAACTTCAATCTTAGCTATAATGCCAATATTTCATGGTTTTGGTTTGAGTGTAGGTATTCATACACCTTTATATGTAGGAATAAAATGTATTTTAATACCGGCATTTAGTTTTAAAGATTTTGCTAATTTAATTAAAAAGTATCGGCCAAGTTTCTTAGTAGGTGTTCCAGCTTTATTTGAGTCTTTAATGCGTAATAAGTTTGCTAAAAATGATTTAAGCTGCATAAAGTGTATTATATCAGGCGGAGATTACATGAATAGTGAGTTAAAGAAAAAGGTTGATGCATTTTTATCTTATTATGGTTGTAGTGCAAGTGTAAGACAAGGATATGGTCTTACTGAATCAGCTGGAGCAACATGTTTAACACCAAGCGATATCTATAAAGAAGGAACTATAGGGATTCCTTTTCCAGATATTGAGTATAAAATAGTAAAAATAGGTACTCATGAAAGAGCTAATGTTAATGAAGATGGTGAGATATGTATATCAGGGCCTACTGTTATGATGAAATATGTTGATAATCCAGAAGAAACATTCCAAGTTTTGAGAACTCATAAAGATAAAAAAGTGTGGTTACATACAGGAGATTTAGGCTCTATGGATGAACATGGTTTTATTTTCTTTAAACAACGTTTAAAAAGAGTCATTATTTCGTCGGGGTATAATATATATCCTTCTCATATTGAAAATGTTATTAACACTCATCCAGATGTATTAACTACAACAGTTATTGGAGTAGCTCATCCATATAAAACGCAAGTAGCTAAAGCTTTTATTGTTTTAAAAGAGGGCATTAAGCCTACAACAGAAATAAAGAAAGAAATAAAAAGGTTGTGTGAGAAAAATATTTCGAGGTATGCTCTTCCTTATGAATATGAATTTAGAAAAGCTTTACCAAAAACGGCAGTAGGAAAAGTTGCTTATTCTGTTTTAGAAGAAGAGGAAAGAAATAAGAAAATAGGGGAAGATTAATGAGAAACTTTATTTATGGAATAATTATTGGCTTAGCTTTTATCATTCCAGGAGTTAGTGGTGGTACTTTGGCGGTAATGCTGGGAATTTATGATAAGATGATTAATAGTATTACAAGTTTTTTTAAGGATAAAAAAAATAATGCAATATTTATATTAACCTTAGGAGCAGGAATTGTAATTGGAATCTTATTGTTTA
The DNA here is from genome assembly GCA_017435485.1 of Bacilli bacterium. GTDB lineage: Bacteria > Bacillota_I > Bacilli_A > RF39 > UBA660 > RGIG1752. Next base: position 103,582 of record JAFSEY010000004.1, read on the forward strand.
GTAAGTTGCTAAATTATTTACTTACATATTATGAGTATCCAGTAAAATATGCTTTCATGGGACTTATTATCGGTGGAGTGCCAGCCTTATATCAATCAATAAAAAAAGAAAAAGGTACTAAAATTGATTTTAGAATAACGATAATAGCAATCCTTCTTTGTGTAGGATTATTCTGCATCGAAAAGTATTTTGTCAATTATTCTATCGAAGAAAATATTATAATGGGAAATATTCCTTATCTGGGATTAATAATAGCGGGATTTTTATATGCTAGTGGTAAGATTGTTCCAGGTATAAGTGGTACAGCTCTTCTTATGCTTATTGGAATGTATGATTATTTAATTGATATGGTTGCTAATGTAACAAATATAACCATGAATCAGTTAATGATCTTAGTTCCTTTTGGAATTAGTTTTATAGTTAGTGCCATAATTTTATTTGTTATAATCAATTATTTAATAAAAAAACATTACAGCAAAACTTATAGTGCTATATTTGGATTTGTTTTAGGATCATTAATATATGTATTTCCTGGTTTTGGAAATGATAAATTGCTGTTATCATTAGTATTATTTGTTTTATCAACAATTTTAACGGCATATTTAAGCAACAAAAAAGTAATAGAATAAATTTTAATCTATTACTTTTTTATATGTTTTTTAACTTCTTCGCTATCATCTAAGTGAATTTTTTCGTGTCCAATAATTTGATAATCTTCGTGTCCTTTTCCTAAGATTAATAAGATATCTTCTTTTTCTAATTTAGAAATAGCTTTAGCGATGGCTTCTTTACGATCAAAGATAATTTCATAATTTGTTTTATCAACACCAGCTATAATATCTTGCATTATCTTTTTAGGATCTTCAGTGCGAGGATTGTCATTGGTAAAAATAACATAATCCGATAATTCTGTAGCAATATTACCCATAATTGGTCTTTTTTTGTTATCACGATCCCCGCCACAGCCAACTATTGTAATAAGTTTGTTTGTCTTTAATAAGGTGTAGGCTTCAATTACTTTTTCTACTGCATCAGGGGTGTGGGCATAATCAATAACGGCATATCCATTATTTACTTCATATGTTTCGCATCTTCCTTTAGGAGGATAAATGTCTTTGGTTATTTTTAGAATGACATCAATACTATAACCTAACTTATTTGTTATAGCCAAAGCAAGTAGATAGTTATAAACATTAAATTTACTCGTTAAGTTGGTTGTAATTTGATAATTTGTATTATCAAAAGAAAAGCTAATCGTTGTTTTACTAGGAGTTACATCATAGTTTGTGGCTGTATAATCACAATTACTAGTTCCATATGTTAAGCATGGATAAACATCCAAGAATTTTTGATGAGTTTCGTCGTCTTTGTTTACTAACATTATTGCATCATCAGTCAAATAATTAATTATTTTTAATTTAGCGATGGCATAATCATCCATATCTTTGTGGAAATCTAAGTGATCTTCAGTTAGGTTAGTAAAGCCAGCAACTTTGAATTTTATTCCAGCAATTCTTTCTAAGCATAAAGCGTGAGAACTAACTTCCATAACTATAGTTTTAATACCATTTTCTTTGGCTTCTAATATTAGCTTATAAAAAGTGAGAATATCAGGAGTAGTATTATTTAAAATAATTTTTTTGTCATTATAATAAAAACCAATAGTTCCCATATAGGCAACTTTTTCGCCTAAGTTTTTTAACATTTGGTAAATTAAGTAACAAGTTGTAGTTTTACCATTTGTGCCAGTTACTCCAATAAAATTCAAATCATTAAAATTAGATGAGTATTCTTTGACTAAAGCTTCTTTTAGATATTTTTCAGTATCATTTACTAATTCATAAGGAATAGAGTAATCGCCTGGTTTACTAACAATTAATTTTTCAGCGCCGTTAGTAATAGCACTTTCGATATAATCATGGCCATCAACTGTATGACCAACTATAGCTACAAAAGTTTGACCTTTAGTAACTTTACGAGAATCAGTTTCGTATTTAATTAACATTAAAACACATCCTTTATAAAAATATTATACCACAGCTTTTAATTTAATGATAAAATTAGACAAATATTTTACTTTGGAAGTAAAGTTATTCATATAATAAATGAATGGTGATTAAATGATTTATATATTTTTAATCGTATTATTATCATTAATATTTAGTTTTTATTTATCAATTAAAAATTATTATAGTTAAAACAAACAAAATTATGATATAATGTTTTTGATGCCGATTTAGTATAATGGTAGAACAAATCACTCGTAATGATTAAATGTAAGTTCGATTCTTACAATCGGCACCATGATAAAATCTGTTCGATTTATTCGAATTTTAAATAAAAATGAATCAGAAGTCTAAATTCTGGTTCATTTTTTTTATCTATTGCTTAAATTAATATTGGTAGGATCATTTCTAGATTTAACCCTAATTCGATAGTCATTTGGATTTAAATTTATATCTTTTTTGGTATAGTCAAATATTTTATAAGCCATTTTCATTTTATCTTCTTTATTAGTTTGGGTTAGGGCATCAAAATATAATGAAATAAATTCTTTGTCAGGAATATTGCTTTTACAAAATGCTTGGCGGTATTCTTCATCTGAATAGACTCTAACAGCTTTTTCTGGTGGTATATCAGAACATCCGCATCTTCTTGAATAAAATTTTCTAATCCTTTCGATTAATAAAAAATAACTACTTTCAAAGGCGATATCATTATTGTCATACATATCTTGAAGTTTAATAAGACGATTATCTAAAATTGCAACCATCTCTTTTGCGTCGTCTCCTTCTAAATGAGGAAGAGGATTAGCATATTTTTCTAATATGTGTTGTTGTAATTTTTTTATTTCGCCATTTCTATCAAAAAGTATAATTCCATAACCTATCATAGTAAGTAAAGCGTTTCTTTGGTTTTTAAAACTTATATCTACTTCTTTATATACGTCTTCGATTGGTCTTTCAAAATATTCAAATTTATTATTATCAATAGTTATAACTCCTCTTATTAAATCTTTGACATTATTAGAAGTAATAATGTGGATATCTATATCAGAATTAGCATGGGTATATCCAGTAATTGAACTACCATACAAAACAATACCTAAAATATCTTTGTTAGACAAATAATTCATTTTATCTATAAATTTAGTTACTGCGTCATTAATAGAGTTGTTCTTTTTCATGTGTATGACCTCCAGTGTGTTTTTTATTTTAACAATTACTTAAAAATTATGCAATAGTTTGATATTCAACCCCTTTGATTTATGTTAAAATATAATTATAAATAAAAAAGGTGAGTTATGAAATTAGAAAACAAGTATATTGAATTACTATTAAAAAAATGTATTTATTCTAAAAGTAAGTCATTATTTATTTCATACGATAAATGTAATATTGATTTTATAAACAAATTAATTATTAAAGCTAAAGAATATGGTTTTAAAAATATCTATAAGGATGAAAATGATATAACTTTGGAATTAGAACTTTTAGAGAATTTATCTATTGAAGAAATAAAAAATCATCCGTATTTTAAAAGAGAAACTTGGGATAAAGCGATAGAAGAACAATGTGTGTTTTTATTATCTTCAACTTCTTTTCCTAATTATTTTAAAAATGTAGAACCAACAAAATTAATGGCAGCTAGGGAAGCAAAGGCTTTAACTCAGGCTAAGTATCTTGAAAATGTTATGAATGATAATATTTCGTGGACTATTTTTGGACTTCCTAATAAAATCTGGGCTGAACAATTATTTCCAGATGATGATAAGGCATTTGAAAAGTTAGAGAATCTTATTTATTCTTTTTGTATGCTTGATGACGAAAATCCTGTTGCTGTATGGAATCAATATATAAATACGGAAACTCTAAAAGCTACTTATTTAAATAATTTAAATATCAAAGAAATAATATTTCAAAATAGTCTAGGAACAAATTTAACTTTAGGTCTTGTTGATAACTATATTTTTAGATCATTAGAAAATAATCATTGTATAGAGAACATGCCTACTTATTCGATATGGACTTCTCCTCATAAATATATTGCTGATGGTATTGTGTATGGAAGTATGCCGATAAATTATAAGGGGTGTTATATAAATAATTATTGGTTTAAGTTCTCCAAGGGAAAAGTTATTGATTATGATGCTCGGGAAGGAAAACAATATCTAGATAGCTTTTTTTCAAAGGGAGATTCTTATAAACGTTTGGGGGAAATAGCTTTGATTGATATTAATTCTCAAGTTGCTAAAACAAAATTAGTTTATAATAATACTTTGTTAGATGAAAATATTTCGACTCATTTAGCTTTTGGCAGCGCTTATCAAAATACATTAAAAAATGGTACTAGAATGAGTGGTGAACAGCTTAATAAAGCAGGCTGTAATGTTTGCGAAGAACATATGGATTTTAATATAGGAACAGAAGATTTAAAAATAATTGTTAAAACTTATGATGGAAAAGAAATAACTATTTTTAAAAATGGTAATTTTGATTATAGTTTAATAAAGTGATATGCTGGCTAGTATTTTTTCTTGTGTTTTAAGATTAATACTGTATAATAAAGTCAATATAATTTAAGAGGTGATACTATGTCTATTATTATTCCTTATGATGAAAAATTGGCAAATTCAGCTGGGGGGTTTATAACTTCTCAAGGAAAAATAATTTATACTGGTTTTAGTTGTCACGAAGGAGAAGCAGCTAGAATTTGTAAGGGTAGTTGTTATGATAGCATTAGTAATTTTTTATATAGAAATAAAACTAATCAACTATATTATCCTGGAGAATTAAATGAAGTTTTAAAAGAATATGGAGTTACCCGTGTTGAAGATTTAGATAAATATGCAACTTCTGAATTATCAAAGGAAGAATTAATTGCTTTTAAAAAATGGGCTAAATTAGTAATAGAAGATGATAGTTTTGAAGTTTTTTTTCAGGAAATGTATAGTGGATTTCTACATAGATTTTTACGCTGGGATATATTTGAAACTATTAGAAGACGTGTTATTACAACTACAAGCCCTTTTTATCATACAAAATATTTTGAATGGTTAGTAATGGGTTATAGAGTAGATCAAGTATGTTTCTTTAAATTTAATGATAAAGGTGAAGTAGAAGTTGTAGATCCATCACATGAAAAAGCTCCAGGATGGATTCATGACTTTCATGAAGATGAAAGATATAGAGAAACTTTTAATAGAATAGAAAAAGAAAATTGGTCACGAGTTAGAAGATTAGAATATTTAGAGGAGTATAAAGAAACAAGAAAATAGGTGTGGTTATGGATAATATTAATTATAAAGTAAACAGAGATGAAATTTATGTAGGGTTACTATGTAATACAAAAAAGGATGCTATTACCGTATATCCAGATGGGTTATATGATTTTGAAATGTCAGATGAAGAAGATATATATCATTCTTTTGATAATCAACAATTTCTGTTTAAAAGAAAATCACATCTTTGTTATAACAATGGTTGTTTTACTTATGAAGACTTTGTGAGGACTATGCTTTTCGTTTTAGATGAAAACAAATGTGCAAATGATTTATTGTATGATTCTCCTCATTATCCAATTTTTAATATCAGCGATGATGAATTATGTATGCAAGAAACAATAAGTTTAAAACATGATGTGTTTGAAATGGGGAGATTATTAAAACATTTTGACTATCCAGAACAATTAGGTTTTTTTGATATAGTTAAAATTAAGGAATTCTTTTTTGGGGATTTTTCTTTAAATAATTGTAATTTGTTTGGTATATATGAGACCGGTCCTGATCATTCTGGGGCAGAAACTTATGATTCTTTTGGCAAGCATCGTACTTTTAATGATAGTAGACGCGATGGAATATTACCAACTTGTTATTTTGAAATGTTTTGGGAAACAAGAAATTGTGGAAAAAGAAATGAAATAGGTCTTTGTGATAGATTTGTGCCAAATGTTTTAGAAGGACCAATAAGAAAATTAGAACTTTAAAATTAGTCTGTAAAAGATTAATTTTTTTATGTTATTTTTATTGGTAATATTGCATATACTAATATAAAATAGTTGACGTACACAAAAATGTACATTATAATGTTTGTGAGGTGATAAAAGATGGGTACTATTAACATAACAAATGCTAGAAAAAATCTTTTTCAATTAGTTGCAGATGTAAATGTAGGTTTTAACCCAATCACTATTGTAAATAATAAGGGAAAGAATGCAGTATTAATCTCTGAAGATGAATGGAAAAATATTGAAGAGACATTATATTTATCAAGTATTCTAGGTTTAGTTGATAATATAAATTCCATAAAAAATAATGAAAATTGGGATGAGGCTAGGGAGTTTAATGCTGATGAAGAATGGTAATAATTATAAAATTAAATTCTCTAAGCAGGCTGAAAAAGATAAATTAAAATTAAAAAATGCTGGTTTAGAAAAGGCTTGTAAAAATATTTTGATATTAATGCAAGATAATCCTTTTTGTTATCCTCCTTCATATGAGAAATTGGTTGGAGATTTGAATGGTTTGTATTCGAGAAGGATAAATAGGCAACATCGTATTGTATATGAAGTATTAGAAGAAAACAAAGAAATTCATATAATAAGAATGTGGACTCATTACGATTTATGAAAACGATAATAAATAATCCAAAAATAAAGCAAGTTACGGATAGCGCTTTTACTAAATTAATGGATGAAAATGATTTTAATAATTTTAGATTTAATAAAAATGTTGATGAAAAAATTATTATTAAAGATATTACAATTGATAGTTGTATTTTTGAAAAAATTAATTTTTCTAATATAGAACTTATCGATATAGATTTAATAGATGTTATATTTGATGGTTGTGATTTATCAAATAAGTGTTTTGATAATAAATTATTAAAGAGAGTTATATTTAATAATTGTAAAATGTTAAATACTTCTTTTGTGGGTGCTTCATTAAAAGATGTTCAATTTAATAATAGTAATGCAAAGTATTTAAATTTTTCAAATTCTAAAATCAGTAATACTTCTTTTAAAGATACTAATCTAGCAGAATCAACCTTTATGGAAGTAGATATAAAAAATTTTTTATTTGATAATGTTAATTTATCTAAAGCTGAATTTATAAAAACGAATCTATCTGGAATTGATTTTTCAGCATCAGATATAACAGGAACTATTTTTGATTTATATTCTTTAAAAGGAATTATTGTAGATAGTGTTCAAAGTCAAAATTTAGTAGGAATGTTAGGGGTTCAAGTTAAAGATTAACAAATTATTAACATTTTAAATTGAATATGTTAAAATGAGATAGTAAATATTTGAAGGGGATGAGATGAATGAAAGAAGAATTAATTGATGTTTTAGACGAAAATGGTATTAAAACTGGCGAAATATTACCAAGAAGTGTTGTGCACAAACAAGGATTATGGCATAGAATCATTGTTGTTGCTATTGTTAATGAGAAAAATGAAATATTAATGCAACAGAGAAGCAATAATAAGGATAAGAATCCTGGAAAATGGGATATTTCTGTAACAGGTCATCTTTCAGCTGGTCAAGATTCGTTAACAGCAGCAACAAGAGAAATAAGCGAGGAAGTTAGTGTAAGTCTTGGTTATAGTGTAGAAGTAAAAGATTTTAGATTTATGTTTTCGTATCGAAAAGAAGAACAAGTTAGTAATGACCATTATGATCGTCAGTACTATGATTTCTTTATTTTAAGACAAAAAGGTTTATCTGCGGATAATATCAGATTTCAAGCAAGTGAAGTTCAAGCGATTAAATTTGTAAATATTTCAGAACTTAATGAGATGAGAGAACAAGGAGTTTTAGTTCCAAGAGATGAATGTTATGATGAATTAGCTAATTATTTATTTAGAATGTAATTAGTTAAATAACAAGTAATTAACTTTAATGGTTAATTATTTTTTTTATTTATGTTAAAATTTAATAAGAGAAGGTGAAGATATGGAGTACTTGGATGTTTATGATGAGAATGGAATTTATGTAGGAAAAGAAACGAGAGATATGGTACATACTAAGGCTTTGTGGCATAATACAGTTCATTGTTGGTTATATGATTCTATGGGTAATGTTTATTTTCAAATCCGCAAAGATGAAGGAACCTTTTATACAACTGCATCCGGTCATATTTTAGCGGGAGAATCAATAAAAGAAGGATTTGGAAGAGAAATAAAAGAAGAAATTGGAATAGATATTGATTATGAAAAAGCTGTTTTAGTTAATGTAAATAAATTTGTGATGGATAAAGTAAAAAAAGATGGGAGTATTTTTAAAGATAGAGCTTTTGCTAATGTTTATGTTTGTTTATATGATGGAAATGATAAAAACTTTAATTTTGATATAAATGAAGTTGATGGACTTATTAAAGTAAATGCTTTAGAAACATCAGAGTTATTAAATGGAAAAATTAATAACATAGTTGGTAAAGAAATAAAAAGGGAAAATGATAAAATAATAGAAAAAGAAAGAGTAATTTATTTAACTGATTTTTTAGTTTGTGCTGGAGAAATAGCTTCAGAAAAATATGGCGCTATATTAGAAAAAGTAATATCTTTAACTAACTGATTATTTTTGAATATTAAAAATCAGTTTTTAATTTTATTATGTTATAAACTTATAAGTAGATAAAAATATAATTATTTTGTTATTATTATAGCGCATTAATAGTTGTGGTGATTAGGATGATTAAAGAAAATTTAATAATTATTAGAGATTTTTTTAAATTAGTTAAAGGTAATAAAAAATGGATATGTATGTTATTTTTTGCTTCTATTATGGGCCATATATCTAGTTTATTAATTCCTGTATTTACATCAAATATCGTGTATGAAGTAACGGAAACAAATGCTTCTGGGACTTATCTAAATATTGGACTTCTTGCTATAACTTATATATCTTATAACTTATTTTGGTATCTAAACTATTTATCTTATTCTCATAATTTTCAATATAGTTATAAAAATTTAAGATCAAGAATTATTGATAAGATTTATACTTTTGATAGTGATTTTACTAATAAACTGTCTAAAGGAGCTATTTTAAATACTATTAATTCTGATACAGGTAGCTTATCGGAAATGATTGATCAAATATGTGAAATAATGGTCGTATTTGTAAAAGTTATTATTATGATTATTGTTTTTCTGAAAACTAATATTCTTATTGGGTTATTAGTTATTGGTTTAGAATATTTTTATATTAAATCATTTGATTATTGTAATTTAGGAAGTACTAAGTATTTAAGAGGACAACAAAAGTATCGAGATAAATTAACTGATAATTTATCACAGATATTAAATGGTTTGGCAGAAATAAAAGTATTTAATATCTATGATAAAATAAAGCATAATTTTAATGTGTTAGCTAACAAATGGGCTGAACAATATATGTCTCGTCGAAAATATATTAATATTAGAGCTTGTCTTTTGCCGTTTATAATCCATTTTGGGAAGATAGTTTTATATTTAATATTAGTTTATTTAGTTTTAAAAGGAAAATATAATGTTAGTTTGTTAGTTTTATTAATTACTTATTTTGAAAATATTATGACTAATACGAAAGATTTAATGAATTATTCTCGTCAGATTAGAGAATGGTCAATTTCAATTACGAGAATTAATAAAATATTAAATTATACTAGTGCAGAACAAATTACTTTTGGAGAAGATGAAACAAATAATATAAGTGGATTAGTCGAATTTAAAAATGTTTCTTTTGGCTATAAAAGTAGAAATAAAGGATTTGTGAAAAACATCAGCTTTAAAGCTGAACCTAATCAAATAACCACTTTAGTTGGTCATAGTGGTAGTGGAAAAACAACTTTAATTAATTTATTGCTCCGAAAATATAAATTAGATGAAGGTAGTATATTAATAGATGATATAAATATTTATGATTTTACAAATAATGTTTTTGCCAAAAATATTGTAGGAGTAAATCAAGTGCCATTTATCTTTAATATGAGTATTAAGAAAAATTTAGGGTTAATTGATCCAAACGTGGAAAATCAGATAGAGGCTTGTAAAAGAGTAGGAATACATGATTACATTATGACTTTACCTAAAGGATATGATACTATTTTAAGTGAAAATGCTACTAATTTTTCTGGTGGTCAAAGACAATTGTTGGCTATAGCACGAACGCTGCTTTCAAAAGCTGAAATATTAGTATTTGATGAAGTAACAAGTTCACTTGATCCTATACTAGTAGAAAAGATAAAAGGAATTTTTGAGGATTTAAAACAAGATCATACAATCATTGTTATTACTCATAAAAAAGATGTAATGAAAATGGCTGATAAATTAATTGTTTTAAATAAAGGAGAACTTGTTGGGATAGGTAGCCATGAAAATTTAATGAAAACAAATGAATATTATATAGATATTCAAACTCATAATTATTCAAGTTCAAATAAAAATATGGAGGATGAGGTTAAATGATGAAATATGATATGTTAGTAAATAAAGAAAATCCTTTGTCAAACGATTATGTTCCAGAAGGTTTAGTGGAATATCCTGAATATAATGGTCCTAAGATCGATCCTACGCATAAAACGTTAGTGGAAAAAGAAACCTTAGAAGCTTTTTGGGAGTTGCAAGCTGCTGCTAAAGCTGATGGTTATCATATTATTATTGATTCGGCTTATCGTAGTTATGATTATCAAGTAAAAGTTTTAAATCATTGGCTAGAAAAAGAAGGAGAAAAAGCTTATACTTTTGTAGCTATGCCAGGAACAAGCGAGCATCAAACTGGTCTTGCTTTTGATATAGCCTTATATCGTAATGGAGAATATACTGATGATCTTAATGAAAAAATGCCAGAGATTTTGTGGATGAATGAAAATGCTTGGCGTTTTGGCTTTATTTTAAGGTATCCAAAAGGAACACAGGATATTACGGGTTTTAAATATGAATATTGGCATTTTAGGTATGTTGGAAGAGAAGTGGCATTAATGATGCATGATGATGGAATAGTTACCTTAGAAGAATATCATCAAAGAAAAAGAAGTAGATGATAAGGTATATTTAAAAATTTTTAATAAATACTAAAAAAGAATAATCTATTATTCTTTTTTTTATGTAAACAATAAAATATTAAGTTTTATTTTCCTTGAGTTTTTATTGTTGATAAATTATAATAATTTTAGAATAGAAGGGTGCTATATGAAACAAGAAACATATACTGGTACAAGACAAACACTAAAAGTCATATCAAAAGTTTTTAGTACAACTATACTGGTTTTACTTATAGGTGTAGCAGCTTTTTTGCTTTATATTGGTGTAGCAACTAGACTTTATGCAACTAAAGGGGAGAGATTTGAACCGAAGTTTTCTTTATATACAATAATAAGTCCGAGCATGAAACCTAATTTAAATGTATATGATCTTATTGTTGATGTTAGAGTTGATGATCCCAAAAGTATTAAAATAGGAGATGTTATTACTTTTATATCAACTAGTAGTATTTCGCAAGGAATGACTATAACTCACCGAGTAATAGATATAGTTCCGGCTGAAGATGGTTCTTTACAGTATCAAACTAAAGGCGACAATAACATGAATGCTGATGGAGCATATGTACCCTTTGATAATGTTTTGGGTAAAGTTGCTTTGCGTATTCCACAATTTGGGCGTATTCAATACTTTTTGGCTCAAAAAGGTGGATGGTTATTAGTTATTGTAATTCCGGCATTGTTTGTTATTATAAAAAATATTGTAAAACTAGTTAATTTAGTTAATGTAAAAGATAAAGCTGAAAAAGCAAGCTACGTTCCGCCAAAAGATCCTAACAAAAAAATAAAAGAAGAAAAGCGCAAAAAAGCCCTTAAAAATAAGCTTAAGAAATAATGAGTTTGCATTATTTCTTTTTTTGTGTTAAAATAGTCATCAATTTATGGGGGTTATTATGAATAAAATTGATAAGATGATTGTAAATACTATTTTACAAACAATTTTTGTTATTTTAATATGTATATTTAGTTTTATTATGTTTGATAATTTAAAATTAGAAGATGTTCAAGAAGAGTTGGCTTATACTAATATGGAAATTAGTAAGAATGAAGATGCTTATATAGCAATAGATGAATTTTCTAATGAAGAACAAATTACAATAACTATAATTAATGAGAGTAATTCTTATGAAAATTATAATGTTTTATTAACGAGTGAGATAAATTTAGAACAAATGGATGAACATATTTATATAAAAATTGATGAAGCTAGTTATACTTTAGAACAACTATTATTAAAAGATAATTATTATCAGATTATGAGCGGAAAACTAAAAGCTTCTAATAAGCAAGTTAAAATATATTTGGCGATAGATAATGAGTATATAGATTTATTTAATGATAATGTTAGTTTTAGCTTTGTAAATGAAAATATTGTAATTTAATTGTTTGTTCTTGAGTTTTAACTTTGTTTTTGCTATTATTAAAATGGTGAATGATATGAACTATAAATCAATCATAAAAAAACAAAGTTTTGTTATAGCAATTTGTGTAATTTGTTTAGCTATATTACTGACTGGTACTAGTTATGCTTTATTTTTTCAAGTAAATACAAATACAGAAAATCAAGTGGTGGAAACAGGAACTTTATCAGTAACTTATGGCTCTCAGAGTCAAATGATTACCGAAACTAATTTAGTTCCCATGTTTGATACCGATGCTTTACAATCTTCAACGGTTTCATCAACAATATTTATTGAGAATAATGGTACTTTACCTGCCACTTATGTTTTGAAGATAGGGGAAGATCGGGAAACTTTTAGTAAAAGAGCTGATTTTTTAGAAACAGACGAACTTGTGAATTTAGATTATGTTAAAGTTGCTGCATATATTGATGGAAAAGTTATAGTTAATCCGACAACAATTTCTAGTCTTGTTGTATCGGATGATGATGCTTCTATGTATGTTTTAAAAACAGGCGCTTTAGATGTTTCAAGTACAGGGAATACTACTGAAACATTAGTTGTTAAGGTTTGGCTTGATAGTTCGATCCCTACAACAGAAATTGGCAAGTTTTTATATTTAAAATTAGATGTAACGAGTTTAGTTGATGAAGCCAATACACCAGAAGGAAATGCTCAATAAAACAGCTTATGCTGTCTTTTTTTTGTTATTCATGATATACTTGGTTTGGTGATTTAAATGTTAATATATGGAAGAAATCCTTTAAAAGAAACAAGTCCAAAAGATATTAAAAAAATTTACTTAAATAAAAATTTAGTCAATAAAGAAATTTTTGATTATATACGTGAACAAAAAATAAAATATGATTTAGTAGAAACTAAGGTTTTAGATAAAATGGTTGGTCCAAATCACCAAGGTTTGGTGATTGATGTTTTCGATTATGAGTATTATAATATGGACGCAGTTACAGAAGATTTTATAGTAATGTTAGATCATATTGAAGATCCGCATAATTTTGGAGCAATTATTAGAAGTTGTGAATGTGCTGGAGTAAAAACAATTATAATTCCCAAAAATCGTTCCTGTTTAGTAAATAGTACTGTTGTTAAGGTTAGCTGTGGTGCAATTAGTAATGTTAAAATAGTTATGGTAAATAATCTTTTAGATGCTATAAATAAGTTAAAAAAAGACAATTATTTTATTTATGGTGCTGATATGGTTGGAGAGGATTTTCATACCGTTGATTATTCAGGGAAAAAATGTTTAGTTGTAGGAAATGAGGGAAAAGGAATTAGTAAGCTAATTAAAGATAATTGTGATTTTATGATTAAGATTCCAATGAAGGGGGAAATTAATAGTTTAAACGCTTCTGTAGCTACAGGTATAATATTATTTGAAATGATTAGATAAGGTGAAAATATGGAATACAAAGACTTTGATGATGGTGAGCTTTTTATGCTTGTTTGTGAAGAAGATGAAACTGCAAAAGAAATTTTATTTAATAAATATAAACATGTTATTGATATAATTATTAAAAAATATACTTATAGTGCTAAAATGTCAGGGATAGAATATAAAGATTTATATAGTGAAGCTCTGATTGGGTTTACTGATGCTTTAACTAATTATGATATGAATAAAGAATCAAGTTTAAAAACATTTATTTCTATGTGTGTTAATAGTAGTTTACAAAAAGCTATCATTAGGGCTAAAGCACAAAAAAATAAAATTAATAATGAAACTTACTCTTTGGAACATGTGTATGGCGAATTAGGTCTTCCTTTAGAGGATATCATAAGTGATAATAATAAAAATGATCCTTTAACATCTATGATGGATGAAGAAGGATATCTTGAATTAATCGAAACAATAAAAAGTACTTTATCTGATTTTGAGGTGCAGGTATTTGAACTAATGATTTGTAATTTTAATTATGTTGAAATAGCTAATTTATTAGATAAAACACCTAAACAAATTGATAATACAATTCAAAGAATTAAATCTAAAGCAAAAAAAGTAATAGAAGATAAATAATACTTGATTTTGAGCTTGCTTTATGATAAATTAATGATGAACACGAAAGTGTTTTTTAATTTGGGGAAAATGAGGTGCTTTATGAAAGCAAAGGAAGAAAAAAAAGTTGCGAAAGCAAAAAAAACAAAAAACACTAAAAACACAAAATCGAAAAAGAAAAAACAAAGTTTTTTCAAAGCTGTTAAAACAGAGTTAAGTAAGGTTGTATGGCCAAAGAAAAATGAAGTATTAAAATATACTATTGCTACAATTGTATTTGTAGTCATCTTAATTGTATTTTTCTTATTATTAAATTTAGGATTATCTGTAATAAAGGGGATATTTGCATAATGGAAAAAGAATGGTATGTTGTTAACACTTATAGTGGACATGAAAGTAAAGTTAAAGAAAAATTAGAAATGCGTACTGAAAGTATGGGTATGCAAGATTATATTTATAGAGTTATTGTGCCAGAAACTACAGTAGTAGAAGTAAAAGATGGTGTAAAAAAGGAAAAAAGTAAAAAGATGTTTCCTGGTTATGTACTAGTGGAAATGATTATGAGCGATGAAGCTTGGTATATTGTTCGTAATACACCAGGAGTTACTGGATTTATTGGCTCAAGCGGAAGAGGAGCAAAGCCAACCCCATTATTACCACAAGAAATTGATCGTATCTTAGCTAATATGGGTATGACAAGATTAGATGCAGAAACTGAACTTGCTGTTGGAGATAAAGTGAGTATTACTGATGGACCATTTAAAGGTATGATGGGACAAGTTGATACAATTGATCAAGAAACTAATCGTTTAACAGTATTAATTGATTTATTTGGACAAGAAACACCAGTTGAAGTTGAATTATATCAAGTATCAAAATAATATGTATTTAAATGTACATATTTTTTTGTGATTTAATTAACTCTATTTTTAATAATTTCATATAATAAAATGAAATCTTAAAGGGGGATGTATTTTGAAAAGAAGATTTTTAATATTTATGCTCATTTTTTTAGTACTTATAATTGGAGTAGTTACTTATGCAAAAATAATTTCAACGGATAACAAATCCGATAATGGTAAAATCAGTGTTGCGGAAGTTACTCATTCAGCTTTTTATGCACCATTATATGTTGCACTTGAAAATGGTTATTTTGAAGATGAAGGTATTGAGATTGATTTAGTTTTAACTCCTGGAGCAGACAAAGTTTCTGCTGCAGTATTATCAAACGATGTCCAAATTGGATTTGCTGGAGCCGAATCGGCTATCTATGTATATACAGGTGGAGAAAATGATTATTTACAATTATTTAGTGGACTTACTAAAAGAGATGGGCAATTTATTTTAGCTCGAGAAGAAGATAAAAATTTTACTTTAGAAGATTTAAAAGGTAAAGAAATTTTAGTAGGTAGAAAAGGTGGAATGCCAGCATTAAATTTCTTAAATGCTTTAAAAAAAGCTGGGTTAGATGAAAAGGATATTAATATAAATTATTCTGTAGATTTTGCAGCTTTAGGGGGAACTTTTATAGGTAATGTTGGAGATTATGTTAATTTATTTGAACCAACTGCAACAGCTTTAGAAAATGAAGGGGCAGGCTATATTGTAGCTAGCATAGGAGAGTTATCTGGTGAAATGCCATATACGGCATTTTATGCTCGCAAAAGCTATATAAATGAAAATCAAGAAGTAATAAAGGGATTTACAAAGGCGATTAAAAGGGGAATAGATTTTACTCTTCAAAGTGATGCTAAAACAATAGCAAATGTTATCTTACCGCAGTTTCCTAGTTTATCATTAAATGATTTGGAAAAAATTGTGGATAACTATAAGCAAGCTGATTCATGGTTACAAACACCATATATTAGTGAGGAATATTTAGAAAATTTAGAAGATATAATGATAGATAATGACTTGTTAACGAGTTATGTTCCATACAAAGATTTAGTTAATAATTTCTATAATGAATAATGATATTTTAAAAGTACGTGATTTGCAAAAAATATACCATACAAAAAAGGGAGAGATTAAAGCTATCGATAACATTTCTTTTAGTATTCAAGATCAAGAATTCGTTTGTATAGTTGGGTCTTCTGGATGTGGAAAATCAACGTTGCTATCTATCTTGGCTGGATTAGAGGAAAAAACAGCAGGAGAAGTAAGTTGGCATAAGTCAGATGTAAGAATTGGGTATATGCTGCAAAATGACGCTTTATTTCCTTGGCTAACGGTATTGGATAATGCGCTTCTAGGTTTAAAAATAAAAAAAGAAGATACTAAGGAAAACAAAAAATATGTAGTATCTTTGTTAAAAACTTACGGATTAGGAGATTTTATCAATAAATATCCTAGTGAACTATCAGGTGGTATGCGTCAGCGCGTAGCCCTTATCAGAACGATGGCAATAAAACCGGATATCTTGCTTTTAGATGAACCTTTTAGTGCTTTAGACTATCAAACTAGATTGGCGGTTAGTGATGATGTTTATAAAATTATTAAAAAAGAGAAAAAAACAGTTATCATGATTACCCATGATATTGCTGAAGCAATATCTTTAGCTGATCGCATTATTGTTTTATCTAAAAGACCAGGAACAATCAAAAAAATATATGATGTTAACTTAACTGAAGCAGAAAGTCCGATTACCAAAAGAAATGCCAAAGAATTTAGTACTTATTATAGTACTATTTGGAAGGATTTAGATATCAATGTCAGCTGATCAACAAAAATATTTAAAAAAAATTAAAATAGAAAAATTTTTGATTCTTGTTATTCAAATAATGATAGTTTTAATATTTGTTTTCTTATGGGAATACTGCTCAAATCACGAAATAATTAACTCGTTTATTTATTCAAGTCCAACAAAAATAATAGCTACTTTAAAAGAATTAATCGTTACTAACAATTTATTGCCACATATTCTTTGTACTTTAAAAGAAGTTGTAATATCATTTTTAGGAGGAATATTTTTAGGATTAATAATATCTTTATTGCTTTATGAATTTAAATTCTTATCTAAAGTTTGTGAACCGTTTTTAGTAACATTAAATTCTTTACCTAAAGTTGCCTTGGGGCCAGTAATTATCATTATCGCTGGAGCAAACTTAAAAAGTATTATAATGATGGCTTTATTAATTAATTTAATAGTTACGATTATGAACTTTTATAATGGTTTTATCAACATAGATGATAATAAACAATTGCTTATGAAAACATTTAATGCTAGTAAATTACAAACCTTAAAGTATTTAGTAATACCAGGTTCTTTAAATACTATAATATCATCTCTTAAAATAAATATTTCAATGACATTAATTGGAGTAATTATGGGAGAATTCTTGGTTAGTAAACAAGGAGTAGGTTATTTAATTATTTATGGTACCCAAATATTTAATATGAACTTAGTAATGGCAGGAATAGTAATTTTAGTTATTATGTCAATTATTCTATATAAAATGGTTTTATTATTTGAAAAGAAATATTGTAAAAATTAAAAAGGCAGTAGAATGCCTTTTTTTAGTTAACTATATTAAGAATAATAGGATATTTTTAGATCCAAGAAGTAGTAAAAAAAGATGATATATGGTAAAATGTTATATGTGAGGTGACTTTTTATGAAATGTATACTTATGAATAAAAATACGGAAGTATTAATTGCTGAATATGATGTAATAGTAAAAGGTTTTAATAAGTTGTATGACATAAAAAATATAAATTTTGCACCACTTATTATAGAAAATTTATATAATAAAAATAAAGATGAAATAAAATTACTAGAACAATTATCAGAATGGTTTAAAGGAAGAGGTATACCTTCTTGGCGAGATGATTTGGATTTATTATTAGCAAAGTTAAATGTTTCTACACCGACAGAATTACTAGATAAAGCATTGGGGTTATCGTTATCAGATCAGTATTGGGTAAAACCATTTGATTCTAAAATAGAATATAAAGATATTAATTTTTTTGAGCATGATTTTGAAGATTCAGAGTTTACCAGTGCAACATTTTCAAATACTAGAGAGTCAAATTGTAAAATAAGTTTGATATCTCCAAATAATACAACCGATGGAAGATTAAAGAAAACTTGGATAATTGAAAATGGTAAAAGATATTTACTTAAAGGTGGATATAAAAATGAAGTTATGCAACCTTTTAATGAAGTACTAGCTACGATGATTTGTAACCGTTTAGGTTTTAAACATATTCCGTATACTATAGATGTAATCAAAAATAAAATTGTATCTAAATGTGAATGTTTTATAGATAAAGATACTGAATTAGTTTCGGCTTATCAAATATTACACAATAATTGTAATAAAGATGATGCTTATGCGACTTATATAAAGATTTTAGAAAATAATGGTATCGTTAATGCGCGAGAAGAAATTGAAAACATGTTTATTTTAGATTTTATAATGTTAAATGAAGATAGGCATTTAAATAATTTTGGTATTATTAGAAATGTTGAAAACTTAGAGTGGGTAGGAACTGCCCCTATATTTGATACAGGCCAATCATTAAATATACTAGATTATAATGATGAGGAATTAATAATTAATGGAGATGGTAGATTTTTCTATGATGTTGATAAGTTCGACGCTATCATTGGTTATATACAAGATATAAAAAGATTTGATTTAACAAAATTAGATGGTCTGTGTGAAGAGTTTGATGATTTATTACATAGGTATCAGAATATTACTAAAATGACTGATAGAAGAATTAATAAAATCTGCACATTACTTTCTAGTAGAATAAACAATTTAAAAAATATATGTAATTCATAAAAAGGCAGATTCTGTCTTTTTTTAGTTGTTAGTTCTTTTTCGGGATAAATCTTGCATTTCTTTTAAATAATTTTCAATGATGTCATCAGTTTGTTTTGGAGTATAATATGGTCCTTTTATAAGAATGTTAATAAATTCATCATTAAGAATTTTGTTTTGATACATTAAGTAATCATAAGGTAATTGATTAGTATAATGGAAAACTAATTTGTTAAGAACTTCTTGGTATTTTGTCCATTCTCTTCTAGTTTCATATCTTTCAATAGGTTGTTTGCAAGGTCCGCCAACGTGAGTGGGAATTAGTGCTTTCCCGTAAGATGGGCGCTTTTCATCATCATATCCACAACCAGTGTCAGTTAGCATTCGACATCTACTTTTATTTCTAGTAAAATCTACGATTTCTTGTTCAATATTGCGAGCTTTTAAAACTAAAATATAGGTCCATTCATCAGCGTGTAAAAATCCAGTGTGATAAAAGCCAGCTATAGTAATAAATCCTTCATCTATTTTCTGTTTTAAGTATTCATATTCCATAGATTCAAAATCTTTGGGCATATACCAACATCCGCTTTTTTTACAACATGAGCCTTGGCATAACGAACACATTTCTTTGTTAATATTCTTTTCCATTAAATCACCATAATTCTTTTCAAGATGTTATTATATTTGTTTTTATTTTATTTGTAAATCTTATATTGGGGTAAAAATGCGGTATTTCTTGATTAGAACTAGGTAAAATGGTAATATTAAATAGAGAATAGGTGATATAAATGTGTGGATTTGTTGGTATTTTAGATAAAACATCTAAAAAAGAAAAGAAACAAAGTATTAAATTAATGGCTGATAAAATTATTCATAGAGGGCCAGATTCTGACGGTTATTATGTTGATGATAATGTAGCTTTAGGTTTTAGAAGGCTTTCGATAATTGATTTGGAAGGTGGTTCACAACCTTTATATAACGAAAAGAAAGACATTGTTTTAGTCTTTAATGGAGAAATTTATAACTATCAAGAAATAAAAAAAGACTTATTAGAAAAGAAACATAAATTTAGAACAAATACAGATAGTGAAGTAATTGTTCATGGCTATGAAGAATATGGCTGTGAAATATTTAGTAAATTAAGAGGTATGTTTGCTATTTTTATTTATGATAAAAGAAAAAATGTAGTAGTTGGTGCAAGAGATCATTTTGGAATTAAACCGTTTTATTATTATCATAATAAAGATAATTATATGTTTGGATCTGAAATTAAATCTTTTTTAGCTAATCCGAACTTTGTTAAAAATGTAAATAAAAAAGCCTTAAAAATGTATTTAGTTTTCCAGTATTCCATTTTTGAAGAAACTTTCTTTCAAAAAGTTTATAAGTTAAAACCAGGTCATTATTTTGAAATAAAAAATAATAAAATGAAAATAACTAAGTATTTTGATATATCTTTTGATAAAACCAATGAAAGTTATGATGATTATAAAACTAAATTAGAAAATATTTTAGAAGAAAGTATTTATGCTCATCAAATCAGTAGTGATGTGGAAGTGGGATCTTACTTATCTGGTGGAGTTGATTCTTCTTATGTTGCTAGTGTGGCAAAACCTAATAAAACATTCTCGATTGGATTTAAAACGGAAGGTTTTGATGAAACAGTTAAAGCAAAGGAATTATCAACTATTTTAAAAATATCTAACAAAAGACAATATGTGACTCCGGATGATTTTTTTGATACTTTACCAACGATTCAATATTACACTGACGAACCTCATGCCAACCTTTCAACAGTTCCATTATTTTTCTTATCAGATTTAGCAAGTAAAGATGTTAAAGTTGTTTTATCTGGTGAAGGTGCTGATGAAATGTTTGGGGGCTATCCAGAATATAATGATCCATTAGCGGTAAGATTTTATGCAAGTTTACCAAGTTGCATTAAAAAGCCATTAGCTTCTTTAATTAAACCATTACCACATTTTCCAGGTAAAAATACTTTGGTTAAATATAGCAAGCCATTTTATGAACGTTATATTGGGCATGCTTTTGTTATGGATGAAGATGAAGCAAATGAAATATTAAATGATAAATTAAAAGATAATATGACTTTAAAAGATGTTTTATATCCATATTATGAAAAAGTTAAAGATAAAGATGATTTAACGAAAAAGATGTATTTCGATTATCATTTTTGGTTACCGCAAGATATTTTGTTAAAAGCTGATAAGATGTCAATGGCCCATTCTTTGGAACTTAGAGTACCACTATTAGATATAAGATTATTTAATTATAGTAAGCAAATTCCAAGTAAATTTATGATTAAAGATAAACAAACTAAATTTATGTTTAGAGATATAGCTTTAAAGAAAATTCCTTTAGATTGGGCGAAGAGAAGAAAATTAGGTTTTCCAGTTCCTTTTTCCAAATGGATTAAAGAAGAAAAATATTATCATAAAGTAAAAGAGATGTTTAATGAATCTTTTGTTAGTGAATTTTTTGATAAAGATGTAATTAATGATTTATTAGAAGATCATTATAATGGGAAAGCTAATAACGGAAGAAAGATTTATAATATTTATATTTTCTTAATTTGGTATAAAGTTTATTTTGGAGATTAATTTAAAAATAGTTTACTTATTTTAAGGCTTTTGCTATAATAATTATTAGAATAAAGGGAGTGTGTAATATGATTACATTAACTAGTGAAATTAAAAGATTATTAGATAGATTATATAATTTACGTAGTGAGGATAGTGTTATACTAGCTAACATTGAAGAAAATAAAGCAGAAGCTGAAACAACCCTTGATAGAACAAGTGCTGAAAAACAGGAGTTACAAGATAAAATTGCAAAATTAACAAATGAAGAAGGTGTTTTAAAAGAACAAAGCTCTCGTTTGTTAGAAGTTTTATCAGGAATTAACGCAGAAGATTTTTCTTTGGTTTTATCTAAATTAAATATTGCTTTTAATCCAAGAGAAATGGAAGAAAAATTAAATACTTCTTTACCAGAAATGTTAGATAAAGTTTCTGATGAAACAACTAAAGCTAAAGATGAACTAAAAAATGTTGAAGAACAAATGCATGATGCTATTACTAAAATAGAAGAATTAGGTATTAGAAAAGATACGGCAATTGCTAATCAACAAAAACTAAATGAATATTTTGAATTAGCTTTAAATGGTAATTTAAACATTACGAGAGATTCTATTTCTTCGTTATTAGAACAATTTGATTTTACTTTAGATGAACAAAAAGAAGCAGCTAAATTATTAATGTTTCCAGAAGATGCATTATATGAATATGATCAAGAAACTAAGGGTGGTAAAACAATTTCTGAAGTTTTTGCTGAAGCAAAAAATTATAATGAAAATAAGGCCAATGAAGAACAAGTTATTTCTAATGGAGACAAGAAAGAAGAACTGCTTAATCTAATGAAAAAATGTGGATTAGATTATTTAGATTACACTGGTACAGATCTAGAAAAGATAGCTAATAATTATAATGAAGAAGTTGTTGCTTCAAATATCAATTATATTAAACAAAATAATATGGCTTTGGATTTGTTTTCAGATAATGTTGAATTGTTATATGATGCTGAATTAATAGCTAAGATTGAAAGAATTTTCTCTTTAGGAAAAACATCTATTGATATTTATTTAAATCCAATGGTATTAAAAAAATATAGTTTAGCTAGTTTAGAAGAAGCTATAAGTAATTTAGAAAAAAATGGACTTGATCCAAAAATGGTGCCATTAATGGCATATTAAGATAGGGGAGTATAAATGAGTATTTTAAATTTTATATGTAATACAAACGCTTATAAAAATTTACCAGAAGATCAAAAAAGTATTTTCTGTAAATATATGACAGTGCTGCCTGCTCTTGAGGCAAACGAAGAAAATTGTAAAGCTGTACTTTCTTTTGCAGAAGAAAATAATATTAACTTTAATACGATTAAAGCTTTAATAAGATTTACTTGTGAGGACCTTAATGATATTAAAATTCGTATTGCGGCTTATAAAGAAGCAGGTTATGAACGAATAATCTTAAATAATCCAGAACTTATTAGATTTGATGCTAAAGAAGTATTATACAGAATAGAACAATGTATTAAAGCTGGTAAAGGTATAGAAATTGATGGGCGATTTGCTGAATTCTTATTTGATGATTTGCAGTGGAAAACAGTAAAAGAAAATTTGTGTAATGAGGATGTTACTGTAAATGAATTAGCTAATAAAGGAAAAAGTGCTGAGTCTGAGATCTTACGCGATGCGGCAAGAAAACCAGATGAACAAGGGTTAACTGCTTTAGAAAAAATTTTATTTGTTAATGATGCTTATGATTTAGATGCAGATCAATTTGAAAGATATATACAACTTACTGAACTTTTAAAGAATGTTAGGCATACAATTTATACAGTTGATGTAGGTGATAATACAGAAGCAAGAATTTCTAGTGATATGGTTATTTCAAAGCTTATTGGGTATTCAACTGAAAGTAATTTATCTAATAATGATATTATAAAAGCTTGTTTGTATTATTGTAATGGAGAAACCAATTTGACTGGTGTTGATAGTATAATAGAAGAATTGGAGCTTAACCAAGAGAATAAGAGAGGTTTATAATGAAATTTTTGGAAAGTTATGATTTTACGAAAGAAGAAATCAGCTCTTTTACTAAAAATGTGCCTACTAGTGTGGTTGATTTAATAAAAGAACAAAAGAAACAGGTTAAAAGTAATTTAGATTACTTAAAAGAATTAGGAATCGTTAATTATAAAGATGTTTTTAAAAATTTTTATGAAATGTTTTTAATTGATGATAGTAATTTTAGAGAAATATTTGAAAAATATGATCGTGATGATTTAATTGATAAAATTGCGAAAAATATTAATATTGTGGAATATTTATAAGTCACTTTTAAGTGGCTTTTTTTGTGGTGTTTAGTTATAAGTTTTGGTATAATTGATTTATAAGGATGGTAGTATGGAAAGATTAAACACAGAACAACAAAAAGCCGTAGAACATTTAAATGGTCCTTGTTTAGTTATTGCTGGAGCGGGATCTGGTAAAACAAAAGTATTAACAACAAGAATTGCCAAGATGATTGAGGATGGTATTCCGCCTTATCAAATACTTGCAATTACGTTTACAAATAAAGCTGCTAAAGAAATGAAAAGCAGGGTAGAAAAGATTGTTGATGAAACAGGTTTTTTTATTGGGACATTCCATTCTTTAGGTTTAAGATTATTAAGAGAAAATCATCGCCTTTTAGGTTTTGATAGTAATTTTACCATAATTGATAGTGATGATGTTACAACAATTATTAAAAGAATTATGAAAGATAAAGGGCTAACGCCTAAAGATATTGCTCCGAATTATGTAAGAAATCGAATAAGTTTTATTAAAAGTGAAATGTTAAATGATGATCAAATAGCGCAATTTTTTAATACACATGCCGAAATGTTAGCGTTTGATATTTATAAGGAATATCGCGAAATATTAAAGAAAAATAATTCGGTTGATTTTGATGATTTGTTAAGATTACCAGTAGAATTATTTAAAAGTCATCCGGATGTTTTAGAAAAATATCAAGAAAGATTTAAGTATATTTTAATAGATGAGTATCAAGATACTAATGAAGTTCAATATCAAATGACTAAAATGCTTGCTAAGAAACATCAAAACATCTTTATTGTTGGAGATCCTAATCAATCTATTTATGCTTTTAGACAAGCCAATTATAAAAATATTTTGAATTTTGAAAAAGATTATCCGGGAGCAGAAGTTATTACTTTAAATCAAAATTATCGTAGTACAAATATGATTTTAAATGCGGCTAACTCAGTTATTAAAAATAATAAAGAAAGAAAAGATGTTAATTTATTTAGCAATTGTGGTGAAGGCGTTAAATTAAAATATTTAAGAAGTTATGATGAAAAACATGAGCTTGCTTTAGTTTTAGATGAAATAAGAAAAGCATTAGATGAAGGATATCAAAAGAAAGACATTGCAATATTTTATCGGACTAATGCTCAATCACGTAATGCAGAAGAAGCATTATTAAAAGCTAATTTAAATTATAAAGTTGTTGGTAGTTTTTATTTTTATAATCGTAAAGAAGTTAAAGACTTATTAAGTTATTTAAGATTAATTTATAATCATAATGATGAAATTAGTTTAAAAAGAATTATTAATGTTCCAAAACGAAAAATAGGTCCAAAGAAAATTGAAATGTTAGAAAATTTAGCTAAGGAACAAAACAAAGCTATTTTTGATGTTATCGAATCTGGTGCGGAATTAGAATTTAAAAACTTAATATTAGAGTTAGCAAAAGATAGTGAGGTAATGTCTTTAACAGAGTTAATTGATGATATATTAGAAAAAAGTAAAATGTTAGAAGAATTAAAAGCTGAAAAGACATTGGATGCGGAACTTCGAATTGAAAACTTAATGGAGTTTAAAAGTATTACAGCTTCTTTTGAAGAACAAACTGGAAATATTAACTTAGGAGATTTCTTAGAAGAAGTTAGCTTAGTTGCTGATGTTGAAGAACATAAAAATAATGATGATGCTATTACTTTAATGACTTTGCATAGCGCTAAAGGATTGGAGTTTAAAGTAGTATTTATTGTGGGAATGGAAGAAGGGATATTTCCTCATGCTAATTCATTTGTAGAAGAAGGTGGGTTAGAAGAAGAAAGAAGACTTTGTTATGTAGGAATTACTAGAGCTAAAGAAAGACTCTATTTGACTAATGCAAAAAAGAGAATGCTTTATGGGAAAGAAAGTCAAAATGCTCCAAGTAGATTTATTAATGAAATAGAAGAATCTTTAATTGAGAAAACTAATGCTTCAATTAAGGAAGAAAAAGTTATTGATAAAAAAGAATTATATAATGAAAATGCTCAAGAGTTTAGTAAAGGTGAAGTTATAATGCATACGATTTATGGCCGTGGTGTTGTCATTGATTTTGATGATAAGTATGTAAGTATAGCTTTTGCTAAGAACTTTGGGGTTAAAAAATTAATGAAAAATCATAGTAGTATAAAGAAAGGATAGTGTTTATGAAAGATTTAACATTAGTTGTAATGGCTGCTGGAATGGGTAGTCGATTTGGAGGTTTAAAACAAATTGAACCTGTAGGATTAAATGGAGAATTTATTTTAGATTTTTCCGCTTATGATGCTTTAAAAGCAGGATTTAAAAAGGTTGTGTTTGTAATTAAAGAAGAACACTTGGATATTTTTAAAGAAACTGTGGGAGCTAGAATTGCTGATAAGATTGAAGTAGAATATGCTTTTCAAAAAATGGAAGCAATTCCGCAAGGATTTAAAGTTCCTGAAGATAGAACTAAGCCTTGGGGAACGGTTCAAGCAATATTAGCTGCTAAAGATTATGTTGATGGATCTTTTTCAGTAATTAATGCAGATGATTATTATGGACCTGAAGCTTATGAAACTGCCTATAATTTCTTTGCCAATAGCAAAGATGAAAATGAGTATGCGTGTGTAACATATCCATATGTTGAAACTAGTAGTAAATTTGGAAGTGTCAAAAGAGCAGTTTGTTATATGGAAGATAATAACATTGTAAAAATGATTGAATGTTCTATATCTACTGTCGATGGTAAAGCACATTGTGAACCGTTAGATGGTAGTGAACCATTTGATACCGATATAAATCATCCAGTAAGTATGAATATGTATTGTTTTAAAAATAATTTCTTTGGATATTTAGAAGATTTCTTCAAAGAATTTTTTGAAAATTCAACAAACTTAAGTAAAGACGAAGCATTACTTCCTGATTGTGTAACCAAAAATATTAATAATGGAAATATTGTTTTGAAAAATGAAATAACTACAGGTAAATGGTTAGGGGTAACTTACAAAGAAGATTTACCATACGTTAAAGAATCTATTAAAAAATTAATTGATGAAAATGTTTATAATGAAAATTTGTGGAAATAAATAATAATATAAGACATTTAAAAGGAGCTTATCATGAAAGAAAGATACGAAGAACTAATTAGAATAATAAACGAAGCTAATTATCAATACTATGTGTTAGATAATCCAACGTTAACTGATCAAGAATTTGATAAGTATTATAGGGAATTACAAAATTTAGAAGAGAAGTATCCAGAACTTGATGATCCTAATTCCCCTACAAAAAGAGTAGGAAGTAAAGTAATTGATAAGTTCGAAAAAGTTAATCATAAAATTCCGATGTTTTCTTTACAAGATGTTTTTAATGAAGAAGAGTTGGAAGATTTTGATAGTAAAATAATTAAGGCTGGGATAAAACCAAAATATGTTTGTGAGTTAAAAATAGATGGTTTGAGTGTTTCGCTTTTATATGAAAAAGGATTGCTTGTTAGGGCAGCGACAAGAGGAGATGGCGTTACAGGCGAAGACATTACGCATAATGTTAAAACTATTAAGACAGTTCCTTTAAAACTAAATGAACCCATTAACATTGAAGTTCGTGGCGAAATCTATATGAATAAAGCAACGCTAGAAAAATTAAATAAAGAGCGTGCTAAAAATAATGAACCATTATTACAAAATGTACGGAATGCAGCAGCTGGAAGTGTTAGGCAATTAGATTCTAAGGTTGCAGCTAAAAGAAATTTAGATGTATGGATTTATCATTTACCTAATCCATTAGATTATGGAATTAAAACCCAATTTGAAGCTTTAGAATTCATGAAGAATTTAGGGTTTAAAGTAAATCCTAATAATAGATTAGTAGGAAATATTAAAGAAGTTTGGGATTATATTAATGTAATTAGTGAGAAACGATTTGATCTTCCTTATGAAATTGATGGTATGGTTGTAAAATTAAATAATATTGAAGATCAAAATGCGTTAGGAAATACAGCTCATCATCCAAAATGGGCAGCTGCTTATAAATTTCCGGCTTTAGAAGTTTTAACTAAGTTAGAAGATATTATATTTACAGTGGGAAGAACAGGTAAGATTACACCTAATGCGGTTTTAGAACCCGTTATTTTAATGGGGTCAACCATTAGAAGAGCAACGCTTCATAATGAAGATTATGTTATTGCGAAAGATTTAAAAATTGGTGATGTTGTTTCAATTAGAAAAGCGGGAGATGTTATTCCTGAAGTTGTTGAGGCAATTAAAGAAAGACGAACAGGTTTAGAAAAAAATTTTGAAATGGTTACTTTTTGTCCAATGTGCAAAGAACCAATTAAAAGAGAAGAAAAACAAACAGATTGGTTTTGCTTAAATCCTCATTGTCCAGCGAAAAAAATTGAAGGTTTAATTCATTTTGCATCACGTGATGCTATGAATATTGAAGGACTAGGTATTCAAATTATAGAAGATTTATATAATTTGGAATATGTTAAAACAATAGACGAATTTTATGATATAAAAAAATATGAAGAGGAAATATTACAGTTAGAAGGTTATGGGCGTAAAAGTTTTGATAAAATGTTACAAGCTATAGATAATTCCAAAAATAATAGCTTAGAAAGATTGCTATTTGGAATTGGCATACCTGGAATTGGTAAAAAAACAGCTAAAATATTAGCAGAACGTTTTAATTCAATAGACAATTTAATGTTAGCTACTGAAGAGGATTTATGCCAAATTAATGATATTGGTAAAATATTATCTAAAAATATTGTTGATTTCTTTCAAGATAAAATAAATATTGAATTGATTAATAAATTAAAAAATTATGGTATCAATATGAATTATTTACAAACAGCAAAAAAAATAAATGAAAATTTTGCTAATAAGAAATTTGTTATTACGGGATCATTATCTTTTATAACAAGAGAAGAATTAAAAACTTTAATTGAAGATAGTGGTGGTGCAACAACTGAATCAGTTAGTAAAAATGTTAATGTATTAATAGTGGGAGAAAATCCTGGTAGTAAACTAGCAAAAGCGCAAAATTTAAATATTGAAATATGGAATGAAGAAACACTGAAAGAAAAAATATAGAAATTGCTTATCGTAATATAATGTAGTATAATATAAATACTTTTAGAGGTGAATTTTAATGAAAAAAATTAAAAAGATTTGGAAAGAAAATCGCATTTTGTTTGTTTTGTTTATAATTTTAATAGCTTGTTTTATTGCTATATGTTCAGTAGCTTTAAGTTATTTTGTCGGCTCTGATAAAAGTGAATATGGAGATCGTTTAAATGATTACGTAAAAGTATCTGATGAAGTAAAAAAAAGCTATATTGATACGTTAAAAGAAGATGAATTAGTAGAAGAAGTAACTTTTAGAGTATCAGTAAGAACTATATATATTACAATTAAATTTAATAGTGATGCTTCATTAGTAGAAGCCCAAAGTAAGGCTTTGGCTAGTGTCGATAATATTGGTGAAGAAGTGTTAGCTTACTATGATATTAATTTTATTATTAAACAAGATAAAACAGAAGAAGATCCAACGAAAGGATTTACTCTAATGGGAAGCCATAATATAAGTGGTGAAGGTGTTATATGGAGCAATAACACTGAAATTGTTGAGGAAGAAGAGTAGTATGAAAAATAAAAAGTTAATTTGGATAATTGGGGGTGCTATTTTTGTAGTGGCTATTATTGCTGCTATATTAACTAATTACTTAAGCGATCCAACTAGACTTTCTATTTCAGAAAAAAATTGGATAAATGATAATTTAAAAAATGTTCAAAATATTAGTGTCTTAAATGATGATGCAATATTTGGAAATACTGGTACGGGAGTTTTCTTTGATTTTTTAAATGATTTTACAGCTGAATATAATATTTCTATTAATCCTGTAGCTTATAATAGCAATGAAACTGCTTCTGGACTTGTATTAGGTAAAGGCAATACCATTACTAACGCAGATACTATATTTTATAAAGATCATTATGTTTTAATTGGTAAAAATTATGAATTAATTAATGATGTTAAAGCATTAGAAAATAAAATTATTGGAATTGCTAGTGATGATTTATCTTATGTCTCTTCTTATTTAAAAAATACGAAGATTTCATTTACCCAACTTACTAATGAAGAATTGTTAACTAAATTAAATGACGGAACTGTTGAATATATTTTAGTTCCTTTAATGGAAAATATTTATAATATTTTAAGCAATAACTTAAATGTTAATTATCATTTTGGAGATATAAATTATTATTATTATCTTAAAGATGATTCATCAATATTTAGTAGTGTTTTAAAAAAATATTATTTAACATGGGAAGAAGATTTTGATGATTACTTTAATGCTAGTGAATTTAATTTGTTTACAACTGATTTAAATATCTCCGGTACGGAAGTGGATGCTTTAAGAAGTATTGATTATAAATATGGATTTGTGAACAATAGTCCTTATGAAGTAATTATAGGTGGTAATTATGGTGGTATTGTCGCTATTTACTTACAAAAATTTAGTGACTTTTCGGGAGTTAATTTTACTTTTACAAAGTATAAAAACTATGATAAATTTGTTAAAGGTTTAAATAAGAATGAAATAGATATTTATTATAATTATTATAATTTAGTAAATGAAATAAAAGATGTAAAAGCAACAATGCCGATAAAATATGAAGTTATTGCTAGCGCAGAAAATAATATTGTTATTAATTCTTTAGAATCATTACAAAATAAAGAGGTATATGTATTAGAAAATAGCTTACTACAAACTATTTTAACTAATGTTGGTAATATCAAAGTTAAAACATATAAAAATAATAATGAATTATTTAAATTATGTAAAAAAGATATAATAGCAATAGTAGATAGTAATATATATGATTATTATAAATCGAGTGAATTAGAAGATTATACAACTAGATATAGTAATGTTAGTAATTCAGAATATTCTTTTAAAGTAAATAATAGTAATGCTTTATATAAATTATTTAGTAAATATGTTCAAACTTTAGATTATAAAGAAATGACTAATGCCGGTATTTATCATCATTATGAAACTATGAAAAGTGGAACAATATTAGGAACAATAGCTAAGTATATTTTATATATTTTAGTAATAGCTTTTGTAGCAGTATTATTAATCTATAAAAAAACAAAGAAGATAACTGTTATAAAAAGAATTAAGAGAGAAGATAAATTGAAGTTTATTGATCAACTTACTTCCTTAAAAAATAGAAATTATTTAAATGAAAATATTGAAACATGGAATAATAATAATGTTTATCCACAAGCAATGATAGTAATTGATTTAAATAATGTTCAATATATAAATGATTCATTAGGGTATGAAGAAGGAGATAAGCAAATTAAAGCAGTTGCTAATGTGCTTATTAAAACGCAACTTGACTATACGGATATTATTAGAACTGACGGAAATGAATTTTTAGTTTATATGGTAGGATATTCCCAAAAGCAAGTTGTTAGTTACATACATAAATTAAATAAAGAATTTAAAAAGTTACCATATGAATATGGAGCAGAATTTGGCTATAGTATGATTACTGATGATATAAAAACAATTGAAGATGCTATAAATGAAGCTGTAGAAGAAATGAAAAAACAAAAGAAGGAAAAAAATGAAATTGACAGAGAAACAAAATAATATTCTATCTAATGGGATTAAAAGATTTAAAGAATTTTTGAGTAATGTTTTAATTGTCTTAAAAAGGCCAGAACTTAAGGTTTTACCTGGACAACTGGCTTTTTTCTTCGTTTTATCCATTGTTCCTACAGTAACTTTACTTGGATATTTTACTTCTTATTTAAATATTTCTAGTGATTTTGTTTTTAATTTTATTTCAAAGGCTTTAAATAGTGATATTGCATCACTTGTGTGTAATACAATTACAAATCCTGATGTTGGACTTCGCTTTTATTTTTCGATATTAATAGCTTACTATTTTGCTTCAAATGGTGCTGCTTCAATGATAGTAACTTCTAATGCTATTTATGGAATTAAAGATAGCAGTTTTCTTAAAAGACGTTTAAAAGCTTTTGTTATGACTATTTTCTTAATTATTCTGTTTATTTTTATATTAGTAGTACCATTATTTGGTGAAAGAATCATTGAATTAATTAAGTATGTTAATTTAAATGCCAATATAACTGAAATAATTACTGCTATCTTTAATTTTATTAAAGGTCCAATTTCCTGGATAATAATATTTATTTTTATAAAGTTATTATTTACGTTAGCTCCAGATCGTAAATTACCAAGTAAAAATGTTAATTATGGAGCAATATTTACTTCAGTTATGTGGATAATTGTGACAAGTATATATTCATTTTATATTAATCACTTTGCCGCATACGATGTTTTTTATGGCAGTTTAGCTAACATTGTAATTTTAATGGTTTGGTTTTATTTATTATCGTATATTTTTACAATTGGAATTGCTTTAAACTATCGTGAAGAAGTAGTTCAATTGGAAAAAACAGGGCAAATAAATTTGCTTAATCAGGACATATTATAAAACGTGTACACAAGTATTACTTAGTACATCTTAGTCTTTGATATCAATCTAATATTCTTTATTAACGATATTAAAGAGTAATATTTAAAAAGGACGATTAAAAGTCCTTTTTTTATGTAAAATTGTATTTATATGAAAATTTAAATGTGATATACTATAATTAGTGATGATGTATGGAAAATGAAAAAAAATTACCTTTATTTTTATATAGTTTTATATCTATATTTTTTATTGAATTTGTTTTTAGAATAGTAACAATAGAAAAGTTTTTTGCTAGTTCTTTGTTATATATTTTAATTACTTCTTTTATTTTTGCGTTAGCTATTTCGTGGATAACAAAGTTTTTTAAAGAAAAAACAGCTAAAGTAATATTTTTAGTTATTTTAGGAATAATAAGCTTATGGGCTTGTGGACATTTGGTTTATAAAAATGCATTTAATGTTTATTTTTCGTTATCAATGTTAAAGTTAGCAGATCAAGTAATGACTTTTTGGAAAACAACTTTATTAATGATTTTAAAAAACTTTATTTATATAATTATTTTATTTATTCCTTTTAGTGTTACTTTCTTTGTGGCTAAGAAAATTAATTTTAGTAAATCTTCTTTAAAGAAACAAGGAATTGGAATAGTTTTAATTATATTAGTAATTCTAGGATTTAAAGGAAGTTTATTAATTAATAAAGATAAAACTTATTCAGCATATGAAATATATAATAAAGTCAATGATATTTCTTTAAGCATTGAAAAATTTGGCGTTTATACCGCAACTTATCTAGATGTGAAAAAAACTATTACTGGGTTTGAAGAAGAAGTAACTTTTATTAAACAAGAAGAAATAGAAAAAGAAACACCAATTGTATATGACTATAATATTAATAAATCAATAGATTTTAATACATTAATTAATAATGAGAGTAATAAAAGTATTAAAGAAATGCATGAATATTTTAATAGTGATTCAGGAACAAAACAGAATGAATATACTGGTTTGTTTAAAGATAAAAATTTAATTTTGTTTATGGCAGAAAGTTATAATGAAATAGCTGTTAGTGAAGAATTGACTCCAACTTTATATAAACTTATTAATTCATCATTTACTTTTGAAAATTTCTATACACCAGTAAATAATAGTACTATTGGAGGAGAATTCCAAGAGTTAACTGGGTTATTTGCTAACAATAGTATTTTAAGAACTTGGCGTAATGCCAAAAATAGTTTTCCTTATGGAGTAGGAAAAGTATTTAATGATTTAGAGTATAGTACTTATGCTTATCATAATCATTCTTATACTTTCCAAGATCGTTATAAATATTTAGAAGCTATAGGATTTAAAAATTTCTTAGCATGTCGTAATGGTTTAGAAAAGAAAGTTAATTGTAAGTTATGGCCAGAAAGTGATGTTGAATTAATCAATGCTACTGTTGATGATTATATTAATGAAGAAAAATTTATGGTTTATTATGCAACAGTTAGTGGGCATGGAAGTTATACTTGGGGAAATGCCATGAGTAAAAAGCATAAAAGTGAAGTAGATCATTTACCGTATAGTGAACCAGTAAAAGCTTATATTGCAGCGCAAATGGAACTTGATGATGCTTTAGAAGTATTAATTAGTAAATTAGAGCAAGCTGGAAAGTTAGACGATACTGTTATTGCTTTAGTAGGAGATCATTATCCATATATGTTAACTTTAGATGAGGTTAATGAAGCAGCTTCTTATAAAAAAGATGGAGTAATTGAAATAAATAGAAGTAATTTTATTTTATATAATAGTGCTACAGAAAATGTTAAAGTAAGTAAAGTTGGTAGTCAAATTGATGTGTTACCAACAATTTATAATATTTTTGGAATAAATTATGATTCTAGATTAATAATAGGAAAAGATATATTAAGTACGGAACCAGGATTAGCAATATTTAATAATCGTTCTTGGGTAAGTGATTATGGAAAATACTACGCGAATACGAAGAAGTTCGTTGCTAATGAAGGAGTAGATGTACCAGAAAATTATGTTGATAATATGAATAAAATCGTTGCTAATAAAATTAATATGAGCAAATATATTATCGAAAAAGACTATTATAAGAAAGTGTTTGGTAACTAATATGTGTGGAATAACAGGTTTTGTAAGTAAAGAAAAAAATAAAAAAAGTATTATCAAGAAAATGAGTCAAAGAATATCACATCGTGGACCTGATAGTGAAGGTTTTTATATCGATGATGTGATAGCTTTGGCTCATCGTCGTTTATCAATTATTGATCTAGAGGGTGGATTACAACCGTTATATAATGAAGATAAGTCAGTAGCAGTTATCTTCAACGGCGAAATATATAATTATGTTGAATTAAAAGCTGAATTAAAAAAATTAAAACATAAATTTGCTACTTCTTCTGATACGGAAGTGTTAGTACATGGATATGAAGAATGGGGAAGTAAACTCCCCGGTAAATTAAGAGGAATGTTTGCATTTGCTATTTATGATATAAATAAAAAAACTTTATTTTTAGCAAGGGATAATTTTGGAATTAAACCGTTATATTATGGAATGTTTAATGATACTTTTATGTTTGGTTCAGAAATTAAAAGTTTTTTAGAACATCCTGAATTTAAAAAAGAATTAAATGAAGAATTAATCGGCCCGTATTTATCTTTTAGTTTTACTCCTACAAATGAAACATTCTTTAAAGGGGTATTTCGTTTAGAACCGGGCTGTAGTTTGACTTATAAAAATAATAAAATTGATATTAAAAGATTTTTTAAATTATCATTTAAAGAAAATGATCAATCTTATGATAAAGCAGTGGAAGAAATTGCCAAGACAATGCAAGATTCAGTTAATCATCATATGCTTTCTGATGTAGAAGTTGGTTCATTTTTATCAAGTGGAATTGATTCATCTTATTTAGTAAGTTTAGCTAAACCTGATAAAACTTATACGGTTGGTTATGATATTGAAAGATATAATGAAATAGATTATGCCAAAGACTTAGCTAAAAAATTAAATATAAAAAATACAAGCAAAAAGATTACTAAAGAAGAATATATGAAGATTATTCCTAAGATTATGTATCATATGGATGAACCAACATCTGATCCAGCTGCTGTTGCATTATATTTTGTGGCTAAATTAGCAAGTAAAGATGTTAAAGTGGTTTTATCTGGGGAGGGTGCAGATGAATTCTTTGGAGGATATAACACTTATAGAGAAGAAATAGATTATAAATTTTATAATAAAATTCCATTTTTTATTCGTAATATAATTTCTAAAATATGTAGTTTACTTCCTGAAGTTAGAGGAATTAATTTCTTAGTTAGAAGAGGTCAAAAACTAGAAGATAGTTATATTGGAGTTAATAAAGTATTTAGTGAAAAAGAATGTGCAAAGGTACTAAAAGAAAAACCAACTTTAAAAAATAAAGATGTAACTAAACCGGTTTATGATGAGTTTAAAGATGTCAGTAATATTATTAAAATGCAAGCTATTGATATTAATTATTGGTTAATAAAAGATATTTTACAAAAAGCTGATAAGATGACGATGGCTAATTCCTTAGAAGGTAGAGTTCCTTTTATTGATAAAGAAGTATTCAAAGTTGCCTCATCATTACCAATTGATTACAAAGTAACGAAAGAAAATACCAAGGTAGCATTACGAGATGCAGCTAAACAAGTTATTCCTAATGAATCGTATAAAAAGAAAAAATTAGGCTTTCCGGTACCAATTAGAAATTGGATGAGAGAAGAAGATGTATACGAAGAAATTAAAAATACATTCCAAACAGATTATGCTGCGAAATACTTTAATCAAGAATATATTATTAATTTATTAGATGAACATAAATATGAACAAAAAGATAATTACCGCAAAGTATGGACTATTTATGTGTTCTTAAAATGGTATGAAGTATTTTTTGTGAGTGAGAATTAATAATTATTGGAGGTTTTATAGTAATGAGTATTCAATTATTAGTATTAATATTATCAATTGTTCTTCAACTTATATTTTATAAGAAAAACAATTTTAAGTTTGGAAATATAGATTTATTATTATATCAAGTTGCATTTATAGTTTATTATCAAATAGGTCAATTTAATTATTTATATTCGGATGGATTAAATTCAGTTGCTGATATTCAAGAGACAATTTATATAACGATATTATTTAATATAATTTTTACTTATGTTTTAAAAGCAATAAAGACTAGAAGTTATGTTTCAGCTAATAAAATAGGTTTATATTTTTGGGTGATGATAATTGATTTCGTTTGTTTGGGCTTTTTTTCTAGAGGTTTCGATTTAATCGTTGTTCATATAATCTTTTCGTTTGTATTTTTCATTTGCATGTTATTAATTAATTTTATTTTATGGCTGTTAAAAAAAATCAAAAAGATTTCTATAGACTATGATTTTGATGGAAGTTTATTTTCTAAAAAAATTAATGTAATAATAATTCTGTTTTTGTTAGTTATACCGATGCTTATAGTATGTACAGGAAAATATAATTTTAAAAAGCAAGAAACAATTCATAAAGAAAAAGCAATAAAAGTAGCCGATGCATATGTAGGAAGTAATTATGAATTAACTTATTTTGATAAAGAATATAGATGTTTTATGTTTTGTCATTATGATGATTGGATAGGGTATGAAATGACATATGAATCAAAAATTGATAAATCAAAAATATATTTATCTATTGATAAAGAAACATTTGAAATAATAGAACATAATTATAATAAATAAACTACTTAATAGTAGTTTTTTTCATATTTATTAAAGCTAGTATTTTAGGGATAATTTTGATATAATGTTTGGCGAGAGAAGATGATAGGATGCATTTATTATTAACATTAATTGTTGGGTTGTTTTTCTTAGTAGGAATCTTTGTATCAAAAGTAATAAAGAAGAAAGATAGTTTATGTAACTTTTCTGTTGGTTTAGCTTTAATTGTTTTATTAGGAGTAATTATTTTTGATTTAATTCCTGAGTTAAAAGAAATATATAATATTAATAAAATATTTACTTGGCATAATCTTATTTTGTTAGTTGTGATTTTATTGGGGATAGTTATCTTAAAACTATTTGATTATTTTATACCAGATCATCATCATGATCATCATGATAATGAGAAAAATAAGTTAGAACATAATAATCATTTATATCATATTGGTTTTGTAACATTAATAGCTATTTTAATTCATAATGTTATTGAAGGTATGGCTATTTATTTAGTTAGTTTACAAGATTTAAAAACTGGTATTATTATGGCACTTGGTGTGAGTCTTCATAATATTCCTTTAGGAATTGAAATTAGTGCCACAATGTTAGAAGAAAAGAAAAATAAAAAAAATATTATTTTACTGGGATTGTTAACATTATCATCATTAATTGGTGGTCTAATAGTAATTTTATTCGGAGAAATACAAGAAATTTATCTAGGATATATTATTGCATTATCTCTAGGAATGAGTCTTTATTTGGCTCTATTTGAATTATTACCAGAGATGATTACTCATTTGAAAAAGAAATCAACTATGATGGGAATTTTAACAGGAATAATTATTGTAATAATATCTTTGTTTTTATAGGAAGTGATTTAGATGAAAAAAGTTTTAGTAACGGGAGCTGCTGGAGCAATTGGTTCGTTAGTAATTAAGTATTTACTAAGTGAAGGTAAATATGAAATAACAGGAGTTGATTTACCTAATAGTAATTCAACAAAAAGACTACGAAGATATAATCGTCGTATTAATGTCTTATATGCAGATTTAACTGATCCGATTATTGTGGATGCTTTAGTTAAAGATCATGATTATATTATTCATTTAGCGGGTGTAATGCCGCCATTTGCAGACTTAAAAGAAGATTTAGGTGAATTAATCGATTATAAAGTAACAGAAAATTTAGTAAGAGCAATTGATTTTTATAATCCAAGTTGTACACTTTTATATGCATCAAGTACAGTTATTTATGGTAAAACTAAATCAGGAAAAGTTACTGCTAAAACCAAAATAAACGTTAGCGAAGAAGATTACTATGCTAAATGGAAGAAAGAAGTTGAAAAACTAATTAAGAAAAAGATTAAAAATTATATTATTTTTAGACTTCCTCTTGTGTTAACTGATCCAAGATTACCAGGTTTTGTTTATAATGGTATAAAAAATGAATTGATTGAAGTGGTTTCTGATCAGGATGCTGCTTATGCTTTTGTTAAAGCTTTAGATAAAATTAAAACTTTAAATAAAAACACATATAATGTTGGTGGTGGTGAGAACTGTCAAATATTATATAGTGAGTTATTAACAAACATTTTAAAATATTATGGATTTAGTTTTAAATATTTAGTAGGAAGATTACTTCTTAATAAAAATTATTATGGATATGTATACGAAGATAGTGATGAATTAGAAAACATTTTAAGTTTTAGAAATGATTCAGTTGCTTCTTTTATGATGAGATTAAAAAGAAGAACTAATACTAAAAGAGTTGTAGCTAGATTTGTAGGTAATTTAATTGTTAAATTTAAAGGAAATAGAAAATGATTGGTATTGCGTTTGAAGGTGGAGGAACGAGAGGTTCTTATCAAATTGGTTCTTATCTAGCATTTTTAGATTGTCATATAAAACCAAATGGTGTTTGTGGAACATCTATTGGATCATTTAATGCTGCAATGATTGCGGCTGGTCAAGAAAAAGAATTATTAAAGTTTTGGGAAGAGATAGATGTTTCTGAATTATTAGATTTACAACATTTGAAAAAAATTAAATTAGGAAATGTTAGTAAAGCTGTATCAAGCGTATTTGGGATTTTAAAAAATAAAGGTATTGATACAACTAAATTATGTAATGCCGTTGATAAAGTTTTAGATCGTGATAAATTATATAATAGTAAAATGGATTATGGTCTAGTAACTGTTCAGTTAAATACTTTAAAACCAGTTTATAAATATAAAGAAGATATTCCCAAAAGTAAAATTATTGATTATATCTTAGCTAGTTGTTATTTACCAGTTTTTAAAATGGAAAAAATAATTGATGAAAATTATTATCTTGATGGTGGTTTTTATGATAATAGTCCTGTTGATTTATTAGTTAAGAAAAAATACAAAAAAATATATGTAGTAAGATTAAATGGTATTGGAGTAAAAAGAAAAAGACCTAAAGGGGTAGAGATAATTGATATAAAGCCATCTCGATCATTAGGTGGAACAATCACTTTAAAACAAGAAAAGATTAGAGAAAATATTAAATTAGGTTATTTTGATACTTTAAAAGTATTAAAAAATTATGATGGCAAGAAATTCTTGTTTAAAGTAAGACCGGATTGGTATTATAATATGTTAATAAAAAAAGTAGATGAAAAATTATTAAAACGTGTTAGTAAATTCTGGGAGACGGATAGTGCTAAAGAAATGATTTTAAAATCTTTAGAATTTATTATGCGTGAAGAAAAAATCAGTTATTTTAATGTTTATAGTCCTTATGGACTAGTCAAATTAGTAAAAAAGGCTTATAATAAGAAATATTTTATATATAAGTTTATAAAAAGTTTAAAATTTATTTAGGAGGAATTACCCATGGGAAGAGCTTATGAAGTAAGAAAAGCGAGTATTCAAAAAACAGGAGCAGCAAAAGCTAAATTATATTCTACTTTTGCTAAAGAAATTTATTTAGCGGCTAAAAAAGGTGTTCCAGAAATTGAATCAAATATTAGTTTAAAAAGATTAGTAGAAAAAGCGAAGAAACAACAAGTTCCATCTGATATTATTAATAGAGCAATTGATAAAGCCAAAGGAGCTGGACAAGACGAATATACAAAAGTTGTTTATGAAGGATTTGGTCCAGGTGCTTCAACTTTAATTATTGAAACTTTAACTGATAATGTTAATCGTACAGTTGGTTTTGTAAGAGCAGCTTTTAATAAAGTGCATAAAAGTTTAGGAGTATCTAATTCTGTTAGTTATAATTATGATTATCTAGGAGTAGTTAGTTTTGCATATGCTAATGAGGAAGAAATTTTTAATGCAGTTTTAGAAGCAGGTATTGAACCAGTTGATTTTGAAAGTGAAGATGGGGAAATAACAATTAGTGTTAGACCAACTGATCATAATAAAATTAAAGATGCTATTGAAACTATTATTCCTAATGTTGATTATACCTTTGATGAAGTTGGGATGTTTGCTAAAGAAAAAATCACTTTAGAAGGTGATGATTTAGAAATCTTTAATCGTTTATTAGGACTTTTAGAAGATATTGAAGACGTATCAAATATTTATCATAATGTAAATTTATAACACCTAATGGTGTTTTTTTGTAGGAGGAATAGAAAGACTTTTGATGATTGTATTTTAACAGATTTTTTTAATTATATTGTTGCAAGATATGATAAGTAGATATTTATAATAAACCTAATAGTATTTTGGGAAAAATAAACTAAACCCCTCTTGTTTAGAGAACAAATGTTTAATATAATTTCTTTAGGAACATTTAATAAGTTGGGTGCTCCCTTCATTCTGTAAAAGTTTGGAGGTGATGCATATGAGTAAGAAAGATTTATTAATCTTTTCATTAATCATACTTATCTTCCTATTAGTATTATTGCTATTTATAGTTTTGATATGAAAAGAAAATCACCTAACTAGCTAAAGTTAGGTGAAAACCAAATTTTTATGGTAACACTCAACATGCGAAATTAAGTGTTCCATTTTTATTTTATGAAGATTTCTTCATCTATATACAATATAACATATAAAATACATTTTTTCAACTTTTAGTTTTTTTTCTCTATAAGTTTAATTGTTATTAATTTATTACTTTAATAGTAATTTTTTTCTATTTTAGGAAATACTAAAACCAGGGTGATTTTATGCCAAATATTCATAGTAGTATTTCATTTGCATTAGTAAATATTCCGGTTGTAATAAATCCGGTTATTAGAAATAATGATACATCTTTTAATCAATTGCATGAGAAATGTTTAAAAAGAATTAAGTATATCAAATATTGTCCACATTGTAAGAAAGATGTTAAAGAAGCAGAAATTGTCAAAGGATATGAATATGAAAAAGATAATTACTTAGTTTTAGAAAAAGAAGAGTTAGCTAAATTGAAGGTTGAAAATGATAAAAATATTGAAATAGTGGGATTTGTTGATATTAAAGAGATAGATCCGGTTATGTTTGAAAAAAGTTATGTTTTAGAAACTGAAAATAATTCTAAAGCTTATAATTTATTTTGCCAAGCTTTAAAGAAAACAAAAAAAGTAGCCATAGCTAAAACCATTATTGGAAGTAAATTTTATTATTGTGTTTTAAGATTTACTTCGTTTGGAATAGTTATGACCACTTTATATTTTGATGAAGAAGTGGTAGCAGAAGAAAAACAAATAAAAGATGATTATAAAACGAAAGAACTTGATATGGCTATTAAACTTA
Organism: Bacilli bacterium; assembly: GCA_017435485.1. Lineage (GTDB taxonomy): Bacteria > Bacillota_I > Bacilli_A > RF39 > UBA660 > RGIG1752. The sequence goes on from JAFSEY010000004.1 coordinate 145,654, forward strand.
TTGAAAGTTTGAGTATGAAGTTTAAGCCGGAAGATTATAAAGATGAATATCAAAACAATATTAAAGAAGCAATTAATAATAAGTTGGATGGCAAGGAAATAAAGGCGAAAAAGACAAAACAAAAAGAACAAGTTAATAACTTAATGAAAGCTTTGGAAAAGAGTTTGAAACAATATAAATGAATTTATGGAATGATAGATTTTGGTATCCGATGCTTTTAAAAGAAGTAAGTAAACCTTTTGATGATGATAATTATTTATATGAAATAAAATTTGATGGAACAAGAGCGATTATATTTGCATCTAATAATAATGTAACGATTATTAATCGCCATGGAAAAGATGTTACCTATTTATATCCGGAATTACAAAAGATTAAAGAGATAGTTAAAAGAAAAACAATATTTGATGGAGAAATAGTGCTTTTTAAAAATAATATTCCATCATTTAATGATTTACAAGAAAGAGCTCACTTGAAAGATAAAGTTAAAATTAAAAATCAATCAATTAGTAATCCGGTGGTATTTATTTGTTTTGATATCTTGTATGATAATAAAAATTTAACAGATATACCTTTAATAAAAAGAAAAGAAATGTTAGATAAATATCGAGAAAATGATGTGTTTATAAAAAGTTTTTATAAAATTAAAGAAGGAATTAATTTATTTAAAGAAACTACAAAATTAAGTTTAGAGGGAATTGTAGCCAAAAAGGTGGATAGTCCATACATAATAAATAAAAGATCAGATTATTGGTTAAAGATAAAAAATTTAAAAGAGGAGGAATTTTTTATCGGTGGCTATATTGTCAATAAAAACAATGTTTCTTTTTTATTAGGGGAGTTAAGAAAAAACAAATTTTTTTATGTGGGGAAAGTTTCGATGGCTAAAAAGTATGATTTTGTAAATAAAGTGCTTTCCTCTAAATCTGTTAATTTATCACCATTTATAAATTTTAATGCAGGAAACGTCATTTATATAAAGCCAAATTATAAGATAAAAGTTAAATATTTAGAACGAACAGAAAATAATCATTTACGTCAGCCCTTTATTTCAAAGTAATAATTTTTCATTTAAATTTCACAATTATGTCTTATAATTATTTATAGGTGGTGTTATGAAAGTCTTAGTTGTTGATGATGAAAAACTGATTAGAGATGTCATAAAAGAATATTTACTATTAGAAGATTATGAAGTTTATGAAGCTTCTGATGGAGTAGAAGCTGTTGAGCTTGTTAAAACAATTGACTTTGATATTATCATTATGGATATAATGATGCCGAAAATGGATGGATATCGCGCTTGTAAGATTATTAAAGAAATGAAAGATATTCCGTTTATTTTATTATCAGCAAGAAGTGAAGAATATGATAAATTATTTGGGTTTGAATTAGGAATAGATGATTATGTTACAAAGCCTTTTAGTCCTAAAGAATTAGTATCACGTATAAAAGCTGTAACAAGAAGGCAGAATAAAGAATCGGTTAGATATGTTTTTAATGGGCTTGTCCTAGATGATAGTTCTCATGAAGTATTTGTTGATAAAAAGAAAGTAAATTTAACACCAAAAGAATATGAATTATTAAAATATCTGATGGATAATAAAAATATTGCTATATCTAGAGAAAGCTTATTAACAAATATTTGGGGATATGATTATTATGGGGAAGATAGAACCATTGATACTCATATAAAGACTTTAAGAAATCATTTAGGAAAGTATCGTAAATTCATTGTGACTTTACGAAAAGTGGGTTATAAGTTTGAATACAAAGAAAAGTAAAAGCTCTTTACAAAAGAAAACTAGAATTTATATTGTCTTATTTTCAATTGGGATATTATTAACAATCTGGATTAGTCAAGTTTTATTCTTAGGGTATGCATATGAAAGTTATCAATTAAATAAAATTGAAAAAATTGTTAATAAAATTGAAAATCAAAATATTACTATTTTGGAGTTAGAAACACTAGCGTATGATAATGAAATATGTGTTGAAATAATTTCTGATGTAGGAAAAGGTTATATTTACAATGATAAAATGTTAGGTTGTGAACTAAATAATCCATTAGTTCAAAAAGAAATTAGAAAATTTATTAATAATTCTGATACGGAAGAAAAAATTAGAATAGTAAATAATAAATATGATATAAAAGCCGTTTTATATGAAATAAAAAATAACTACGGTTCTGTTATATTATATTCATCTTTAAAAGATGTGAGTGGGGCAAGTACCATATTAAAAAATCAATTAATTTATATTACGATTTTAGTTACAATTGTTGCAGTAATTATAGCTAATTATTTATCTAAAAAGATAACTGAACCGATTGAAAAGATTACGAAGAAAGCAGCTAAGTTAAAAGATGGTAATTTTGATGAAAGATTTGATAGTAGTGATATAGTAGAAATAGATGAATTATCTAGTACGTTAAATTTAGTTAAAGATGATTTAAAGAAGACAGATGAACTTAGAAGAGATTTGATGGCTAATGTTTCGCATGATTTAAAAACACCTTTGACGATGATAAAAGCCTATGCTGAAATGATTAAAGATATTTCTTATAAAGATAAGAAAAAGTTAGAAAGTAATGTTGATGTAATAATAAGTGAAACGGATCGCTTAAATAGTTTAGTTAATGATATTTTAGAATTATCAAAAATGCAATCTAATGCTGTCGCAGTTAAATTAAATATTGTTAATTATGATTTAAAAGAAGAGATCAAAAAGATTATTAAAAATTATGAAATAATGGAAAAGACTAAGAATTATAAGTTTGATGTCATTTTACCAGATAAGATCATGATAAAAGCTGATAAGGATAGATTAAATCAAGTAATTTTGAATTTGCTAAATAATGCTATAAACTATACGGGAGATGACAACCAAGTAACTCTAAAAGTAACGGAGTCTAAAAAGGATTATTTAGTTGAAGTAATTGATACAGGAAAAGGAATTAAAGAAGAAGATATTCCTTACATATGGGATAAATATTATAAGAAAGAAGCTAATAAAAATCATCAAAGAGAATATATTGGTTCAGGAATTGGACTTTCTATTGTAAAAGAAATATTAGAAAAACATGGATTTAAATATGGCGTTAATAGCCAGAAAAATGAAGGTACAACATTTTATTTTAAAATAAATAAGTAGTTTCACTTTTCTATCACTTAGTTTTCATAATAAAGTTGTATGATACAATTAGAAAAGGAAGTGATAAATAGAAATTTTTTCATAAAACAAACCAAATAAACAAAAAATAAACTCAAACTCACACTTTCAAAGGCAAGGGTTATTACTTGCCTTTTTAATATGTTATATGATACTATTTATAATAGGTGAGTAGTTGTGAAAACGATATTTTTAGTAGCAAATAATTTAGTTGTGGATAATATTAATTATATTTCAAAAGAAAGTGTTGATGAAAGAAGAGCTAAAAGACCATTAAGTGCTCAAGGAGAAAAGGCTGCTTTAAAATTAGCCAAAATAAAAGGACTTGATTGTGTTTCAAATATTTATTCTTCGGAATATGCAAGTGCAATTTCAACTGCTAAGTATTTATCATCTCGTTTGGAAATTTCAATTAATATTGACGGTAGATTAAATGAAAGAAAGATTGGCAATTTTCCAGATGGACTAAAATTATCTTATTATAAAGATAGTCAAGAACATGACTTTAATTATAAGTTACCTAGTGGAGAAACGATTAATGATACAAAAAAAAGAATTACAGCATATATGAAAAATATCTTAAGTAAAGATGATGATTATATAGCGATATTTACTCATCAAATTGCAATTACAAGTTTTTTGCTTAATTATTGTGAAGCTAGTTATAATTTAGATGATCATTTAATTTTAAATCATAAAGATAGAGTTGTATCTAATTTTAATAGCTTAGTAATCTATAAATTAGTCTATGATGATGAATTAAGATTATTAGATATAAAAACATATTAAAGGAGATTAAAATGACTAAGTTTGAAAAAGGGGCAATTATAAGCGTTATAGTGATAATGATTGGAATATTTATTGGTATATTATGCTTAATGTTTTCGCATTATCATGAAACTAATAAGAAGCCAGTTATAACTATTTCTAAAAGAGAAAGTACAACTGTTTATAGTTTAAAATTCTATGATAATTATGCTGTATATTTATCTGAAACTGATGGAGTAGTTGGTATAATAGAAAATGAAAATAAAAGATTAGATTATAAAAATGAAATAGATTTAAAAGATGTAAAATCTAAATTAAAAGCAACAGCATTATCTTCTGGAGATGTATCGGTAAGTATTGAAAAGGAAGAATTTTTTATTTCAGATGATAATACTGTTTTAAAAGAATTATTGCAAAGTGTAGGTAAAGAAAAATTAGAAGGTTAAATTTATTTTGTTGAAAGGTTAATATGGATGCGATTATAAGAGAAAAAAGATTAGAAGATTGTGCTAGTGTACAAAAAATAATTACAAAATCTTGGCAACATACTTATAGAGGAATAGTGAATGATGTTTTTTTAAATTCACTTACATATAATGAAGAAGAAAGAATAATAAATTCTCAAAAAAATTTTAATAGTATAACTAACAATGAGCTAGTATTAGAAATAAATGGTAGGGTTGTAGGTTTTGTCAAGTATAGCCAAGCTGATGATTTGAAATATAAAGATTATGGTGAGATAAATGCAATCTATATATTAAATGAATATAAGTGTATGGGTTATGGAAAAAAATTAATAAAAGATGCTGTAAAAAAGCTTAAGCATTTAGGGTTTGATAAAATGATTATTGGCTGTTTAGAAGGAAATCCAGCTAACGAATTTTATAAGCGTTTGGGTGGAACTTTAGATAGTAAAAGAATATTTTCAAGAGGCGGACAAGATTTGGTAGAAAATGTTTATGTATTTCATAGCATAGATATTTAAAAAACATTATAGCTTTTAAAACTATAATGTTTTATCTTTTATTAACAAAATTTTTAATAGCTGAATGCTCTTCAATTAATTCTGATATTGATTCACCGGTATTTATACAATCAATTATGTCTGCTAGATAATCGCTACAATCAGAACTAACAAACCATTCGGAATTTAGAATTTCTTCTGGTACATAAGTTAAATTTGTACTATATATTTTACTAAATAGTTCTTCTTTATGAGCTTCAATAAACTTTTGAGCTCCAGCAGTAAACAAACTAAATGTAGCAAAGAAATAAATATTTTTGGCACCACGTTTTTTACACTCTTTGGCTACATCAAATAATGATCCGCCACTAGCTATCATGTCATCAACAACGATAACATCTTGATCTTTTAAATCTCTTCCTAAGTATTCATGAGCTTCTATTGGGTTTTGGCCATTTACAATTTTCTTTAAATTTCGTCTTTTGTAGAACAAACCCACATCAGCTCTTAGGATGTCAGCTAAATATCTTGCTCGATCCATGGCTCCAGCGTCAGGGCTTATAATTAAAGTGTTTTCTGGATCAAACTTTTCTTTTTTGAAAAAGACTTTTAATATTTCATTAGTAGGATAGAAATTATCAAATGCCATGGTTGGGATAGCATTTTGAACATTTGGATCATGAGCATCAAAGGTAATAATGTTATCTACACCTAATCTTTCTAATTCTTGTAAAGCTAAAGCACAATCTAGTGATTCGCGACTTTTTCTTCTATGTTGTCTTGATTCATATAAAAATGGCATAACAACACGAATACTTTTGGCGTGTCCCATCATAGCTAAGATAGTTCTTTTAATATCTTGGAAATGTTCATCAGGGCTCATATTATGTTCTTTACCATACATTTGATAGGTAATATTATAATTGTGAGTATCACTTAAAATATAAACATCTTTTCCTCTAATACTTTCTAATAATTTAACTTTTCCTTCACCATCGCTAAAACGAACGAACTCAGAAGGGATGATATAGCTTTTATTTGTTTTTCTAATTTTTTGGATTCTTTTATCAACTTTTTTTCCAAATTCTAAACAATTGTCCATTACAACTAGACATAAATCTTCTTTTTTCAAACTACCACTCCTTAGGTTAAATATAACATAGTTATTTTGTGATAGTAAGGCTTTTAAATTCTTGTTTTTTGTATTATACTTAAAGTGTTAGCCTTAAAAAAGGAGTGAGCTTTTATGGAATTAATGGTAGGCGTTGGTGTTAGTAATCGTCATATTCATTTAACAAAAGAAGTTTATAATGAGTTGTTCTTTGAAGAACCAACTATTTTAAAAGAATTAACACAACCAGGTCAGTTTGCTTATAAAGAAACATTAAAAATAAAAACAGATAAAAATAGTATAGATAATGTTAGAATATTGGGACCTTTTAGAGAGTATAATCAAGTTGAAATATCTGCAACTGATGCTAGATTCTTAGGATTAAATCCACCTATACGAAAAAGTGGAGATTTAAAGGAAAGTGAAACAATTACTTTAGTGGGGCCTAAGGGAGAAGTTACTTTAGCTGAATCTTGTATCATAGCAAATCGTCATTTACATATAACTCCCGAAGAGGCAATAAAGTATAGCTTAAGTGATGATGAAGAAATAATATTAGTTTGTGATAATGTACAAGGGGGAACAATGAAAGCATTTGTTAAAGTGATGCCAAATACTAAAACAGAAGTTCATTTGGATACAGACAATGCTAATGCTTTTGGAATTAAACAAGGAGATACAATAAAGGTTATAAAATAAAAAGTTTGTAAATTTCAGTGGCTTGCTTGTGTTTACAAACTTTTTTGTAGTATAATACGTTCACTGGAATATCAGTAGTTGGGTGTCTACCTCTAATCTTGTAAGAGAAAGGAGGTTTGATAAAATGAATAAAAGAACTTTTATAATTAAAGTTCTTCATTCTTTCATTATCATTTTATTTCTTATCATTATGATAGTAGTAATAAAAAAATGACACTTAAGCAAATAGCTTAAATGTCCAACCATTGATGGGTAGACATTCAACATTGCAAAACTGAATGTTCCCGTATTATTTTATGCAAGTTTTCTTGCTAAATACATTATATCATTTAATTTGATATTTGGCAAGTTTGGAATAAATGAGGATTGATAATATGAGTTTTAAAATTGGAAATATTGAAATTGAAAATCCGGTTGTTCTTGCTCCAATGGCTGGAATTTCTAATACTAGTTATCGGAAAATTATTAAAGAAATGGGAGCTGGACTTATCTATGCGGAAATGGTAAGCGATAAAGCTATTTGTTTTGAAAATGAAAAGACTTTAAAAATGCTAGCAATGAGTGAAGAAGAAAGACCGATTGCTCAACAAATATTTGGTAGTGATATCGCTTCTTTTACTAAAGCAGCTCAAATTATAGAAGAGAAAATGAAACCTGATATTATAGATATTAATATGGGGTGTCCAGTTCCAAAGGTGGCTGTAAAAAATCAAGCCGGTAGTGCATTGTTAAAAGACGTTAATAAGATAAAGGAAATAGTGGCTTCAGTGGTGAACACAGTAAAGGTTCCTGTTACAGTAAAAATTAGAAGTGGATGGGATGAAAAAAATATTAATGCAGTAGAAGTAGCTAAAGCTTGTGAAGAAGCTGGTGCGAGTGCTATAGCAATTCATGGAAGAACTCGTAGTCAGGGTTATAGTGGTAAAGCTAATTGGGATATTATTAAGCAGGTAAAAGAAAATGTTAATATTCCTGTAATCGGTAATGGTGATGTTACTAGTGCTGAAGAATTTTTAAAAATGTTAAACTATACTAAATGTGATGCGGTGATGATTGGAAGGGGATGTATCGGTAATCCTTGGTTAATTAATGATTGTGTTAATGCTTATAATAATCTACCTATAAAAGAAGTTAGCATAGAAGAAAAAATAGCCATGATGAAAAGACATTTAAATTTATTAATAGAGGATCAAAATGAAAAGGTAGCTATTTTAGAAATGAGAACTCATTTAATGTATTATTTTAAAAGTTTACCTAATAATAAACCTTATAAAGTAGCATTATGTCAAGCTAAGACGAAAGAGGAAGTATTTAAGATACTTGATGAATATTTAAAAAAAGAAGCGATTTCTAATTAGAAGTCGCTTCTTCATTTTTATTAATTAATTTTAAACATACATCGTTAATAGGTCCTGCTCCAATAGAGATAACCAAGTCATCTTTTTGGATATTTTTATCTAAGTAATCAACAATATTATCAAATTCATCTATATAGATAACATTATTATTTTCATTTTTGATTAAGTTAACTAAATCTTCTTCTTTTACGTTATAAATATTTTGTTCTCTGGCAGCATATATTTTTGCAATTATGATATGATCAAAATTTTTAAGGATGTTAGCAAACTCATGTAAATGATCTTTAGTTCTACTATAAGTATGGGGTTGAAATATCGCCCATGATTCATGATGATTAGTTTTTCTAACGCTATCTAATGTTGTAGCAATTTCAGTTGGGTGATGAGCATAATCGTCATAAACTTTTATGTTATCTTTAATTGTAGCTAGAAGTTCAAATCTTCTTTCAACTCCAGTATATTTTTCTAATCCTTTTAGAATGTTTTCTGTTGGAATTTTATAGTAGTCGCAAATAGCAAAACAAGCAAGCGCATTATAAACGTTGTGCATTCCTTTAACATTTAACTTAATTAAGTGTCCATTTACTTTAAATGAAGCACAACCATTTTCATCAAAAGTAATGTCAGTTGCTTGATAATCACTTTCGTTTTCAATTCCAAAAGAAATATTTGTGCCTTTATTAAACTTAAATAATTCTTGACAAGACACATCATCATTGTTGGTAACTAAGACATCTTCAGGATTTAATTTTTCAACATATTTTTTAAATGATGCTTTGATGTTATCAAAAGTTTTAAAATAATCTAAATGATCAGCATCAATATTTAGGATAACTTCAGCATTAGGAAAGAAACTTAAAAATTGATCTTTAAATTCACAAGCTTCTAAAACAAAATAATCACTTTTCCCAGTACGATAGTTACTTCCAGTTGCTTTTAATACTGCGCCTAGTTGGATTGTTGGATCCATATTTGCTTCCAACAAACATAATGCAATCATTGAAGAAGTAGTTGATTTTCCGTGAGTTCCACTAACTCCGATAGCTTTGCTAAAAGATTTAGTCATCTCACCAATAAAATCAGCTCTTTCCATTAAAGTAATATTTTTTTCTTTAGCAGCAACAAGTTCTGGATTATCATCAGATACCGCTTTGGAATAAATAACTAAGTCTTGATTAGTTATATTTTCGTAATTGTGTCCAATAGATATTTTAATACCAGCTTTTTCTAATTTTTCGACATTGTGGTTATGTGCAGCATCAGACCCTGACACCCTTATTCCTGATTCAAATAAATACATAGCAATTCCGCTCATGCTAGAACCACCAATACCTATTAAATGAACATAGTTATAATTCATTAAAATCACCTTTTTCTTATACTATATTATATAATTTATTAGGAAAAAAATCTACTTTTATAGATAGAAAATTTTAATGTCAAGAAATGTGTCTAGATGTAGTGTCTAGCGAACAAATAAAGTTTCAACAATAACATTTGGCTTAAACACTCGGGCAAATGTTTTTTTTTAAAAAAAACAGTAAACACAAAATTAAAAATAATTGTAAAATTTATTTTTTTTCTAAAAAAAACATTGTTTTATCAAACCCTCTTTGATATGATTTGATTGTAGAGGGTAGAGTTATGAAAAACAAAGTTTTTGATGAATTAATAGTTGTTAAAAGAAGTGGCCAAAGAGTTAATTTTAATGGAACTAAAATAGCTATTGCTATTAAAAGTGCTTTTGAAGATACGCATGATAACTTGGACGAAAACAAAGTTAATCAAATATATGAAAATGTTTTAAATAATATTTATGAAAATTATCAAGATCGTAAAACTATTAATGTAGAAGATATCCAAGATATTATTGAATATGAATTAAAAAAAGATAATATTGATGTTTATGAAAAGTTTCAAGATTATAGAACAAGAAGAGCTGCCTCAAGAGAAGCATTTAGTATAAAACAAACTCATAAATTTGTTAAAGCAGTTGAAACAATTGGACTTACTGCTAAAAATAAATTAAATGATAAACCTCTAGAATTGATTCGTCGTTTTGGAAAAATTATATCAAAAGAGTTTGCAGTTGCTTACTTACTTGATAATAAAAGTTTAAGAAGTAATGATGAAGGAGCTATTTATATTAACAATTTAGATTGTTATTCATTAGGAAATATAGCAGGGTGTAATATAAGTTTAGATAGTATAAAAGATTATGAATTACAAGCATATTTTATAGAATTAACAAACTTGATTATCGCTAGTGCTAAAGATGTTTATAAAGAAGTTGTTGTTAGTAACTTTGATACAATACTAAAAAGACCTCTATTAAAAGAATTAAAAAAATTATTATTAAAAAATATAAATATTTATCTAGAACCTCTAATGTTAAAAGAATATATAGATAATAATTTGTTAATTAGTTATATTGAATCAATTGAAACTATAGAGTTTAGAAATGATACTGATTTAATTAAAAATGAAGCAATAAAAAATATATTTGAAAAAGCATTTAAAAACTCATTAGATGAATTAAAAAATATTCTAATAAATAATTTAAAAATGTTATTTAATGCTTTAGATATACTGGATAATAAAGTCAAAATAACTATTTCTTTAGATAATGAAAAAAGCTTAGAAAATGAATTTATTATTAGTAATTATTTATCAGTAGAGATTCCAAAGAAGATAATTACTAACATTTATTTAAAAAACAATTTAAATACTTTAAACTTAGTTGCCGAAGGAATATTTAATAAAAAACAAATTCATTTAGTTAATGAGGATGTAAATTGTAATTACTTTTCAACAGGTGAAAAAGTGTATGAAAATATTAATGATGAAAGTACCTCAATCGGAAGAACTATAAATGCCCAAAATACGATAAATCTTTGCAGGTGTGCATTAAAAGCTAAAAATGAAAAAGAGTTTTTTGAATTACTTTCTGATATGCTAGATATTTGTAAAAACGCCTTACAACAACGATATGAATTACAAGCAAATAAATATAAAAATACCTATAATGTTATTTTTAATCCTAACATATTGTTTGCTTCTGAAAAAATAGAAGATAAGCAAAAAGTGCGTAAAGTAATTCGTAACGGTAACTTATACATTGGATATGTTGGTATAGTAGAAGCAGTCCTAATTTTAAATAAACAAGAAAAATTTGGTGAAGCTGAACAAAAATTGTTATTTAAAATAATTGATTTTATGAATGATAAATGTATGACTTATACCCAAACAGAAAGACTTAATTTTAAAATATGTGAAATATATGATAACCATATATTGCAAGATTTAATTAAGATAGATAAAAGTATTTATGGGATAACTAAATTATTAGATAAATCTAAGTATGATGATATAAATGATTATATCAATGATTTAAAAGTATTGGCTAAATATCAAGATAAAACATCTTGTTTAATAAAAATAAAATTATTAAAGAAAAATATAAAACAAATTGAAAATGCTTTAGAAGATATTTTAAAACTTAATATAAAGTATGCTAAAGTTGAGGTTTAATAATGACAATAGATGGTTTTAATAAATTGACTTTATTAGATTATCCAGAACATACAGCGTGTATTATTTTTACAAGAGGATGTAATTTTAATTGTAACTTTTGTCAAAATAGTTCATTAATAGAAGTGGATAAAAATAAAGGATTAATAGATGAACAAGAAGTTTTAGATTATTTAGAAAAAAGAAAAAATATTTTGGATGGTATTGTAATCAGTGGGGGAGAACCAACTATTCAAAAAGATTTAATAGAGTTTATTAAAAATATTAAAGAAATTGGTCTTAAAGTTAAGCTAGATACTAATGGTTATAATCCAAATATTCTAAAATATTTAATAGAAAATAAATTAGTTGATTATATCGCCATGGATATTAAACATACTTATGCTAATTATTTAAAGATTATTAAGAAAAATATTATCTTAGATAAGATAAAACAAAGTATTGCGTTAATTAAAGAAAGTGGAATTGATCACGAATTTAGAACAACAATTATGAAAGAGTGTCATAAGTTAGATGATATTGTGGAAATAATTGAGTTGCTTGGAAAAAAAGAAAAATATTATTTGCAAAACTTTGTGGATAGTGATAATGTCAATTGTCCTGGGTTACATGGTTTTACAGATGAAGAATTAATTAGTTTAGAAAATACTTTAAGAAAGTATTCTAAAAATATAAAAATAAGAGGAATTATTAATGATAATTACTTAGTTAAGGAAAGGAATGAAGTATATGTATAAGGTAAAAAAAAGAGAAGGAAAGACAGTTGTTTTTGATATAGAGAAAATCAAAAAGGCCATAGTTCAAGCTTTTGAAGCAGAAAAGAAAAAATATAATGATGATATTATTGATTTAATTGCTTTAAAAGTTACTGCTGATTTTGAACCAAAAATTAAAAACAATGTGATAAAAGTTGAAGATATTCAAGATAGTGTTGAAAAAGTATTATCTGATGCTGGATATGGTGATGTAGCAAAAGCTTACATTTTATATCGTAAATTACATGAAAAAATGCGTAATGTAAAATCAACTGTATTAGATTATTCTGAAGTTGTTAATAGTTATATTAATGTTACTGACTGGCGTGTTAAAGAAAACTCTACAGTAACATATTCTGTTGGAGGATTAATTTTATCAAACTCTGGTGCTATTACAGCTCATTATTGGTTAAGTGAAGTTTATGATGAGGAAATAGCTAAAGCTCATCGTGATGCTGATATTCATATTCATGATTTATCAATGTTAACAGGATATTGTGCAGGATGGAGTTTAAAACAATTAATTCAAGAAGGGCTAGGAGGAGTTCCTGGTAAAATTACTTCTGCTCCAGCCAAACACTTAGCAACATTGTGTAATCAAATGGTAAACTTCTTAGGTATTATGCAAAATGAATGGGCAGGAGCTCAAGCGTTTTCATCATTTGATACTTATTTAGCACCATTTGTAAAAGCAGATAACTTGGACTACAAAGAAACTAAACAATGTTTACAATCATTTATTTATGGAGTCAATACACCATCTAGATGGGGAACTCAAGCACCATTTACTAACATTACATTAGACTGGGTTGTGCCAAATGACTTAGCAGAATTAAATGCCATTGTTGGTGGCAAAGAAATGGATTTCAAATATAAAGATTGTCAAAAAGAAATGGATATGATTAATAAAGCATTTATTGAAATTATGATTGAAGGAGATGCAAATGGTAGAGGATTCCAATATCCAATTCCAACATATTCAATAACTCGTGATTTTGATTGGTCAGATACCGAAAATAATCGTTTATTATTTGAAATGACTGCTAAATACGGAACACCATATTTCTCAAATTATATTAATAGTGATATGGAACCTTCTGATGTTAGAAGTATGTGCTGCCGTTTACGTCTAGATTTAAGAGAATTAAGAAAGAAATCAGGAGGATTCTTTGGTAGTGGAGAATCAACAGGATCAGTTGGTGTTGTAACAATCAACTTACCAAAAATTGCTTATCAAGCTACTGATGAAAAAGATTTCTATGCTCGTTTAGATAAGTTAATGGATATTGCTGCTCGTAGTTTAAAAATTAAGAGAAATGTTATTACTAAACTATTAAATGAAGGATTATATCCATATACTAAGAGATACTTAGGAACATTTAATAATCACTTCTCAACTATCGGTTTAATTGGTATGAATGAAGTTGGTTTAAATGCTAACTGGATTAAAGCTGATTTAACAAATGAAAAAACTCAAAAATTTGCAGTAGAAGTTTTAAATCATATGAGAGAAAGATTATCTGATTATCAAGAAGAGTATGGTGATTTATATAACTTAGAAGCAACTCCAGCTGAATCAACAACATATCGTTTTGCAAAACATGATAAAGCAAAATTCCCAGATATTATAAGTGCAGCTAAAGAAGGAGAAACTCCATATTATACAAATAGCTCACACTTACCAGTAGGTTATACAGATGATATTTTTACAGCTTTAGATATTCAAGATGAGTTACAAACACTATATACATCTGGAACAGTATTCCATGCTTTCTTGGGAGAAAGATTAAATGATTGGAAGAGTGCTGCTAATTTAGTGAGAAAGATTGCTGAAAACTATAAATTACCTTATTATACTTTAAGTCCGACTTATACAATATGTAAAGAACATGGATACTTTAATGGAGAACATTTTGAATGTCCTGAATGTGGTGGTAAGACTGAAGTTTATTCAAGAATTACGGGATATTATCGTCCGGTTCAAAACTGGAATGATGGAAAACGTCAAGAATATGATAATAGGAAATTATATGATCCGTCTTGCGCTGGAGATGGCGTAAATCCTAAATCAAAAGGTAAGGATGTTTTAGGTGATAAAGTTATGTTATTTGGAACTAAAACATGTCCAAATTGTAAAGTAGCTAAAGGTTTATTAGAAAAAGCTAATATTGAATTTAGTTTTGTTGATGCTGAAGAAGATGTTGAATTAACTAAATCATTAAATGTAAAACAAGCTCCAACTTTAGTTGTTATTAAAAATAATGAACAAGAAAATATTGTAAATTTATCAAATATAAAAAAATGGGTAAGTGAACAATGATTTATGATGCAATAATAATTGGAGCTGGTCCGGCTGGACTTACAGCTGCTATATATTTGTTGCGAGCTAATAAAAAAGTTTTAGTGTTAGAAAAAGAGACTATAGGAGGACAAATTTCGTCCTCTCCTTTAGTTGAAAATTATCCAGGTTATTTAAGTATAAGTGGTAGTGAACTTACCGGCAATATGTTTGATCAATTGTTAAATCTTGGAGGAGAAGTCGAAATTGAAGAAGTTATTAAAATAACGGAAAATGAAGTTATAACTGAGGATAGTACTTATAAAGCTAAAACAATTATAGTAGCAACAGGATGTAAGCCAAGGGTTTTAGGAATAAATAATGAAGAAAATTTAATTGGAAACGGTATTCATTTTTGTGTAGCTTGTGATGGAGCTTTTTATAAAAATAAAAAAGTAGCTGTTATTGGTGGTGGAAATAGCGCCGTAATTAATGCTATTTCATTAAGTGATTATTGTACAGAAGTAATTTTAGTTCAGAATTTAGATCATCTAACAGCTGAACAAAATTTAATTGATACTTTAAATAAAAAAGATAATGTTAAAATTATTTTAAATGAGGAAGTAGTAAGTTATATAGGTGAAGATGCTCTTGAAGGATTTATTTTAAAAACCAATGAAGAAATTATGGTGGATGGTTTATTCTTATCGATTGGACAGGTGCCTAATTCGGAATTTTTAAAAGATGTTTTAGATATAAAAAATAATTATATTGATTCTGTTGATTGTTTAACTAAGTATCCAAATGTTTTTGTGGCTGGAGATGTTAGAACAAAAGAGATAAGACAATTAACAACAGCAACAAGTGATGGAACAACTTGTGCTATTAAAGCAATTAATTATTTGAATAGTCTTCTTAGGTAAAAATAAGATTTAAAAGTTAAAGTTCGGACTATAGTTTTAAATAAAATGATAACTTAATAAGAGGTATATATATGATTAATAATAGTACAAAAATGATAAGTACTGAAAGGACAATATTAAGAAAGTTTAAAAATGATGATGCTTTAAGTTTTTTTGAAAATGTTGGTGGGGACGAAAATGTATCTAAATATGTTGTATGGAATAGACACGAAAATATAGAAACTACCAAAAGAGCAATAAGCAAGTGGATTAATAATTACGAAAAAGATAATGTATATCATTGGGCTGTTGAATTAAAAGAAACAAACGAAATTATAGGTTCTATTAGTTGTGTAAATGTAGATTTAAAAAATGCTACTTGCGAATTAGGATATGTATATGGTTCGAAATTTTGGAATAAAGGATATGCAACAGAAGTTTTAAAAGCAGTTATAAATTATTTAATAAAAGAGGAAAAATTTTATACTATCTATGCACAACATTTAAGTCTTAATCCTGCTTCAGGTCGAGTGTTGGAAAAATCTGGAATGGTATATGAAGGAAGACTAAAAAATAGGATGATAGATAAAAATACAGGTAAATATGATGATTTATTGTCATATTCTATTAGCGCAAAATAAAGTTGGGTTGTAATTCAAATGAAAATGTGGAATGTAATATTATTCTACATTTTTATTTTTGTAAGAAAAAAAGCAACATTTCGTTGCTTATTCACCCATAATATTTTCAATTTCATCAAGATTATCTATTTCGGTATCAGTTTCAATAGTAGTATCAATTTCTTCTTCAGAATTTGATTCCTTATTTTGATCATTATTTGGAATTTCTAATTTTTCTGTTCCGACCGTAAATAAAACAGATTTAACATTTTTTACTAAAATTCCAGTTGCAATATTTTGATTTGTAATTATATTGCTTGAATGATCTAAATACTCAAAATCAATTGTTATGTTATTTTCAGTTGCCCAGCTTTGAGCTTCACTGACAGTTTTACCAATAAAGCTTGGCATCAATTCTAAACTTTCACCCGAACGAATTCCTTTACCATATATTTTAGATTCATATTCTTCATTAATTGAATAACTAAATGTTTTAATTAGTTCTGGTTTTTCCATTTCTAAATTTTCTTTCATTAATTTAGTGATTTCAGCTAAACTATCTGGATAATAAGATAGAGCAGATGTAACACGAGTTCCTAAATTTACTGGTAAAGAAGAAACTTCTAAATAAGTCTTTTTGATATTTATCATTTCTTCTTTATTTAAAGTTCTTTCTAACATGCTTTTTAAAATATCATAACTTGAAATTATTTGATCTCTACTCATATTAGTAGCAATATTGTTACTGACAGCATCTAAAACATTTTCGAATTTATCAAAGCTATTAATAGTTAGTGCTTTTTGAGCTAAAGCAGTGATAACTTCTTGTTGGTGTCTATTTCTTGCTAAATCACTTTCGATGTATTGACTACGATTTCTAGCATAAGCTAATGCTTGTTCTCCATCTAAGGTTTGCATTCCATAATCAAGATATATTACTTTTCCGTTATTACGATCGCTCGATCCTGTACAAACTTTACCTTTGCAATCTATACCGTGATTAGTACCAAAATCAGGTTCCTCTACATTGATAGTAACACCACCTAAAGCATCTACTAAATGAACTACGGCTTTAAAATTAACTTTTATATAATAATCTATTGGTATATCGGTTAATTGTTCAATAGTATCAATTACACAACTAGTTCCATAGGCAGCTGATGAATTAATTTTAGCATAAGCGTTATTTCGACAAGCTATTGGAACATAAGTGTCTCTTGGAATGCTAAACATTGTAGCAGTTAAAGTTTTAGGGTTAAAAGTCATCAATATTAATGTATCTCCATTAAAAGCGGCATTAGCATCTAATCCTTCGCTATCCGAATCAACTCCTAAAGCTAATACTGTAAATGGTTCAGTTAAGCTTTTGTTGCTAGTAATTTGTTTGTCTTCATTTTTTCTTTTTTCACTATATTTATAAATAATTTTAGTTACTTCGCCAATATCTGTAAAATGTTCTTCACCATTAAATAAAGTAACATAATTTTCAGATACAAAGATCGCATCAACATCGCCGTTATATAAATCAGAAATCATTATTAAATAATCATCATATTTTTTGATATCGTTTTTTAATTTATATTTACTTAAAATTTCCTTAGCTAAAATATTACCTTCAATATCATCTTCATTTGATATCATACCAATTTTGCTATCTTCGTTAAATTCGGTATCCTTCATAATTATTAAATAAGAAGTATAAACAATCATATCTTTTTCGCCTAGACGATCTAGAGTATCGTAGGCAAACGTAAATACAAAGTTAGCAACTCCGAATATAATACTAAATATAAATGTAAAAATAGTTAAAATTGTAAATAATTTGTATTTTTTTTGAACTAATTTAATTAAACCTACAAATAAGTAAGTAATAATCCAAATGGTAAAAAAGAAAATAACAATAACTCTAAGTAAAGTTTCTACATCTTTTA
This sequence comes from Bacilli bacterium, assembly GCA_017435485.1. Classification (GTDB taxonomy): domain Bacteria; phylum Bacillota_I; class Bacilli_A; order RF39; family UBA660; genus RGIG1752. The sequence goes on from JAFSEY010000004.1 coordinate 163,739, forward strand.
AAGAAAGAATGTTGATAACAAAAAATATATATAATATTAAATATAATAATGTAGCAATGCCAAAGAATGATAATGCAACTTTACTAGCTTTTTTTAATTTTTTAAATAGTATTTTCATAGATACTCCTTTGTATTTTTTTAACGTATTTAATTATAATATAAAATGATAATAAACTCAATGTTAAATTGTTGACACTATAATTGCATTTATGCATAAAAATAATTACATTTATGTTATAATTATTAAGATAGAAGGGATGAAATATGAGAAGATTTTTTAAAACAATATTTATTTTTATATTATTAATCATATTTTATCCAGTTATAACTTTTGCTGATGTTTATTATGTAACTAAAGAGGATGCTAATATGCGTAGTACTGCTCAAGTAGTTGATGGAAATATAATTATGTCAATAAAAAGAGGAGCTGTTGTAGAACTTTTATCTGAATCAAAGACTTGGGGTGGTTCTTGTAATTCTGGTTGGTATAATATTAGTTATGCTGGTAGTATTGGGTATGTTTGTTCGGGATATATTGCTTATGGAAATCCTGAAAATGAGACTGATGAATTTTTAAGACCATGGACAACTCCTAAAAAAGCAATTATAGGTGGAGCTAAATATATAGCTAGTTCTTATATAAATAGGGGACAAAGTACTTCTTATTTAAAGAAATTTAACGTGACTAGTAATAGCACTTATAATCATCAATATATGGCTAATTTAGCAGCGCCTTATAGCGAAGCTTATAATAGTTATAAAAGTTATCGAGATAATGGATTACTTGAATTACCATTGGAATTTTCAATTCCGATATTCACAAATATGCCTGATTATACAAAGTTGCCGGGAAAAGACGCTGATACTTCTTGTCAGATAGAAATTACTGATGAAGCTTTTGAAACTGAATTAAATAATCAAGGATTTCCGGAAAGTTATAAATGTAAATTAAGATTGTTACATGCCAAATATCCAAATTGGAAATTTGTGGCATTTCATACTAATTTGGATTTTAATAGATCAGTTAGAGCTGAACAAGCGGTTAGTTCGATTAATGGAGGAAGTATTTATTATGCAACTCCAGTAGAAGAAACAGAATCTGGTTGGTATATAGCTAATACCGAAACAGTTGAATATTATTTAGATCCGAGAAACTTTTTAAATGAAGAAAGGATCTTAATGTTTGAAGATTTATCTTATCGAGATTATTACACTGAAAGTGCTATTAGTACGATTTTAAAAGGAACGTTCATGGAAGAGTATTCTTTGTTAGATAATCAAACTTATTCGACTATTTTTGTCGAAGCTGGTAATACTGCCAAAATGTCTTCGGTGTACTTAGCTAGTTTGGCAAGACAAGAAAGTGGATCTAATGGGTCAAAAGCAACCAGTGGAAACGAATTTACTTATCAAGGAACAACTTATAAAGGTTTATATAATTTTTATAATATTGGTGCTAATAGTAGTGCAGAAAGTCCTATTTTAGCAGGACTTGTATGGGCGACTGGTGGATTTGATGTTGATTATGTAACTAATAATAATTCTAGTAGTTCTTCTAATAATGATTCTTTAGATAAAAATACTAGTTCAGGTTTAAGTGAACAAGATATTTTAAATAAAATGGGTGTAAAAAAGTCATCTGATTGTTTAACGGGTATAGAGCTTGGTAAAACAGTGGGAGAACTTAAACAAAAATTGTCTGGCTTAACAATTTCAACATCACTTGGAGATGGTGATAAAGTTAGAACTGGAATGATTTTAACTGTATCTGATGGAACAACATCATATAAATATACTTTAGCAATTGCTGGAGATGTTGATGGTGATGGTGAAATGATGGCAACTGATTATGTAAAAATAAAAAATTATATTATGGAAGTAAAAGATAGTAGTTTAAATGTTGCGCAAAGCTTAGCTGCTGATGTTGATAATAATGGCTCAATTGGTGCAACTGATTATGTTTTAATAAAAAATAGTATTATGAGTAGGTGATAAGAATGAAAAAGGTGTTATTTACAATAATGATGTTGATATTAAGTATTAGTTTAGTAAGTGCAGCATCATATAGTGTTTCAGTAGGGACAAAAAGTTTAACAAAAGGAGGATCAACTTCCTTAACAATAAAAGGATCAGATGTTACTGGAAGGTTTAATGTACGGACTTCTGATGCTTCAGTTGTATCGGTAAGTGAAAGCTCTATTTGGATTGAAAATAATAGTTATAAAATAACTTTGAAAGCATTAAAAGTAGGGGATGCTACTATTACTGTAACTCCAGCAGCAGGTACTTCGGATTCAAAGGGAAATGTTGCTAATTTATCTAGTAAATCAGTTAAAATTACAGTAGCACTTCCGAGAGAAAAATCAAGTAATAATAATTTAAAAAGTTTATCAGTAGATGGATATGAATTATCTCCAGCATTTGATGCTAATACATTAGAATATATGACTACTGTTCCTTCAACAGTTGATAAAATAAATATAAAAGCTCAAAAAGCTGATAATTATGCATCTATTTCTGGGATAGGAGAATTCGAAGTATCTGAAGGAGTAAATGAATTTGAAGTTATTGTTACAAGTGAAACTAGAAAAGATAAGGTTTATAAAGTTATTGTTAATGTAGAAGACTTAAATCCTATTGAAGTAGACTATGAAGGAGAAAGCTATACAGTTGTTAAAAACCCTAAAAATTTAGTTGCACCACCAAATTATACAGAAACAACCGTACAAATAGAAAATAATGTTGTACCAGGATTTTATAATGATTATACTAAATATCAATTAGTTGGATTAAAAGATAGTGCTGGAACAATTAGTTTATTTATTTATGATAATGGTAAATATGACAAATATTGTGAGATAAAAGGTGAATCAGTAACAATTACTCCAATCGCTTTTCCGGAATTAGATATTCCAAAAGAAATAATGTATACCATTAAAAAAATCGATTTTAATGGTAGTAAAGCGGAAGCATTAATTTTAGGTGGTGGAAATCTTGAAAATGCTAAACATGCTTGGGTCTATGGTATAAACATTGCTACTGGGGAAAAAGCATATTATCATTATAGTTTTGTGGATAAAACATTACAATATGATAATGATTTATATATACTTGCAGCATTGGATGAACTTGTGAATCAATATGATAAATATTCTTATATAATTTTAGGAACATCAGTAGGATGTGCAATATTATTAATTTTGACAATTACGTTTGCAATTTGTAATCATAGTAAAAAGAAAATATTAAAAAAATATATTGAGAAAAAGGAAAAAGCATTAGAACAAACAGCAATATTAAATACAAAAGATATTGGAGAAACTTCCAAAAAAGATTTAAAGAAGATAAAGAAAAAAGAAGTTATTGAAACAAATGAAGATTTAGAAGAAGCAACTTATAACTTATTTGATGAGGATAAGAAAAAGAAAAAAAAAGTCTAAAAATAAAAACACTAAAACTGACAAATAACAAAATTCGTCAGTTTTTTTAATGCTTAATTTTTATAATATATCCTTCAGGAGGAAAAATTATGTAATCAAGATAAGAAGTATTTGTTAAAAAAATTATTTAGTAACAACCAAGAAATTTTAATGGTTTGGGATAAAGAGGAAGAAAAGTATTACATTAGTGTTGTTTGTGTAATTGTGGTATTATCTAAAAGTGTAAGGCCAAGAAAATATTAGTCAGATTTAAAGAAAAAAATTATTGAAGAAGGGAATAATGAGTTGTCCAAAAAAATCGGACAACTGAAATTAAAATCTTATGATGGAAAATATTATAATACAGATGTTGTTGATATTGAAGGAATGTTTAGAATAATAGTTATTAAACAAAACAAATTAGCTTATGAGTTTGAAGATCAAATATTAGAAAACAAATAAAGTTAAGAAAAACTTTATTTTTTATTGGTTTATTTTTAAAATTCTATTATAATTTTATTATGGTGGTATAAATGATAGAAGAATTATTTGATTTAGATAAAACTATTTTAAAAAATGAATTTTTAAAAGTTAATTATCCTTGGGAATTATTAATAGATTTAAAATCGATGATAATCAATATAGGAAAAAATTTAAATAAAGAAGATTATCAAGAAATAAAAGAAAATGTTTGGGTAGGTAGAAATGTTAAAATATCTTCCTCTGCAGAAATAAATGGACCATGTATTATCGGAAATGATACAGAAATAAGAGTTAATGCATTTATCAGAGGCAGCGTTATCATTGGCAATAATTGTGTTATTGGTAATTCAACAGAAATAAAAAATGCAATTCTTTTTGATAATGTAAAAGTTCCTCATTTTAATTATGTGGGTGATTCTATCTTAGGCTATAAAGCTCATTTTGGGGCTGGGGTAATTACTAGTAATGTAAAAAGTGATGAATCAAATGTAGTTGTATGTTATAAAGATAAAAAAATTAAAACCAATAGAAAGAAAGTTGGAGCTATCGTAGGTGATCGAGTTGAGGTTGGATGTAATGCAGTTTTAGCTCCTGGAACTATAATTAATAAAAATAGTAATATATATCCCTTAACTTTGGTAAGAGGTTATATACCACAAAATGTAATTGTTAAAGATTTGAATAATATAGTAGAAAAGAAGTAGTTTATGAAAACAAAAATATATATTGATTTTGATTCAACCTTATTTAATACTGATGAATTTTATGGTGAGTTTTTAAATATTTGTGAAAAACATGATGTTGATAACAAGCAAGTTATCAACATTAAAAATAAAACATTTAAAAAAGCTTGTGATTTTAATTTAGATATTTTAGCTAAAAAAATATCTGAAATTCATAATTTAAAAAAAGAATTCCTAGATGAAGTAGAAAAATTATATTCTTCTAAATATTTATTTGAAGATACAATTTCTTTTTTGGAAAGCATATATTTAAAGTATGAATTAGTGTTGTTTACTTATGGAAATAAAAGTTATCAAAATAAAAAGATAAATGCAACTGGAATTGATAAATATTTTAAAGATATATTTATTACTGAAAATAGAAAAGACAGTTTAAATATTGATTATGTAAATAGTGTTTTTATTGATAATAATCCAAAAGAAATAATTGGATACTATAATAAAGGGGCTAGAAAATTAATAAGATTACGGCACAAAAGTGATTTTAGGTGTAAAGTTGACACTAATTTAGAAGATATTTTGGAATTTTCGAATCTTAGTGATATAATAAATAGTAGCGCTATAGATAGGGTGGTTAATTATGAATAAAAAAGTTGTAGCATTTGGTGGGGGAACTGGTTTAAGCTGTTTGCTTAAAGGTTTAAAAGGATATCCTTTAGATATAACAGCTGTGGTATCAGTATCTGATGATGGTGGTAGCGCAGGAGCTTTAAGAGATGAATTTAATATTTTAGCTGTTGGGGATATTAGAAGAGTACTTGTCGCATTATCAACAAATGAAGGATTAATAGAAGAATTATTTAATTATCGTTTTGAATCTGCTGGTAATTTAAATAAACATACTGTTGGAAACATTATATTAACAGCTTTAGCAAAAAAACTAGGTTCAATTCAAAAAGCGATTGATGCTTTAGATGAAATATTTAATATGAAAGGTAATGTAATGCCTTTTACAGAAGATAATAACTTGAAACTAGTGGCGAAAATGGCTGATGGACATGTTATTGAAGGAGAACATCATATAACAAGTTATCCATCTAAAATAATGCAAGTAGCTTATAAAGAAGAACCTATAATAAATGAAGCTTTATTATATGAAATCAAACAAGCAGATATGATTGTCCTAAGTATGGGAAGTTTATTTACAAGTGTAATTCCTAATTTATTAAGTGAACAAGTTAGAAGAGCGATTGATGAAAGTAATGCTAAGATAGTTTATTGTTGTAATATGTTTTCTCAACCGGGAGAAACTGACGATTATAAAGTAAGTGATCATATTAAAACTTTAAATCAATATTTAGGTAATCGTAAGGTTGAATATGTCATAGCTAATAGTGGAGAAATAGATTTAGAATTAGCGCATAAATATTCAACTGAAGAACAAAAAGATCCGGTTGAATTAGATTATGAAGAAATAGAAAAATTAGGAACTAAAGTAATTGCGGAAGATTTAGCTTATATTAAAGAAGAGAGTACAACTGGAAAAAATGTTATTAGACATAATTATTTAACATTAGGATTTATATTAAATGCATTATCATTAAATTATGATCATATGTTAAGAAACAGAAAAACGGACAATAAATAAATTGTTCGTTTATTTTGTATATATTAAATAACGTTAAAAAGTTCTTCTTTTTTTTGATTCTTTGGGGTATACTATTTGTAAGAGGTAGTTATTATGAATTTAGAAGTTAATAGTCATAAGTTTTATTTTATATTAATTGTAACTTTTTTTATAAGTTTTATTTTAGTTCCGTTGGCAAGAAAAATTGCTTTTCATGTTAATGCGGTTGATAAACCAAATCATCGAAGAGTTAATGAAGTGGCTATGCCAACTCAAGGCGGCTTAGCAATATTTGTAACATTTATGATAGGTTTTATGCTATTTGCCGATATGAATGTGCAAATGATTTCTATTTTGATTGGTGGTTTTATTTTAATATTAACGGGATTTATCGATGGAATAAACTCTATTAAAGCTAGTCATAAAATGTTAGCTCAAATAGGTGCAGCAGCAGTTGTAGTTTTTTATGGAAAAATATTTTTAAGTGATATTTCATTTTTGGGTTTAGCATTTACGATTCCTAGTCCGTTAAATTATATTTTTTCGATAATTTTTATTGTTGGAATTATAAATGCCATAAATTTAATTGATGGACTTGACGGGTTATGTGGTGGGGTATCATCTATATATTTTGCAACAATAGCAATTATTGCATTTATCTTAAATAGATATGGTGGGCTTGATATAATGCTTGCTTTAATAATGCTAGGTTCTACGTTAGGATTCTTATTCCATAATTTTCCACCAGCATCGATATATTTAGGTGATACTGGAAGTATGTTTTTAGGGTATATGATATCTGTTATTTCTTTATTGGGATTTAAAGTTACAACTTTAACATCTTTAGTTATTCCATTAGTAATATTAGCAATTCCAATATTTGATACATTATTGGCAATATTTAGAAGAATATTAAAAGGTGAATCAATTGGAAAACCAGATAAAGAACATTTTCATCATCAGTTATTAAAAATGAAATTTTCAACTAGAACAACGGTCTTAATTATATATGCTGTAAATATTTTATTCTCAGTTGTATCTGTTTTATATGTAATAGGAGATCCACAGTATGCTATTTTAATTTATGTTTTATTAATGATAATGTTATTATTCCTAGTTTTGAAAACAGATATTTTGTTTGAACACAAGAAAAATAAGTAATTTTACTATTTAAAGGTATAAATAGAAAGGTATATTCACCAAAAATGCTTTTAAATAGTTTTTTTTAGTGGTAAAATGAATATGAAGTAAGGATGTGATTTTATTAGAATTTTGTTTATAACTTCAGATTATTCAAAACCAGAAAAAGGTTCTAATATATATACGGATTTAGCTGAAGCATTAAAAAACAATAACCATGATATAAAAGTTGTGGTTACAGAAGAAAAAAAGAAAATAGATCAAACTACGTTATTTACAGAAAATAATATACCGGTATTAAGAGTTAAAACTGGTAATTTATATGAAGTGAGTTTTGTAGAAAAAGCATTAACTTTTTTAACTTTGAGTAGATCGTTAAAAAAAGGAATTGAAAAGTTTTTTGATAACGAAAAATTTGATTTAGTATTATTTCAATCTCCGCCACTTACAATGTGTAGTGTGGTTAAATGGGCGATGAAAAAGTATAAATGTCCATCATATTTAATGATGAAAGATATTTTTCCTCAAAATGGTGTAGATATAGGACTTTATAGTAAAAAAAGCCCAATATATAAATATTTTAGATATCGTGAAAAAGGGTTGTATAAAATTAGTTCTAAAATTGGTTGTATGTCTGAAGGAAATATCAATTATTTGTTGGAACATAATAAATTTTTAGATAAAGATAAGTTAGAAATTTTTCCGAATACTGTAAAAATTACTAATCAATCTAAAGTTAGTAAAACTAAAAGAAAAAAGATAAGAGCAAAATATGGTTTAAATGAAGACGATGTTGTAGCTATTTATGGTGGAAATTTTGGAAGACCACAAGGTTTAGATTTTTTACTTGATGTTCTAAGGGCATATAAAAATAAAAAGAATGTAAAATTTATCTTAATTGGACGAGGAACAGAAAAAGCTAAAATATTTAATGAAGTAAATAATAATGGGTATAAAAATGTCTTAACTTATGATTTTATGCCTCGTGATGATTACGAAGCCTTAACTAGAGTTTGTGATATTGGATTAATTTTTTTAGATAAAAGGTTTACTATTCCAAATTATCCATCAAAAACACTATCTTATTTTGAATGTTCACTTCCGATAATGGCAGCTATAGATAAAAATACTGATTATAGCAAACTATTGGAAGATGTTAATTGTGGGTTTTGGGTGGAAAATGGTGATATAAAATCATTTAAAAATAAATTTAATCAATTATTAAAAGATAAAAAGTTGCGCAGCACTATGGGCGATAATGGTCATCAACATTTAGTTAATGAATGGAATGTTGAAAAATCAGTAAAAATAATAGAAAGATATTTAGGTGAGAAAAATGTTTAAAGATAAAGTATTATTAATAACAGGAGGTACAGGTTCGTTTGGGAATGCTGTATTAAATAGATTTTTAGATTCAGATTTAAAAGAAATTAGAATTTTTTCAAGAGATGAAAAAAAACAAGAAGATATGCGTATTAAATATAAAAATGATAAAATCAAATTTTATATTGGCGATGTTAGAGATTATAGAAGTATAGATGATGCTATGGATGGTGTAGATTATATTTTCCATGCAGCAGCATTAAAGCAAGTTCCTTCATGTGAATTTTTTCCGGTTCAGGCTGTAAAGACGAATGTTTTGGGAACAGAAAATGTTTTAGAAGCAGCTATTAACCATGGGGTAAAAAAGGTAATTGTTTTAAGTACAGATAAAGCTGCATATCCAATTAATGCTATGGGTATGAGTAAGGCGATGATGGAAAAAGTTGCTGTAGCTAAAGGTAGAGATTTACCAGAAGGGAAAACAGTTATTTGTCGTACTAGATATGGTAATGTTATGGCTAGCCGTGGTTCAGTTATTCCTCTATTCTGTGATCAAATTGCTGAAGGAAAACCACTTACAATTACAAATCCAGAAATGACTAGATTTATGATGACTCTAGAAGATGCTGTAGATTTAGTTGTTTATGCATTTGAACATGGAGAACAAGGCGATTTGTTTGTTCAAAAAGCACCAGCAGCAACTATTGATGTATTAGCACAAGCTGTAAAAGAATTAAAAAATAGCGATGTGCCTATAAATTGTATTGGAACAAGACACGGTGAAAAGTTATATGAAGTATTAGTTACTAAAGAAGAAATGGTAAATGCTATTGATATGGGTGACTATTATAGAGTTCCTGCTGATAATAGAAATTTAAATTATCAAAAATATACTAATGAAGGTAATGCTGATTTAAATGATATAGAAGAATATAATTCACATAATACTAATAGATTAGATGTTGAAGGAATGAAAACTTTATTAAAAAAATTAGATTTATTTAAATAATAGAGGTGCACATGAAAGTATTAATAACAGGAAGTAAAGGATTTATAGGAAAAAATTTAGTATCACATTTACAAGAGCAAGAAAATATTGAAATTATTTCTTTTGATGTAGAAGATAATTTTGAAAAAATAGAAGAAAATATTGATTCAATTGATTTTATTTTTCATCTTGCTGGTGTAAATAGACCGCAAAATCCAGAAGAATTTTATACTGGAAACAGCGATCTTACTAAAAAAATTGTTGATTTAATAAAAGATAAAAACATACCTTTTTTAGTTACTTCAAGTATCCAAGCAGTTCGCGATAATGATTACGGTAAAAGTAAAAAGATTGCTGAAGACTATATAATTAACAATTTAGAAAATTATTATGTTTATCGATTACATAATGTTTTTGGTAAGTGGTGTAAACCAAACTATAACTCCGTAATAGCTACTTTTTGTTATAATATTGCTCATGATTTAGATATTACTGTTAATGATCCAAGTGCGGAATTAGAACTTATATATATTGATGATATTATTTATGAATTTATTAGGGTTTTAAAGGGAATTGACCCAGACGAAAAACAAGATAATTATTGTTATATAAACCCAAGATATAAAGTCACATTAGACTATATAACTAAAAAAATATATGAATTTAAAGATAGTATGAATTCAATATATGTTCCAAATACTGGAAATGACTTTATCAAAAAGCTGTATGCAACATACGTAAGTTATGTTGATACTGATAAAACATTTGTTAAAGCTGTAAAAAATGTAGATGAACGTGGAGCATTTATAGAATTAATGCGTACATATGAGTGTGGACAATTTTCAGTATCATTTAGTAAACCGGGAATTGTAAGAGGAAACCACTATCACCATACTAAAATGGAAAGATTTATTGTTATTAAAGGTAAAGCCAAAATTAGTTTTAGTAGTGTAATTAATAATGATAAATATTCATTTATAGTAGATGATAGTGAAATTAAAATTGTTACAATTCCAGTAGGGTATACTCATAATATTGAAAATATTGGTGATGATGAAATGATTCTAGCTATATGGTGTAATGAATTATTTGATAAAGAACATCCAGATACTTATTTTAAGAGAGTGGAAGAATAAAGTTCAAAGTAACTAATAATTTTGATATTAGTTGCTTTTTTATTAGAATTTATTAACAAAAAAGCCAGTTTCTTTATAAAAATAATATTTTTTATAATATTTATATGATATAATTATTTTAGAATGTTTTTATAGTTAGGTGGTAATAATGAATAAATTAAAAGTTATGGTTGTAGTAGGTACTAGACCAGAAATTATTAGATTATCAGAAGTTCTTAAAGCAGTTGATAAATATTTTGAATTAATTTTAGTTCATACTGGACAAAATTATGATTATACTTTAAATCAAGTGTTTTTTGAAGAGTTTGGATTAAAAGAACCTGATTATTATTTGGATTCTCCAGGTAAACACCTAGGTGAAACCGTTGGAAATATTATTTCAAAAAGTTATGAAGTTATAAGAGAAGTTAAACCGGATGCTTTACTTGTATTAGGTGATACAAATAGTTGTTTGGCTGCTTATTCCGCTAAAAGATTAAAAGTACCTATTTTCCATATGGAAGCTGGTAATAGATGCTTTGATTTTAATGTTCCAGAAGAAATCAATAGAAGAGTAGTGGACCATGTAAGTGATGTTAATTTGGCTTATACAGAAAATGCCAGAAGATATTTAATTAATGAAGGAATTAAAAATGATTTTCTTTATGTTACTGGATCGCCAATGGCTGAAGTCCTTATGAAGAATATGGAAAATATTAATAAATCTAATATTTTGGAAAAATTAAGTTTAAAAGAAAAAGACTATTTTGTAGTAAGTGCACATAGAGAAGAGAACATTGACATAGATAAAAACTTTGAAAAACTTGTTAATAGTTTAAATAAAGTTGCAGAAACTTATGGTAAGAAAATTATTTTCTCGACACATCCAAGAACAGCAAAACGGATCAAAGAAAAAGGCGTTAAGTTTAATGATTTAATTATTAATATGGAACCTATGGGATTCTTTGATTATGTTAATTTACAAAAAAATGCCTTCTGTGTTTTATCTGATAGTGGAACTATTCCAGAAGAAAGTGCTGTATTAAATTTCCCGGGTATTACTTTAAGAAATAGTACAGAACGACCTGAATCGTTAGATGCAGGAAGTATGGTTCTAGGTGGAATAAATGAAAGAGATGTATTAAATGCTATAGAAATAGCAGTTAATTCTCATGTGGATGGAAGAGAAAATCCAGTAAAAGATTATAAAGATACTAATGTGTCTTTAAAAGTAGTTAATATTATTCAAAGCTACTATAATATAATCAATGAAAGAACTTGGAAGAAAAATTAATACTTTATATATTTAATATTTATTGATAGCAATAGGAGTTGTATAAGTAATGACAAAAATAAGTGTAATTTCTCCAGTATATAATGGCCAAAAATACATTAAAAATTTTATTAAATCTTTAAAAAATCAAACATTTATGGATTTTGAATTATTATTGATTAATGATGGCTCTACGGATAATACTTATGAAATAGCAAATCAAGAATTAAAAAAAAGTCAATTAAAATATAAAATAATTAATAAGAAAAACGGAGGACAGTCATCAGCTAGAAATTTAGGGATAGAAAAGGCAAAAGGAGAATATATAGTTCTATTAGACTCTGATGATACAATTCAAAAGAAATATTTGGAAAATATGTATCAAATGGCATTGAAGTTCGATTGTAGTGTAGTAATTTGTGATCTTAATAGGGTAGATGATAGTAATATTTTTGAAGAATCCAATGACGATTTAAAATATGATTTAAAAACTGGTAAAGAGTTTATGGTGGATTTTATAAAACATTATATTGAGATCGGGCCTTGTTCTTTGATGATAAGTAATGAATTTATTAAAGAAATCTCTCTGCGTTTTAATGAAAAATCTAGATACAGTGAAGAACATATTTTTATTTGTCATTTATTACATGAAGCTAAGAATGTAGTTCATTTAAAACAAAAACTTTATAATTATTGTTTAAGATCTGGTTCAGTTAGCACTGGAGCGTCGGTTGATAAAATTTTAAATGGTTATAATGAAATAATTAATTCAAATATAAAATATAAAAAATGTAATTGTAAGTATTGTAAAGAATATAATAAATTTGCTATGCCTAGATGGATATTAGCAACAGCAAGGTTTTCTTCAAAAAATATGAGTTATAAATATTACAAAGAATTAATGTTAAAATTAGAATATAAAAGTAATTTGAAAAAATTGTATGATTTTCCAAGCTTTATAATAAGAATATCTTCAAAATTGTTAAACTTTAATCTTTTTATTGCTTATATTTTTTTTAGATTATGGGGTGGCAATAAATGAAAATATTATATATTTGCAATTTTGTAGATAAAAATTATTTTAACGATATTTTTAATAAAGCCTTGGAAAAACCAATTCAAAGTATTCAAAAGTTTAATGAATTATTTGTTGAAGGTATACGAAAAAATAAAGATGTAGAAAGTATAAATATATTATCTCATGCTCCAGTTAATAGAAAAACATCTAAAAAATATTTCTGGAAAGGTAAATCTTTAGAAGATGGAAATATTAAATATAGTTATATTCCCTTTATAAACATTAAAATATTAAAACAAATCTGTTTGTTTATAATGAGTATTTTTTGTGTATTATTTTGGAATGTAAAATACATCAATAAAAACAGGACTATTATAGTGGATGGTTTTGTTCCAGTAATTTCTACAGTTGCTGTAATAATTGGTAAAATTTTTAATATAAGGATTATATCTCTTTATACTGATATTGTTAAGTTTGATGCAAATGATACGTTTGTTAAAAAAAATTTTGGGCGAAATTTTATTAAAAAGGTAATTAATATAGGAGATGTTATTAATTTAAAGTTTACTGATATGTTCATATTATTAACATTGCAAATGAATGAAATAATTAATAAAAATAATAAACCTTTTATTGTTATAGAAGGTTTTGTGGATAGTAAGTTTAACCCTCAAAAAAATGTTGAAAAGAAAAAAGCAATTATGTATGCTGGTGGATTATACGAAAAATATGGTGTAAAATTATTAATCGATTCATTTATCGAATGGGATAATTCTGAATATGAATTATGGTTATGTGGCGGTAATGGAGATTTAATTGATTATATAAATAATTTAAATTATAAAAATATTGTATATTATGGAGCTTTACCAAATGATAAAATTGTAGAAATGGAGCAAGCTTCTACTTTATTAGTTAATCCTAGATTTAGTAATGAGGAATATACTAAATATTCATTTCCTTCAAAAAATATGGAATATATGATATCTGGGACACCTGTTTTAACAACTAAGCTTCCGGGAATGAAAAAAGAATACTATGATTATGTTTATTTGATAGAAGAAGAAACTAAAAATGGATTTATTAGTAAATTTAAGGAAATAACAAAAAAAACAACAAAAGAATTGCAAGCATTTGGAAAAAAGAGCCAAGATTTCGTTTTAAAAGAAAAGAATAATATAATTCAAGCAAAAAAAATTATAGATAAAATAAAAAAAGTTAAAATAAAAAAGAGAACTGCAAAAGATAAATTAGTGTTTTTTTATATAGCTGTTAGTATTATTTTTTTGTTTCTTTCTATGGCAAATGTTTATGGATTATATAAAGTATCTTTAAAAACTTATTTTATTTATATTGTTAGCATAATTTTCTTGATTTTGGGGTTAAAAATTAAATTAAAAGAAAAGCAAATTAATAAGAAAGATAAAAAAAGTATTATAGATGTAACTATTAAAATGTTTGATTCGGAAATTTTTAGAATAATTATATTGTGTTGTATGTTTATAATAATGGGATATTTTCTTAAATATTTATTTATTATAAAAGATTTACCGGCTTCGGAAATTAGAATGGCAGCTTTTGATAAATTATATAGTAATGCATATGATGCTGTATTTTACTTATATGTTGTTAATAATATAAATGTTTTATTTACGATATTAATTCCATTATTAATTTTTGATAATTCTTTAAAACATAAACATATAAAATTTAATTTATGTGTAATGATTATTTCTTTTATTTTGTTTAGTTTAATTGGATTTGGTAGATTAAATTTTTTGAATATAATATTAGCTTTTCTTTTTGTAGGTTTATATTTTGTAAAATTTGAAAATATTTTTAAAAAGAAAAATCTATTGTATTTTATAGCTGGTATTTTATTGATTTTTATTGTATCGATGCTATTTATTTATATTAGAGTTTTTAGTTCTAATCAATCTAATGGTTTATTTAGTTTAATTAATTATCAAACAAAACAAATTTTTGAATATTTTTTAGGCTCTTTTAGAGCATTAGATGTATTTATAAGTAATGGTTTTAATGGGATTTCTAGATATTCTTTTGGTCGCGCAACTTTTGCGGGCATTGATGAAATAGTTTTATATCCAATAAAATTCTTTGGAATTGAAGTATTAAGCTTTAATCAAATTGTTTCACCTTTAACTCAAGAGGGAATAGCGGTGGGTTATAATACACCATATTATAATGCCTTTTATACATCAATTATGAATTATTATTTAGATTTTGGATTTTTAGGAGTTTGTTTGTTCTCCTATTTACATGGTTTATTTATAAATTATATATTTAAATTATATAATAATCGTGAAACAATCATATCTAAGGTTTTAATTGTTTTGGTATCTATTAATTTGTTTATGGGGATTTTAAAATGGAATTATCAAGCCGGTAATATGACATTTTTAATAATATTAATGATATTGTTTGAAAATTTTAGTATTCTTAAAGAAAGGAAAATAAAATGAGAGTTTTATGGATAGTTAATACAATTTTTAATTACCCTGCAAAAAAAATGAAATTAAAACCAACAGTTTTTGGAGGTTGGTTAAATTCATTATTTAATAATTTAAAAAATAGAAAAGAGATTGAAAAGTTAGCTATTGCTACAGTTTATAATGGTAGGGAATTAAAAAAATTTGAAGATGGTAACGTTGTATATTATTTGTTACCAGTTAATAACATAAATAAATATGATAAGAAATTAGAAACTATGTGGTATAAGGTAACAAAAGAATTTTTTCCAGATGTAGTTCATATTCACGGTACTGAATATCCTCATGTTTCTGCTTTTTTAAATTGTAATTTGAATGTTAAAACTTGTACCTCTATTCAAGGATTGGTTTCTGTATGTGGTGTAAAAGATACATATAATGCAGGGATTAATGCTAAAGATATGTTAAAAAGCATTACTATTAGGGATATTCTAAAAAAAGATCTATTATTTTTTCAATATAGAAACTTTATAAAAAAGGGGTTCTTTGAAAAAAGTACTTTACAAAAGACAAATATTATAATTGGAAGAACTTCGTGGGATAAAGCATATGCTTATAAAATTACTAAAGAAAACAAATATGAATTATGTAATGAGAGTTTAAGAGAAGTTTTTTATACAAATAATTGGGATATAAATAATATCAATAGACATACCATTTTTGTAAGTCAGGCTACTTATCCTATAAAAGGATTTCATAAAGTTATTGAAATGTTAAATATTATAAAAGACGAATATCCTGATATATTGATTTATGTTGCTGGTCCTAATATCATTAAAAATGATAGTATTAAAGAGAAACTTAAGATGAATGGATATAGTAAATATATTAACAAATTAGTAAAAAAATATAAATTACAAAATAATATTAAATTTGTTGGTTTATTAAATGAACAAGATATGTGTAATTATTTGTTGAAGTCGCATGTTTTTTTACAAGCATCTTCAATAGAAAATAGTCCAAACTCATTAGGCGAAGCTATGCTTTTAGGTATGCCTGTTGTAGCATCGTATGTTGGTGGAACTGCTGATATGTTATTAGATAAACAAGAAGGTTTATTATATCCCTTTGGAGATTGTGCAATGATGGCGAAATATATAAAGGATATTTTTAATGACGATAAATATGCATTGAAATTAGGAAAAAATGCTCAAATGCATGCTAGAATAACACATAATATTATAACTAATGTTAATAAAACTATAGAAATATATAACAAATTACAAAAGGAGGAAGAATGAAGATAACGTTTTTTTCAAATTTTTTAAACCATCATCAATTGCCATTTTGTATGGAAATGGTGGGTAAATTGGGTTCTAACTTTAAATTTGTTGTAACTGAAAAGATTCCTGAAGAAAGAATTAAATTAGGTTACGATGATATGAATAATGCTTATGATTTTGTTGTAAGAAGTTATGAAGATGAAAAAGAAGCTTTTCGTTTGGGGTTAGAAAGTGATGTTGTAATAATTGGAAGTGCTCCTTCAAAATATATAAAAAAAAGATTAAAATATAAAAAGCTAACCTTTAGATATTCGGAAAGAATATTTAAAAGGGGTTTTAATATCAGAACTTGGTTATCTTTAATAAAAAACTATACTTTTAAGGAAAGAAAAAATGTTTATTTATTATGTTCAAGTGCTTATGCGGCTCATGATTATAATTGTGCTTTTGCGTTTAGAAATAGAACTTTAAAATGGGGTTACTTTCCTAAAAGTTATGAGTATGATATTGAAAAATTAATTGCAAAAAAAGAAAAAAATAAAGTTGTAGAAATATTATGGGTTGGAAGATTAGTTAACTATAAACATCCAGAATATGCAATTGAGGTTGCTAAACGTTTAAAAGATGATAATATAAGATTTAAAATGAATATTATTGGAACAGGAAATTTAGAAAATAAATTAAGAGAATATATCAAAGATAATGAATTAGAAAATGAAGTATATTTATTGGGTGCTGTTAATAATAAATTAGTAAGATCTTATATGGAAAGTGCAAATATATATTTATTTACAAGTGACTATGAAGAGGGATGGGGAGCTGTTTTAAATGAGGCTATGAATAGTGCTTGTGCTGTAGTAGCTTGCCATGCAATTGGAGCAGTGCCTTTTATGGTTAAACATAATCAAAATGCATTAATATATAAAAATGGTTCAAAGGAAGAATTGTTTTCTTATACTAGAGAGTTAATTACAAATTCAAAAAAAAGAACTAAAATAGCAAAAAAAGCTTACAATACTATAAATGAGGATTGGAATGCATCTGTTGCCTTCAATAGATTATTAGAAATTATTAATGATTTTAAACGATTAAATAAATTTAAAGATGGTCCTTGTTCAATAGCAAAAAATATTAGTCAAAATAAAATGTATGATTGGATTATGAGTAATGAGAATGGTTAAAAGTATAATAGAAAGATTTAAAAATTCAAAAATAATTAAAAACTCAATATGGATGATTTTAGCTACTATTATTCAAATGTTTATTTCTCTTTTTCTGAATATATTTATTGCGAGATATCTTGGGGCTAACAACTATGGAGTTATTAATTACGGTTTATCTTTTGTAAATTTTTTTGCAAGTGTATGTACATTAGGATTAAATACAATAGTTATAAAGTATTTAGTAACTGAAAAAGAAAATCAGGGACAAATTATATGGACTTGTATATTGTTAAGAATAATTTCCAGTATTATTTCTATTATGTTAATATTAATAGTTATTGTCTTTTTAAAAGGATATGATCAATTAATTCTTATAACAACTTTTTTACAATCTATTACATTAATTTTTGATTCTTTTTCTATTATTAATTTGTGGTATCAATCTAAATTAGAATCTAAATATACTGCAGTTGTTACATTTATTGCTTATATAGTTATGGCTCTATATAAAATAATATTATTGATAGCAAAGAAAAATGTAATATGGTTTGCTGCTTCACATTGTGTTTCATCATTAGTAACATCCATACTATTAATTATTTTATATAAAAAACATAATGGACAAAAGTTTTCTTTTTCTTTACCTAAAGGTAAAGAATTATTAAAGCAAAGTTATCATTTTATCATATCTGGTTTAATGGTAGCTGTATATGCACAAACTGATAAAATTATGATTGGAAGTATGATAAAGGATATTTCAGCAGTAGGGTATTATTCAGTTGCAACAACCGTGGTTTCACTATGGTCATTTATTCCAACTGCAATTATAAATTCTTTTCAACCTAACATTTTAGAAACGAAAAAAGTGGATAGTAATTCTTATGAAAAGAAATTGGTTCAACTATATACAATAGTAATTTATTTGAGTATTTTATATACATTATTTATTCTAGTTTTTGGGAGACTATTGGTTTTAATTTTATATGGTAATGAATATTTGCCTGCCGTTGTGAGTTTAAAGATTGCGATAATTGGTTGTTTATTTTCGTTTGTTGGTGTCATAAGAGAATTTTGGTTAATTTGTGAAAACAAACAAAAATACGCTAAGTGGTTTGCTCTAATTGGAGTTATTACTAATATAGTTCTTAACTTTATAATGATTCCATTCTTAGGTATAGAAGGGGCTGCTATAGCTACAACGATCACCCAAATTATGACTGGATTGTTTGCTCCTTTATTTTTTAGAGATACAAGACTCGCATTTAAACATTTTTTAAAGGCTTTAATATTTCAATATCAATAAATTGTGATGTTTTGTAAAAACATTGAATTTGGTGACAAAAATTTATTAACTGAAATAATAAAACAATTAAGTCTTTTTTTTGAAGACTAAATAAGTTATAATTAATTTAAAGATATAGAGGAGTAAAAATATGAAAAAGAAAATATTATTAGTATTATTACTATTATTACTTTGCTGTGGTTGTGGCAAAAATGAAACAAATAAAAAAGAACAATCAAATAATAAGAAAGAAGACGTACAAATAAAAGAAGAGTTAAAAAATAATGAAGAAACAAAACAAAAAAAGGTTACTATTGTTGATTTAGATAGTAATAAAAGACCTATTGCTGTTATGATTAACACTCATAAACAAGCAAGACCTCAAGCAGGATTATCTGATGCAATTATTGTTTATGAACTTATGGTTGAAGGCGGCATTACGAGAATGATGGCATTGTATAACCAAGATTTTGAAGAAAAAAAGATTGGATCAATTAGAAGTTCAAGACATAATTATTTAGATTATGTATTGGAAAATGACGCAATTTATGTTCACTGGGGTGGATCAGATGTTGCATATGATCATATAAAAAATTTAAAATTAGATCATATTGATGGTATGGTATATGGTAATAAATATTTCACTACTGATTCAAGTTTGAAAAGATCAAAAGAGCATACTAGATTTTCATCTAGTGATTTAATTAAAAAAGCTATTGCAGATAAAAAGTTTAGAACAACTACTGATAAAGGATACTTGCTAAACTATACTGCTGAAGAAGTTGATTTATCTAAAAAAGAAGATGCTAAAGTAGCAAATAATGTGACAATTAAGTATTCTAGTTATCAAACAGTTGCTTATGAATATAATGCTCTAGAGAAAGTTTATTATAGAAGTATGAGTGGCAAAAAACATGACGATTTAGTTACTGGTGAACAATATCATTTTAAAAATATAATTGCTTATGATGTTCAATACGATAGTTATGAAGGTACTAAATTAAGAGATTTAAAAAACATTGGTTCAGGTACTGGGGTATATATCACTAATGGCTATAGTATACCAATTAAATGGACTAAAGATAGTAGAGCAGGTCAAACTAAATATGCATATATGGATGGAACAGAAATAGATGTATCTGATGGTAATACATTTATTCAAATTTATCCAAAAGACGGAAAATTAACAATTAATTAGAACTACAGTGAGGAAATTAACTTTTTCTTCACTTTTTTTATCTTTTATGTTAAGATAATAGTCCGATTAAAGGGGCTGTTAATTATGGAAAAAAATATTGTTATAAACAACTTAAAAGATGTTTTAGAAAGTTCTACTATGACAACATACTTAAATAGTGTATCATCAGAAACAGAAAAATTTAAATGGCTTCAAAAAGCTTTATATTTTATGATTAGTACTGGTAATTATGAAGAAGTATATATGTATTTATTAAAGGGGTATGATATTACTTTTCCTAAAGAATATTTAAGTAATAAAATAAAAACAGAAAAAGAAATTCAAGAATTATTTAAAAATAATTATTTAGGAAAAGGTTTTTGGTATCATGGAACCTCAAAGTATGCTAGTGAAAATATTTTAGATAAAGGATTATGTAGTTTAGAACAAAGATATGGTAAAGAATTTATCACTGATGTTGTAATAGTTAATCAACTATGTAAGGACATAGCTAACTCGACCGAAAAATATAGCTTAGGTAAAGTAAAATTAGATGAAAAATTACCATTAGATTTTCTAAAAGGAAGTTTTAGTCGTGTTTGGTTAAGTGCTGAAATATCACAAGCATTTCATTATGCTAACAATAATAACGCTTGGCTTAGAACTTTTATTAAGAACTTATTAATATTTTTTAAAGTTCAATTTAACTATATAGATTATAATAATAAGGAAAATTTATACGAACAAATAACTAATTCTTTAATTAAAAGTAAAGCTATTATAAGCAAAGTTGAAATAGAAACGATATTAAATTTTATTGATAAATATTATAATGATTTAGAAATGAGTAAATCTTTAAAAGATATAGCATTAGTTTTTATTAATCCAAATGCAAATTTAAATAACATAGTAACGTACCATGATGATAAAAATAGAGGTATTACTCATATTTTAGGACAAATAAGCACTCAGGAATTGTCTAGCACTTATATTGCTCAAGAAGATTTGGCGGTCTTAAATTTTAATGAAAATGGATCATTATCATTAAAACTAGGAAAAAGGGGATAATAATATGAAAAAATCTAATAATCTAACCTTTATTGATAAAGTAATAAATTTAGAGTATACAGAAGAAACATTTTTCTTAAATTATTATCGTCTAACTGATTGTTTAAGAAAATTAGAATTTGATTCTTCTCATACCAATTGTCTAGCTTTGTTAAATAACAATCAAAATGTTTTAAAATTAATAAAGTATATGTTTAATAAAAATAAAGACGATATTTTATTAGGAAATTTTACTAATTTTACTAAAGATTTAATATTAATTAACTTAATAATAGCCTACTGTGATTGCGCCCAAATTGAAATAAAGAAAAAGAAAATCAATATAAAACATTTAGCTAATCCAGTATTAACTTCTAAAGAAGAAATAGCATTATTTGACCTATATAAAATGGGTAATAGAGAAGCCATGGATATTATAATATTAAGAAATCTAAATTTAGTAAGGCATTTTTCTTATAAATTTGCTGAAAAATATGAAATAAAAGACATCCATACAATAAATGATATGATATCATATGGAACAATTGGATTATATGACGCTTTAAATGCTTTTGAGGCAAGTAAGGGGAAATTTACTACATATGCTTCTATAAAAATAATGTCACAAATTACATCTTATTTAAAGTATAATAATCATGTGATAAAAAAATCTAAATCATATACAGATCGTAAAACATATTTAGATAATAAAGAAAATGAGTTAACAGTTATTTTAGGTAGAAAACCAACCATAGAAGAATTTTCAAATTATGTTGGTTATTCTCAAACAGCTTTAAAAAAATTTGACCAAAAAGCTCTAACTATAGTAGATGCATATATTAAAACTGATAATGAAGAAATCAATATTATAGATAATATAGAATCGCCTGATAGTATTGAACAAGAATTAAGCAAAAGCGAAATAATAGTTTTATTTCAAAAATGCAAGTTAACTAAATGTCAAATGAAATATTTAATGCATTATTGTTTTGATAAGATGTCTTACCCGGAAATTGGAAGACTATATGATATAACTTATCAAGCAGTCCAAAATAACATAAAGTATGCAATCATTAAAATAAAAAACTCAGAATATGGTCAAAATTATTTAAGTCAAGTGTTGGGGAATAAATTTGATGACATTTCGACAAGAAAAAGAACAATAAATTAAGGAGGACTTTATGAAATTTGTTAATATTTTAAAAAAGCTGGACCTTATTGATGTTGAAAAATTAATTAAAGAAGTAAAAGAGTTATTTAAGATGTTCAAATTATCTAATAATGAAGAAAATATTATATTAGACAATGCTGCTAAAATACTTTTAAGAAAACAATCAATAACTTATTCTATTGCTAAATCTACTTTTAATTTACAATATATAAAAACAATAAAACAAAAAATTAAAGATGAAACTATTAATATAGAAGAAATAATATTTCAATATCCGGAAATAAAGGATAATATTTTATATAAAGATATTATTAATGCTCACCAAAGAAAATTAAATTCAAAAACTACACCAATTTTAGTATTTGATTTACCTTTTATAACAATAAATCCTAATATACCTAAAGATGAAACGATAAAGTTGTTAAATAGTTGTTCAGAGATTCAATATAATTATGTACTAAACCATTTAACAAAAAAAGAACATAATATCTTAATTAAAAAATATGGGATTAAATTAGATGAAAACAATGTTATAGGTGTTAAAGATAATCAATATTTAATAGACGTTATAATTCCTAAAATAGACAATATGATTAATCGTTTTGCGGGATATTATTATTTTGATCAAATATTTGCTGATAAAAATAATAAGCTTGAATCTGTATCAGCTTTTTATAGTTTAGATAGTCGATATAAAAGAATATTAATTAGATGTTATGGGCCTAAATTAGATCAGCCGATAGATAAAAATATTAGTCAAGATTTAGAACAAAAACTAAAAAACTTGATAATTCCTAGATTAAGAAATAACGATAATAAAATAACTAATAGTCGCAAAATGGTGAGTTTTCAACGACTTTTAATTAGTGGAGAAGATTATACACTATCTATGCTTCCCCAAGGATATATAGATTTAATAAATGCTGCTATAGGTAACGACCAAAAAGTTTTTAGTTCATGCTCTAATTCTTCAGATACTAAAGAATTAATTAGAATTATTGATTATTTATTAGAAATAATATTGACATCTGAAGAAATTTCAATACTAAGTTATCATTATGGTTTAATTGATAATCAAAGGCTTACTTTTAAAGAAATTGCAGACAAATTTGGATTGAAAAAAAGCAAAATTAGTAATAATTATATAAGTATAATTGAAAAACTTAGATTATCACCAGAATTAAAAAAATTATTTCAGTATTTAAATAAAAAAAATAATAGTATTCAATTAAATGCATTAATAAAAAAGACAAGTGAAGACAATAAAGGTGAATATAATTTACTTACGAGTTTTTATGGTTTCTTTTCTAAAGATGAAGTGACAAAATTGTCGTCTGCCATGAGATGCCTTACTGCAGACGAAATATTACTTATCAATGATATATTTTATCTTGGATTATCTCAAGAAATAAATTTAAAAAATATTTATGATGAAGAAAAAATACAGTTAAAAAGCATAGTTGAAAAAATAAAACAACACATTTTAAATGATAATCATATAGAAAACAGCTTTTCAGGCCAAAAAATATATAATATTTGTACTAGATTATATGTGGAACCAATATATAATGATATATGTTCAAATTTATCAACTATTGAAAAAGATGTATTAAATTTATGTTTGACACATGATGATTTAGGTGAAGAAACTTTAAAATATATTTCAACAATTTTAAATAAACCTGTTCCTGAAATTATATCAGTTTTAAAAATGGCTTTGCAAAAAATTTCAATTATCTTACATGATAAAAGTAAAAATAATGTTTTAATAAGACAATTGATGATATCGCAAAAATAAAAAGCAAATTTATTAAAAGTATGGTATAATAAATAATATTTAGGGGGCATATAATGAGCAATATAGAATTATTAAGTAAAACAATTAACATTAATGAGCTCTTAAATATGATAGAACAATCATATGCTTTTTTATGTTTAGATGATCAGACCAAATATACATTAGATGAAAAAGCAGCAAAAAAAAGTTTAGAATATCCTAATATAAATTTGGCTAAAGCTAGACTCATATTTAATGATATTTATAATAAATATATTAAAAAACAATTAGAAAAAGATTGTAATTATATTATTCTTGATAATTACTTTGAAGCTAATAAAAATAATAATTTTCTAACTAATTTAAATAATTTGTTTAGAATGATATTTGGTATTTTTGATATAGATATGGCATTATATGTCTTAAATAATGAAGAAAATGAAAATTATGTAAGAGAAATTTATGAAAAAAATAAAGAAATAATTATACAGCAAGGTATTGAAATTATATCTAGAAATGATATCTTAATTACTTTAATAGAAGCTTATTGTAATAAGAACAATATAGATTTGACTAATCAAGATTATTTTAATATAGAATCGTTAGTAAAAGAAGAAAGTAGAAGGAAGAAATCCAAGAATGATAATGATATTTATAACGAAGATGCTTTTGTTCAATACTGTAAACAAATACCTAATAAAATATTGACCTATGAAGAAGAAGTTGATTTAGCTTATAAAATAAAAAACGGGGATAAACAAGCTGAAGAAAAGTTTGTAAAACATAATTTAAAATTAGTTATTCCTATTGCCAAGAAATATGTAGGACCTAGGACACCTTTATTAGATTTAATTCAGGAAGGAAATTTCGGGTTAACAAAAGCAGTGAAAAAATTTAATCCTGATAAACATTGTAAGTTTAGTACTTACGCTATATGGTGGATAAGACAAAGTATTTTAAGTTATTTATACAACACAAAGGAAGAAATCCGAATTCCCCTTAATAAACAAGCTGAAATCAATAAATTAAGAAGATGTGTTGAAAGGATGAGATTAAAATCGGGTGAATATCTTGATTTTGAAGAAATTGCCAAAGAAATGGGGATTTCAATTAAAAAAGTTAAAGAATTATTAGAGGTTAATTTTGAAGTTATATCATATGATGCTCCTGTTAGTGGAACTGAACATACTCTTTTGCAGGAAATATTAATTATTCCTGATGAAGTTTCAATTGAAGATGAAGGCGTTAAAAGCATTTTAAGAAGCCAATTAAAAGATATTATGTCAAAGTATTTAGATAGTAGAGAATATCAAGTGATTAATTATCGATTTGGGCTTGAAAATAACAATCCCATGTCTTTAGAAGAAGTTGGAAAGATATTTAATATAACTAGGGAAAGAGTTCGCCAAATCGAAGCAAAAGCTTTGCGTAAACTACGTGAACCTTTTAGTGATCGCGATTTATCAACAGAATTTAATAGTAATAACCATAACCTTGAGATAAGTACTTCAATTAAAAAGCTAGAAGAAAAACAACAAATAACACTAGAGGATAAGGAAATATTAGAATTATTAAAGTTAATTACTGAGGATGAAAAGGCAATATTAAAAGATGGATTAGGTGATAATACTTATAGTATTTTATTAAGAAAATTTGGCAAGGAATATCAATCTATTACTCATTTATCTTTAAAAGAAGAAAAAAAATGCAAAAATGAAATATATCCTTATTTAAGAAATTTATTACTGAAGTATCGAGGCTATTATTATTATAAACAATTATTTAGAGATAAAGATGAAACATCAATGATAGAGGCGTTTTATAGTTTAACTTTATCTGAACAAAAAATATTGATTGATTGTTATGGTCCATACTTAACTAACTGTTTAGATAATCGTGTTTCTAAGGAAAAAGTTAGTCTTTTAATAAAAGTTTCAAGTAAATTAAAAAGACACATTTCATCAAATAATTTAAGAAATTCGCTAAATATATTTAATGAAAACTATAATTTATATAATTTATCGCAAAATTTTAATATATTGTTAGGTGAAGTATATAAAGATGAATCATACAAAAATTTTGATTTTTTAGCTTATAGAGTGTTTTCAAAATTAGAAGAAAGTTTAAAATGCATTTTAAAAGTAATCTTAAATGATGAGGAGTATGAAGTTATTAATTTGTTTTATGGTTTAGATAATAATATATATCTAAAAAAAACTAATATTGCTAAAAAATTAAAAAAAAGTGAAAAAAAGATTAACGATATTTACAATAAAGCAATTCTTAAATTAAGAATGTCTCCGCATTTAAATAATATATTTAAAAATTTAAATAAAAATACACGAGATTTGCCTAGTATTCAGCAAAGTAATAGCTCAGTTAATATAAAAGCAGGAAATGTGAATTTTTATAGTTTCTTTACAGTTGAAGAATGTAAATACTTAGATTTTGCTATTAGAAAACTTACTGCAGATGAACAATTAAATATATACGAAGTTTTTAAAGATGGTTTAGAAACTGAAATATTATTTAGTTCCCTAAGCGATGATGAGCAAAAGTGTCTAAATAATATAATTGTAAAATTAAAAACAATAATAATGAATAGTAATGACATAAATTTACGTAAAGTTTTTAATATATGCCGCTATCTATATAATAATCTTATTTTTGAAATAATATGTCATGAGTTAGATTATGAAGAAAGAGATCTTTTGGGCAAAGTAATTATATGTGTTGAACAAGGTATTGAGCCTATAGATCATATCTCAAAAAAATATAATATTAATAAAAGAGAACTAGTTAATAATTTAAAATGTATTTTAGAAAAAATATTAAAACGATTAGATTTCTTAAAACAGCAAAATAACTTAGTAAGGAAATTAATTAAAGATAATAATATTAGGGTAGGTAATGAATATGAATAAAATAGTAGTGGAAAAGCTAAAAGGACATAGTCAAACTGAGATTGATATTGCCTTAAAATGCTTAGATCTAGATGAATTAACTTTGATAGAATTACCTAACTATGAGAATAGTATAACTGATTCGTTAAATTTTATTGCTAATAAAATGTTAGAGTTTTTAAAATTTAGAGAACATGTATTGGCAAAAAAAACACTGCATAGTTATTTTATTTCATTATGTCCTTATCAAATAAGATTTAATAACACTTTAAAAAAATTACCTTCTAAGGAACTAGAATTATTAAATAATCTTAATAATGATGAATTAATTATAAAAGCATTTAATGAAATAATCCCTAAAATAAATTATGATTTAATTATATTTACAAGTCACTTTGATCCATTATTCATAAGTTATTTTAATGGATATAAAATTGATGATGTTCCGGTGGCTCTAAGTAATTTAAATAATAAAGAATTAGAATTATTATTTAAAGCTTATGGAAAAAATTTGGATCAAGCTATTAGTTCTAAAAATGTAAATAGTGAAGAAAGAAAAATAATATTTAATGAATTATTTCCAAAAATAACAAAATATTTAACAAATATAGAACTACCAGCATATAAATTCAATTTAAGTAATGTTTTTAAAGAATTAAAGATTATTGGAATTGAAACTGTTGCGTTACAATTGCCAGAAGAATATCGTAATTTTATTTTTAAATATTTTAATAAAGATTTTAATTCTTACAAAAGTGTGTTAGAGTTTAGTAAAGAAGAATATGAATATTTAACTAATAAAATAATCCCTTTAATTAAGAGCTATGCTTATAATACAAATGTTGAAATGGATTACACTTGTTTTTTAAATTTCTGGAATGGCAGAACTTTAGAACAGTTAGCACCATATTTAATTGGGCTTAATAAAAAAGAATATGAATTTTTAGTGGAATTATATGGGAAAAATTTAGAAAAGATATTAAACTATGATTTAGATGATAAACAAAAGAATTATTTAAAAAAAGTTGTTGGAAAAATAAAAACTGAAATACAAAACAATCCTGAACAAAAAGATATTATTAAAATTTGGGATGAAATAAAAAAAGGTAATTCTACTAATATTTTAAAAATGAGTTGTTGTAAAGTAAATGGAGTTTATAAAAATATAATTGATGAATTTTTTGGGAAAGATTTAGAAAATATTTTAACACCTAAAATAGAAAATTTAACTATTGATGAGTTATGGAAATTAAATAATACTATATTTACAGAAATTAAAGAAAGTATAAAATTATATGGAAGTGGACAATTAATTAAAGACTTAAAAGAAGCTAATAAATATTTTATTGATGGAGTTTTTAAAGATTATGATATTGTTAAACTATTATCAGCTGTAGCAAAATTGGCGGCTAAAGATATTGGAACTTTAAAAGATATGTATGGGGTAAATTTAAATCGTCCATTATTAACATTAGATAAAAATAAATTTAATGACTTAATTTATGATATTTTCCCTGAGTTATTAATGATATTAGAAAGTAAAGATTTTGAACAAGAATTAGCAAAAGATATGTATTTATTTAATCTTTATCCAAGCGATATTAATATAGTAAGAAGTATAGTTAATAATTTAAAAGAAGAAGATCTATTAATTGTAAAAAAACTTTATGGGGAAAATTTAGAGCAAAGATTAAGTTTTAATAATGCAACAATGTCTAATCAAGAGTTTCTAAGCTTTAGAATTAGAATAATTCAAAAAATAAAAGTAGCAATTAATAATTATATTCAAACTGGAAAATTAGATTCTTTTAAACCTATAGTACAACAAAAATCTAATTCAAAAAATAATAGCGTAAATGTTTCTAATAAGCTAGCTGAACCTAAATTACAATATTTTTACAAAATATTTGGAGAAGAAGAGGAAGTAAAAGAAAAAGTAAATAAACTTTTAACGCAAATTCCTGATGAATATATTATTTTATTAAAAAAATTATATGGTGAAACTCTTCAAAATCCAATTTGCCAAAAAAATGTTTCAATGGGTGAATATAGTAAATTTTATGGTTCAATATTACCAAAATTAACAGCAATGTTTAACGGAATCAGCGTTAGTTTTAATATACACAAATTACGTAATAATTTTTATAATTATTTTATGATTGAAGAATCATCTAAAGAAAGTTTTTTAGACATAATAAATAATTTAGAAGAAGAACACAAAAACATAATATTTAATATTTATGGAGAAAATTTAGATATGTTTTTCGGGACAATGAGAGTTAATTCTGAGGAGTTGCATTTATTTTATAATATTATAATTCCTAATATTCAGTTAAAACTACAAGAAAATAAATTAGTATTAACAAGAAAGAAAAAAAATAAACGTGCTTCATCTTATGGAAAATTATTAAAAGTCTTTGGTGATGGCAAAGAACAAGAAGTAAAAGCTGCAATCGCTAAATTACCTGAAAAGTATCAGTTACAATTAAAAGTATTATATGGTGAAAATTATGATCAAGATATAATCTTTTCAAAAAGAGAATATAATAATTTAATACAAACTATTATTCCAAAATTAAGAAAAATAGTTGATGGCGAAGAAGTAACTTTTAGTAATTCTGTAAATAAAGGGAAAAAATCTACGAAGTATTCCTATTTTTATAGATTATTTGGTGAAGAACCAGAAGTAACAGAAAAAGTTCAAGACGCATTAAAAAAAGTTCCAGAAGAAAAAATAAGTTTACTTAAAAAAATGTATGGAGAAGATTTAGAACAAGTTTTGAACCGAGATAATATTACTGATAGTGAATATACCGAATTTAGAGGATTAATCAGTAAGATAAAAGATATTTTAGACGGTAAAGACGTAAAATTTGTAAAGAAAACTGATTATTCTGATTTCTATAAAATATTTGGTGAGGAACCAGATGTAAAGGAAAAAGTTCAAGACGCATTGAAAAAAGTTCCAGAAGAAAAAATATGTTTACTAAAAAAAGTATATGGAGAAAATTTAGAGCACCTTTTAAATCATGATAATGTTACTGACAATGAATATACAGAGCTGAAAAAACTTGTTAATAAAATAAAAGATATTTTAGAAGGAAAAGAAGTTAATTTTACAAAATCTCGTAATTATTCTTATTTCTTTGATATTTTTAATGAAGGCGTTGAAGATAAGGATAAACAAAAAGTACTTGTAAAAGAAATTGTTAGAAATTTACCGGATAAATATAAAATCATAATAACTGCTATGTATGGAGAAGATTTAGATAAAAAGATGAATTTTGATACAATATCAAAATCTAATTATTCAACTTATGTAAAAAATATTGTTCCAAAAATTGAACAGGCTTTATATGGAGAAAGTAAAGTAAAAAAATCAGTTAAGCAACATCCATATTTAATAGATGCGTTTAGTAAAATGAGTGTTACAAATGAACAACTAGTCGAAGCTATCAATAAGTTACCTGAAGAAGATAAGTTAACATTAAAAAAACATTATGGTAATGATTATATAGAAAAATTAGAACCTAGCGAATCAGAAGATTATGAAAATATAATTAATTTAATAATACCTAAAATAAAAAAAATACTTAAAGGTAATACTAGAACTAAAAGAATTTCAAAAAATATATATTTGCTTAAAATATTTGGTGAGGAAAAAGAACAAGAAGTTAAAGCTGCAATATTAAAACTACCTGAAAAGTATCAAATACAATTAAAGGTATTATATGGTGAAAATTATGATCAAGATTTAAAATTTTCTAAAAAAGAATATGATAATTTTAGACAAACTATTCTGCCAAAATTAAAAACATTAGTTAATGGTGAAGAAGTATCTTACAAAAATGAATCTAAATATGCATATTTATTTAAGATATTTGGTGAAGATGATGATACTAAAGAAGTGGTAAAAACTGCAATATTACAATTACCAGAAAAACATCAAAATTTATTAAAAAATATGTATGGAGAAAATCATGATCAAAAAATGGTTTATGACCGAAAAACTTATAATAATTTCAACCAAACAATATTACCCAAATTACAATCGTTAATTAATGGTGAAGAATTAACTCATGTTAGAGAAGGAAAATATAGTGAATTTTATAGAATATTTGGTAAAAAAGAAGAGGTAAAAGAAATAGTAGATGAAGCAGTAAAACTATTACCAGAAGAATGTAAATTAGTATTAAAAAGATTATATGGTGAAAATTTAGATCAAAAATTACCGCCATTTAAAGATGTAAAAAATGATTATAGATCTTTTACCCGTACAATATTGCCTAAATTAAAACGCTTAATTAATGGAGAAATTGATAGAGAAAAAATATCTTATGGTAAAGAAACAAAATATAGTGAATTTTATAGAATATTTGGTAAAAAAGAAGAGGTAAAAGAAATAGTAGATGAAGCTGTTTTAAAATTACCAGAAAAGTATTTAATAATATTAAAAAAATTATATGGTGATAATTTAGACCAAAAAATGTCTAATTATAATGAATTGAAAAAGGAATATGTTACTTTCATAGGGACTATTTTGCCAAAATTACAAGCATTAATAAATGGTGAGGAAGTAACTTTTGGAAAGGTAAGCAAATATAAATATTTTTATAAGATTTTTGGCGAACAGGAAAATATAGTAGTTAAATTAGCTGAATTAGTAAATAATTTAAATGAAAACCATCAACGAATTTTAAAAAATACTTATGGCGATGACTTAAATAAGGAAGCTAATTTTAATAATATATCTAAATCAGATTATTCAACATTAGCTTATACTATTATTCCAAAAATTAAGGAAGGATTATCAGGTAAAAATATTACTATTACAGAAACAAAATATACTTATTTTCTTGAAATATTTGGAGAAGATAATACTAAAGAAAGAATAATAGAAATTGTTAATAATTTATCAGAAAAACATCAAGATATATTATATAGATTATATGGCAGTGAATTAAATAAAC
Organism: Bacilli bacterium; assembly: GCA_017435485.1. Taxonomy (GTDB): domain Bacteria; phylum Bacillota_I; class Bacilli_A; order RF39; family UBA660; genus RGIG1752. The sequence continues at coordinate 196,031 of JAFSEY010000004.1, forward strand.
CTATTTGTAGAGACAAGATCACTGATACTGAATATTCAAACTTTGTTCATACAATAATTAAGAAAATAAAAAATGAATTAGAGGGAGTCATAAATACTAACCGCTCAAGATATACCAATTTTTATAGTATTTTTGGAGCGGAAAATAATCAAGCGTTAATAAAAAGCTGTGTATTAGAATTAAACAAAGCTTATCAAGATGTTTTAGTTAGATTATATGGAAAAGATTTTAATGAAGAAATGAATTATAATCGAAAAGATTATGATTGTTTAAAAAATACTATAATTCCTAAGATAACAAAGCTTATTACTAATAGTGCATCTTCTAATGCCATGATTGGCACTGATGATCAATTCAAACAAAATCTACTTAATATTTATTATAATCCATTATTTGTTCAACTTAGTAAAATGTTACCAGAAAAAGATTGTTTAATTTGGGTATATTATTGGGGATATAATGATGGTAAAAGATATACAATAGAAGAATTGGTTAATTTATTAAATGTTACTAATGAAGATGTTTTAAATTCATTAAAAAAATCTGCTACGTTAATTAGTAATACTTTAGAATATGTAAGTAAAGTATTTCATGTCGATGAATTAGCTAAATTAATAAGATTAAAAGATTAAGGATTGTTATATTATAATAATCCTTTTTTCTTTAAAAAAATATATTTTATTCTATAATAGATAAAAAATTTAATAGGGGAGTAAGTATGAATAATTTTGTAAAGAAAAAATTAAGTAGTTATACAATAGAAGATATTAATTTTGCTAAAAGATGTTTATCTTTAGATGAACTTACATTATTAGAAGTAGAAGATTGTGAATCATTTATTTCCACTTCTTTAAATTTTATTTGTGATAAAATGATTGAATTTATAGAATTACGAAATTTTATATATACCAATAAAACTATTTATGATTATTTTAAAAACTTATGTCCATTTAAAATTCGTTTTGATAATACTTTAAAAAAACTAAATGATGACGAAGCAAATCTAATAAAAGAATTATTTAATTCTAAATCAGTTAATGAGACAAATTTAGAAATTATATTTAATAAAATTATACCTCAAATTAATTATGATTTAATTGTTAATTCAAGTCATACAGAACCCTATTTTGAAGCATATTTTAAAGGATATAATATTACCAATATAAAAGTTATATTAAGTAATTTAACCAATATAGAGCTAAATATTTTACATAAAGCATTTGGGAAAAATTTAGATCAAATGATTGATTATAAAAATCTATCTGGTGATGAAAGAACTATTTTAAACAAAGATATTTTAACTAAAATAACCAGCTATCTCACTAGGGCACAATCATTTAAATATAAATTTGATTTGAAAAATATATTTGAAGAAAACAAAATAGATAATATAGATTCAATTATTAATAAACTAAGTGATGAAGAAAAACTTTTTATTTATCGAAGTTTTAATTGTGACTTACAGTCGTATGATAATGTATTAGAACTTAGTAAAAAAGATTATGATTATTTGACTTTAATAATTATTCCTTCAATTAACAATGTTATAAATAATGAATTAACCAATAAAGTATATGTTAAATTTTTAAATTTCTTTAAAAATAATAATTTGGAAGAAATTCTTCCTAAATTATTAAAGTTGAAATCAAAAGACCTGAAATTTTTAGTTGAGTTATATGGTGACAATTTAGATAATACAATTTCTAGTTTATTAGATGAAAAAGTATTAAATCAATTAAATAAAATAATTAAGCAACTTAATAATGTTTCTGATGAAAATACCAATACTTTGCAAAAGTCGTGGGAAAATTTAGTCAAGGATCAAAGTAAAAATGTTTTAAAACTTTCTTTTCATAAATTGGATGAAACCAATAAAAAAATAGTTTATAAAATTGTTGGTGAGGATTTAGAAAATTTAAGTAACCCTTTATTCGAAACGTTAACAATTGAACAAATGTGGGATTTGAATAACAATATTTTTAAAAAATTAAAAGAAAATATTAGACTTTTTTCTAGTAATATAACTAATGAACAACAGAAAGATGATTATAAATATTTTTTAGATAAAGTATTTATTAACTATAAGAAAGAAGATGTTTTGGCAGCTGTAGCTACTTTGAATACTACTTATATTGAATATTTATTTTCTTTATATGGTAAAAATCTAAACCGTCCATTACTAGTATGGAGCAAAAAACAATTTAATGATGTTATCAACATCGTTATTCCACATCTAAAAAATTTATTAGAAGATGAAAATTTTAAAAAAGAATTAATTAATATGCAACATTTTGCTAAAATGTTTAATGAATCAAATAAAATCATCCGAAGAGCTCTAAGTAAATTAGATGAGAAAGAGTTACAAACAATACAAATATTGTATGGTAAAAAAAGAACAGCTAGATTAAAGGTTAGTATACCTAATTATGATTATATAGTTTTTAGAAAATATACAATTAATAAAATAAAAAAACTATTTGTTGCAGTAAAAACTGTAAAAGCTAGTTATAAATATTTCTTTGAAATTTTTTCTGAATATTCTCGTGAAAAAGTATTAGAAGCATTTTCGCTGCTTCCAAAAAATCATCAAAAGACATTAAAAAAGATGTATGGTGACAATTTAGAAGAAAGACTAAATTTTAAAGGTATAACCAGCGGAGATTATAATAATTTTCGAGAAATTATTTTACCTAAAATAATTAAATTTTTAAATACTAATAAAATGGAATTTGGACCCAAAATGAAATATCGTTATTTCTTTGAAATCTTTGGAAATAACGAATATATTAATCAAAAAGTTATGCAAGTAATAACTGGTTTTCCTCCAAATTATAAAATTATTTTAGAAAAAGCTTATGGCGTGGATTATAGAGAAAAATTAAATACTAAAAATTTATTAGATGGTGAATATACTATTTTAAGATGTACTCTAATCCCAAAAATTAGAACGTATTTAAAAAGTGGTAAAATTTCTTTTGGCAATGTGGGTAAGTATAATTATTTCTTTGAAATCTTTAATAAAGATAAAGAAACTGTTTTAAAAGAATTTAATTTACTGGAAACAAAATATCAGATAATTATAAAAAGAATTTATGGCGATGATTTAAGCGGGGCTCAATGTTTAGAAAAATTAAGTAATAATGAAAGACAAAATTTTTATCAAGTTATTATTCCAAAATTAGAAAAACAACTTAATAATGAAGAACAATTTGATATGCATAAAAATCAATACTTTTTTAATATATATGCTAATACTTATGAAGGGACAAGAAAAATTTTAAAAGCATTTTCTTGTCTACCTAACAAACATCAAAATATATTAAGAAAAATATATGGTGAAGATTTAAAAGGAAAAATGGATTTATCTAAAGTAAAGAATTCTGAATATTATATTTTTACAAAAACAATTTTATCTAGAATTGATGATTTATATTATGATAGAAAAATAAAATATGCTAATCAATATAGTTATTCAGTGATGTTAAAATTATTTAATAAAGATGAACAAATGAAAAATAAAGCATTAGAGTTGATAAATACTTTATCTAAAGAAGATCAATTATTATTACAAAAGGTATTTGGAATTAATTATGATTGCATAAATATAGTATCATTAAGTATGGACGAGATTAACTTATTAAAAGGAAAATTAATTCCTGATTTGAAAGAAAATTTGTCTGAGAAAAAAGATAGAGATATTATTTCTAAATACGAAGATTTTTTTGCTATTTTTGGTGAAAATGAAGATATTAAACAAAAAGTTTTAAAAGGAATAGATGTTTTACCAGAAAAATATAAAATAGTTTTATATAATATTTATGGAAAAAATCTAAATCAATATAGAGAAATGTCGCCTAATGAATATGGTTTTTTGGTTAAACAAATAATTCCTAAAATAAAATTGTTTATAGAATATGATAATGTTAATTTTGGCTTACATCATAAATACGAATATTTATTAGATTACTTTGAATCTGAAGGAATATCAAAAGATGTTATAAAAGAAAAAGTAAAATATCTTTCTTTAAAATATCAAAATATTTTATTTAAATTGTATGGTCCAAATTTAGATGAGAAAATGAACAGAAAAAACATTTCAAATAAAGAATATAGTAGATTTTCTAATAATATAATAAAAGAATTATTATACATGGCTCAAAATAATACCAATAATGAAAAAGAAACAAAATTTTCTGATTTATATAAAGTTTTAAATATTACTTTTGATGATAAACAAATATTATTAGATGCAATAAATAAACTTCCTAAAAAATACCAGGAAATAATAATATCTTTATATGGGAAAGAATTAAATGATTATAAAGGTCGATCTGGAGTAACTAAAAATGAATATGTAATATTTATCAAGAATATTTATCCGAAATTAAAAGGAATTATTGCTGGGGATGAAGTTTGTTTTGGACAAACCTCTGCTTATCGAAATTTCTTTGCACTTTTTCAAGAAATTACTAAAGATAAAGGATTAATATTAGAAAAAGTAAAATTGCTCCCAAATGAATATAAAGATATTTTAGAAAAATTATATGGAAATACTTTAAATAATTATAATGGTGCCAAGGAGGTTCTACCTAAGGAATGGAAAATTTTTGTTAATAAAATTGTTCCGGGGATAAAAGCGTTATTAAATAATGAAGATGTACAATTTGAAAAGCAATCTAAATATCATAATCTCTTTAAATTATTTGGTGATGATGAAAAAATCGTAATACAAGTAAAAGAGAAGGTTAATCTTTTACCGGAAAAATATCAACAAATATTAATTAAATTATATGGTGAAAATTTAGATGATTATCAAGGTTATTTAGCTATTTCTCATTCGGATTTTAATATATTTAGTTCTGTCATTATTCCAAAAATTCGTTTGCTATTAGATGGTCAAGAACTTGATTTTGATCGCGTTGTTAGTAGAGGTAAATACGCTGATTTGTTTGCACTTTTTGAAGAAGATCAAAATATTGTTAAAAAGGCGATTGAAAAATTATCAGATAGGCAACAAGAAATGTTAAAAAAATTATATGGTAATGATTATAGCGATAAATTAATAGTTAAGGACAATAATAAGTTAGAATATAATAATTTTATAAGAACTATATTACCAAAGTTAAAAATGATAGTTCAAATAGTAAATCAAATTGAAATGGTTTTTTCTAAAATTGAATCTCATGAATTATATATAAAGTTAAATAATATATTATTAACTAGAGATGTACAAATATGGTTTTTAATTTCCAATAATATACAAGTTAATGATATAACAATCTATTATGGTGTTAATAAAGGAGATATAATTAATTCGTTAAAAAATTCTTTTAATGTTTTAAATAATATTTTAAATGAAAATAAAATTTTTTCAGAAGAAGAAAAATTGCAATTATTATTAATTAAAGAAAAGGCTCTTATATAATAAGAGCTTTTTAGTATTGGTTAATTTTCCATACATCATTAGTTTTTTCAAATATAAGATAATTATTATTAATAGAAATTAAATAATAATTATTTTCATGTGCTAATGAATTAATTGTAATATCATTTTCTAATTGAAATACTGAATTATTAAAAATATTTCGAGGTCCGTAATTTTCTTGTGTTTCCTTAATTATACAATTAACAAATTCATTGTTAATTGTATAATTGGTTAAAATATTATTAATAATGGTATCAGAAAAATATTTTGCTAATAAATCTTTTTGGATTTTTTGACAAGATAATTTTAATTCTTCTACATTAACATCTATATAAGGACTTAATAAATATTCACTATTTATTAAGTCTTTAGCTTTTTCAAAAGTTTTTTTGACTTTTTCAAATTCTTTTTGTTGTATTTTACTGGAATTGTTTTTTTCCTCCAATAATTTATTAGTACAATCTATTTTAAGAGGATTATTTTTTTTATAATTAAACCAATCATATGTTGGACCAAAATATTTATCATACGCAATATAAATAGCTAAACTAAGTAAAAACAAACTTAATATAACAATTATTATATTATGACTAAATGTGATTGGTTTTTTTTTCATTTTTTTCATCTATGATCACCATACTTATTATAACTATTATTTGCTCAATAAGCTATTAATTTTTACATAATTTACAAAAAAGAAAAATTACTATATAATTAAAATAGTAGGTGAGTGTAATGGTGGACATAAATAAGTTAATGTTAGAAAACTTAAATGGTAATTCAATCAGTAATATTGTAAATAAAATTAATTATATTTCAAATTCCGCCAAAAAGTTTTCAAAGGAGGAATTGACTTTATTAGAACAAGGAAATTATACATTGGGAACTAATATCTTAAGCGATTTAGATAAAGTTAATTATGAGATTAAAAATTCTTATAAATTTCTAGAAGATAATGAATTAGACTTAAGCTTGATAAAATTTGTAAAATCTTGCTTAAATGAAGTGAAATTATTAGTTGAAAAAGAACAACTGAGTCAAGCTAAGCAATTAATTACACTTGTACAAGTGACGTTGGGTATTTTACCTGGTTTTTTTATAGCCTTAGTGGATTTGAATCAAAAAATGGAAGAAAAAAAATTATTAAAAAAGGAAACTAGGTGATATTATGAGTAATTTAAAGGATTTTTTCAAATTACTTGAAGAATTAAAGAAGAATACTCAAAAAGAAATAATTGATATAGATAATAAAATAAAGAAATTAAATACAGATATTTCTGAACTAGAAAAAAGTTTGGAAGATCATAATAAATTTATAAGAAAACAAAGAGCAGTAGTCTATGATTATGAAATTAAAAATTATGATATGGATTATATTGAACATAGTATTAGAAGTATAGCTGGATTTAATTATGAAATAGCTGCTTATCGTCCTTTAAATGCTGAATTGAATGCAATTTTAAAAAAATATAAAAGTAAAAAAAGAGGTTTAAACTCTATGCTAAAAGATATTTTTAAATTATGTGAATGTTTTAATGAAACGGCTTTTTTAGTTAAGCCTTTTGATAATAGTTCGTTTAAGATAATTCAAAATATTATATCCCAAATGGATACTAAAATAGCAGCCAATACATTAAAGTTTTTAAATATTTACAATACTAAATTAATTGCTAAATCAAATAGAAGGGAAATTGAAGAACGTAAAAAAGAAAATTTAGGGAAAATCGTTGGAGCTAGTAGAAGTGTACAAGAAAATGTAGTTGTACCTTTAGTTAAAGAAGATAAAGTAAATATAATTAATAGTGAAATAGTTCTTAATGCTCAAGATATAATTACTAACAATCAAGAAATGATTAAAATAATTACAGAAGAAGAAAAGGAATGTTATCAATTAATTATTGAAACGAAAGAATATATATTTAATTTAGCTATTACGAGTATGTCAAATCTAAAAGTGGCTATATTAGTTTTAACTTATTTAGTTAATGAGGCGTTATTAAGTGGTTTAACTAATAATTTAGAACAAAATATTAATGATGTTATAAATTCATATAATGAATTAAAAGAATTAGCGAAAAAAGAAGAAGAGGAAAGAAAATTAAAATTAGAAGAAGATAAAAAACGTAAATTAACAGAAGACGAAGAGTTAAATAAAGAAAAGATAATTATAGAACAAATGATAGAAGAAGAAAAAGAATTTTTAGATTCTTTAGCTAAATATGAACAAGCATTTGCTGAAAATAATAAATTATTTGATGTAGATGATTGGAATTATATAGAAGCTTTAAATGCGATGAATGCTTCATTTTATCTAGAATCAGAAAACAATGAAAGTTATCAGCAATGCCTAACTTTATTAAGCGCAAGTAATAATTTGACTGTGTTTAATTATCTTAGCTTTAATAAACTTAGTCAAATTTTGAAATTAAAAGATAGTATAAAATTAATAACTCAAAGTAGTAATTTGTCTTTGGTTATTTCAACTTTAAAAACATTAGTTGATGATTATGAACAATTTTTAAAAAAGGAAAAAAATTATAAGATAAATGAAAAAAATATTGAAAAGCATAATAATTTAGTTGTTTTTTGTATGGACGATAAAAATACTTTGATAGAAGATTTTTTATACAATGATAAAGCTTCGGCAAAAAACATTTCTACAAGTCACATTAATGGAATTGCTTATATGATAAAGGTTTTAAAGGATAATACTTTAGATTTTATTAGAAAAAACTCTACCAAAGCTAAAGGTGATAATTTAGAAAATAACGAAATGAGAATTTATACTTCTGGAAATATAAGAGTAGCCTTTAAAATAACTAATAAACAATATGAAGGAAAAATGGTTCCAATAATTTTAATAGTATCTGTTGGAATAAAACTTGGTGATGATAAAAACTTTTTTGATTATATAGATAATTTAAATATAAAAGATAAAATTGATAGTTTTGAAAATACTTTATTAAATACAATGTTTGATGGAAGAAAATTAGAAGATATTAAGCAAATTCTTACTATGCAAGAAAATAATTTAATAAACAATTTAAAAAAATATGTAGATAATGGCCACAAAATACCAAATAATTTAACTGTATGATGGAGGTGATAAGATGTCAGAATTAATTAGTGAACTAATTAATAGTTTTAACACTATATTAAATGAACAATTTAGTGAAATAGAAGAAAATAAATTAACTGTAGAGCAAGTAAAAGGATATATTAAATTAATAGAGTCCGATATTTATAATATAAAAGATATTGATAGATATTTAAATGGCGTGGAAATAAGCGAAGAAAAATTTAGTTTAATTAATCAGTTTAAAACTACTATGGTTTTTAATGAAACTTACAATGTTCTAACTGGAGAAGAACTAAGTAAATATCGAAAAACTTCTATATATGATTATATAAAATCAGCATTAAATAGAAAAATCAACTTGTTATTATTAGAAAAAAAAGAAAATGAAATAAGATTGAAAAATAAACGTATTTGTTTAAAGCTAATTAAATTTTTACAAAAACTAGATGGAAATAAGATTATTGGAGAAAATCAACTTTATAAATTATATAATTTTTTATATTCGCTTAACTTGCCTGAAGAACAATTATTATCTTTAAATATGATGTTATTACAATATAACTTATATGCAGATTCTAAATTAGAGTTAAATAGCAAAGAAGAAATAGTGGAAAATTTAAGCGATATTAATTTAACAAGAGAAGAAGCAATTGAGATATTTAATGAATATGGTTATGATTTTAATTTAGTAGACTCAAAACATCAAGATGATTTGCTTGCTATGGGAACCGCTGATGGTATTAATTCTATGTTTTTATATTTTAAAGATATTTTAAGCACGCATCGTGTTTATTTTGATGAAAGAAATAATACATTAGTTGATCTGCTTTTTAGAAGTAAACCAGAAAATTTTGATGAAATTTTAGATTTATGTAAGGGAGCAATGAGTTTAGAAAAATTATTAACTTGTATGCCGAGTATTTTTATAAATAAGGGAAGTATTATTACAACTCAAACAAAGAATAATAAGAAAACATCAAAAGTATCAGAACATAATGATAAATCTCCTTCTGGAAGCTATGAAGACTTTGTTATGAATTTAGCTTTATTTAAAGAGTTAGGTTATGATATAAAAGAAATCATCATAAAAAATGCAGACATTTTAACTATTCCTCACGAAAGAATTAAACGTAATGTTGAACAATTTAGGTTACTTGGAATAGATTTAAGAACTAATGCGAAAGAAAACTTTAAATTGTCGGCATTAAAATCAAATTCTATTTTGTTAACATTAGATAAATTTATTGAATTAGGTGAACTAGAATATATAATGGCTAATCTTTCTAGATTCAATTTAGAACCGGATTCAGTAGTATTCTATCGTTTATTTCATATAAAAAACTATAATAGAAGAAGTGATAATCAAATTGAAATATATCATGGAAAAGGTAAATTAATGTATAAAGGGTATATTTCTAATCCTTCTAATAATGAACTAGGAATAAGTGAAGTTAATAAATATAAAGGAATTGTGTCTAATTCAGATGTAAGTAGATATAAAGTTTTTAATAGTATTATTGAGCAAAGATTACAAGACATTATAGATGAAGCATATTCTTATAAGGTGGTTAATATTGACCATACTATATTTGAAAATGATGCAGTTAAAGCTATTGAAGGATACAAAGTTAATGATTTTACTTATAACATTGGAGGAATTTTAATTTCTCGGCATAAATTTTTACGTAATTATATGGCTATTGCAAATATTAGAAAAGATTTGGATATAAATGATATCGTTAAATATTGCTTAATTAAAGATAGTATTTTAACAGATAATGATATAAAAAAATTAGAGATGGCTATAATAGCATTAAATTTATCAGGGTTAAAGAGGTAATATATGAAATATTTAGTAGATCTGGGAGTAAGCCATGAAATAGTAGATTCTTTAAATGAAGCTATTTGTTATGATTTAAAAGTAAATGAAAATAAAATTACAGAAATTATTAATTTTTTAAAGAGCATTGCCATTAATAATTTAGATGATTTAATAAGTCAAGAATTACGTATTTTATACATGGATTTAGATGATATTAAAAAAGCATTTGATATTCCAAATAGAAGTGAAATGATAGAGTTAATCAATAATGATATTGTTGCTATTGAAGAAATTTTATAAAAGAAGACAAACTTAATTAGTTTGCCTTTTTTGTTATAATATCAAATAAATTAGAATAGCTTATCGCAAATAATAATCCACAGATAACATCACTAAAGTAATGCACTCCTAAATAAATACGACTAAAACATATTGAGATTATAAGTATATATGTAATGATTATTAATGATGTTTTTAAAAGATTATTTGGAAGGTTATTTTTTATAATATTTATTAAGTGAAGATAAAAAGCAGATGATATCATTGCATGCCCAGAAGGGAAGCTATAGCTATCTTCCAAAATAAGGGCTATACCCAAAGGGCGATTTCTTTTAATAATATTTTTTAAGAAAATGTTTAATAAAGTTATAATAATTAAATTTTTAGATAAATTTATTTTTTCTTTATTATTTTTTAATATAAATAATAAAGAAATGGAAAATAAAATTAAAAATATTGTTCCTCCTAAAAAAGTGATTATTTTTAATATAAATGTTAGATTATTATTTCTAATTTTATCTATAAAATCAATTATGGCAAAATCAATATTAATTAGTTTATTAGTTAATGTTAAATATGATAATAGCAAAAATAATAAAAATGATGCAATTACAATTGTTAGTTTGATATTTTTCATGTATTTCCTCCTGCTTAAAGTATATCATAAAAAAAGGTCATTAGACCTTATTGTTGTGATTCACAAATTGTACTTCTAATATCAGTTAAGTTTAAAACTCTATCATCACTAGGTTCTTCTTCAAAAACAATAGCTTGTGTTTTGCTAGCTTTATTATCATATTTATCTACTACAGAATATATAATCCAATATTGATGATAAGAAGGGCAACTTTCTTTATAGATTTTACTAGTTACTTCATATTCCGAATCTTCTATAATGTTTAAATGATCATAAGTTATTGTATCAATGTTTCTTGTATAATATTTATCTTCAGAATATTTAATGATTGGAGAAGCGTAATCGGTAATATATTCTGCATCAGTTTCTTTGTTCGGATTATTAATTTCTTCTACATATGGATATTTTCTGCTACTACTAATCCATCCAGCTTTTCCATCTTTTAATTCGATTTTATACCAAACATATTTTTTATCTTCTAAATAGATTTCTTTTACTTTGTATTTTTCGCCTTTTTTGGCTTCACCTAATTTATTGCTATAAGCGGTGTGTTCTTCGCGAATATTGATAAAATCTTCTAATATATTTACTTTCCAAGCATTTTTATTATCTAAAATCTTTTGATAGATTTTAAATCCCCCAAAACCAAGAGCAAGTATCAGAATTAAAATAATAACTTTTTTCATAAACATCTTCCTTCTATATAATTTATTATATCAAATAATATTTAATAATCAAAAAAAATTGAGTGTACAATAAAATGTAAATGATTTGTGTAAATATTGACTTTGATGCGGTGAGATATTGTATACTAATTATAGTAGGAGGATATTAAATGAAAGCTGAATTTAGATTAGCAACAATCGAAGATATTGAAGAAATTATAACTTTATGTAATGAGGTATTTGAAGAGAATACTGATGTAGCTTTTGCCAAGAGAGTGTTTGTAGAAGAAGCTGATAAAAATCAAATATATTTAGTAGGATTAGTAGATGGAAAAATTGTAGCTCATACAAAAATTACGATTATTCCAACAATTTATCAAAATATGAATACTTATGCAATATTAAATCATGTATGTGTAAAACCGGAATATAGAAGGCACAATATTGCAACCGATATGTTAATAGAATGTGAAAAAATATGTAAAGAAAAAGGGTGTGTAGCTGTTGAGCTATGGTCAAAGAATTTCCGCCAAGCTGCTCATTCATGTTATAAAAAATATGGATTTGAGGTTGTTGATGCCGCATTCTTTTCAAAAAGCTTAAGATAGGAGAATTAATTATGAAAATTACTAATGTTTATATAGGTGGTTGGTTTCAAAGAACCATGTTACAATTATCAGAAGTTTATGACTTTTTAAGAGAAGGAACTTCTAGGTTAGATTTAAAACCCCAAAAGTTAGCAGAATTCCGTAAGAATTTAGAAATTGGTAAATTAGATTATGGTGTTGCAGGTCAAGAGTATTTAGAATTTACAACACCTCTTAATATTAGTATTAAAATATTTGAGGATGGTTTAATAATTTTAAATAATAGTCAAGTATCTGAAGATACTTTATTTGCAGATATTGAAAAAGCGAAAGATTACTATGAAAAAAGATTATCTCCAGCATTAAGTTATTTATTTAGTCTAGGAGCGCCAGTTCCAAAAGAACTAGCTAAAATAGAAACTATTTATCCATTTTTTATTATTTGCGATAATGCTACAAAAGATGATATTAATGATTTGTTATCAAGAACAGAAAGACAAAAATATTTTGAATTTAAAAATACTAATTACGATGTAATTAGAGGGGATAAATATTACTTTATTAATAATAAGAAACAATCTTTAGATAATATTGAAAGATATATTGAAGAACAAGTATTTATTCGAGAATTTAAAGGCCAATTACATCGTTATTTAAATTTACATAGAATTATTTGGGAAAAGATTGATCGAGTTAAAGAACAAGTTAATGTTAAAGGTTCAGAAATAATTAAGTTTACAACTAAACTAGAAGGATATGCTAAAACAATTAACTTAATCGAAGGGCGTATTAATCAAATGGGTAGCTATATTTCAACAAGAGAAAAAATTGCTAAAGATGATAAAGATTTAGCAGAGTTCTTAGCTATTTCAGGATATCGTTATGAGACTTTACGAGATACTTTAACATATATTAAATACTTATGGGATATGACTAAAAATTATGTTAAATCAGCTCAAAGCTTATTTGATGGAATAAAAGGTGATATTACAAGTAAATCTGTTGATAGCTTAACAATTGTTACATCGATGAGTGCAGGTGCAGCAATATTAGATTTATTTACGGGATCTGCTCCAACGTTTAGTGTGTTTGGAATTGTTTATTTCTTTATTTTGGCTTTAATAGGATGGGGATCTACTAAAGTACTAGGGGCTATTTCAGCAAGAAGAAAATATGATGTAACTGATGTTGAATATGATACAAATATAAAATAATCTACTTCGGTAGATTTTTTTGTCAAATAATGTAATTTTATAGATTTATGATTATTTTAAGTGTTATAATTAAAGAGGTGAGATAAATGCATATAATTGAATTATTAAAAGTAATCTTATTAGGAATTGTTGAAGGAATAACAGAATGGTTACCAATAAGTAGTACAGGACATATGATTTTAATAAATGAGTTTATTAAATTAAATGTTAGTGAAGCATTTATGGAAATGTTTTTGGTGGTTATTCAACTTGGAGCAATCTTAGCTGTAATAGTTTTATACTTTAATAAGTTAAATCCATTTAGTTTAAAAAAATCAAAAGAAGAAAAGAAGAATACTTGGGATTTACTATTTAAAATATTAGTAGCATGTGTTCCTGCTGGAATAATTGGAATTTTATTTGATGATAAAATAGATGCTTTATTTTATAATTACCAAACAGTTGCAATTACTTTGATTTTATATGGAATATTATTTATCATATTTGAAAATAGAAATAAAAATAAGAAAGTTAAATTTGATACAACTAAAAAATTAACTTATAAAATAGCGTTAATTATTGGTGTCGCTCAAATTCTTGCTTTAATTCCAGGAACTAGTCGTTCAGGTGCAACAATATTAGCGGGATTATTGGTTGGAGCTTCAAGAGAAGTGTCAGCTGAATTTACTTTCTTTTTAGCAATACCAGTAATGCTTGGAGCAAGCCTGTTAAAGTTAGTTAAATTTGGACTAGCTTTTACGCACGGAGAAATTATAATATTATTAATTGGGATGTTAGTAGCATTTACAGTTTCAATAATTGCGATAAAATTTTTAATGCGTTATATTAAGAAGAATGATTTTAAATCGTTTGGGTGGTATCGAATTATATTAGGAATTGTTGTATTATTATATTTTTTAATATTAGGTTAATGTAGATTTGGGGGAAAGAAAAATGACAAATGAAGAAAAAATTGAATATTATAATAACTTAAGAAATAAAGCCGAAAAAATAGAATTTAGTGAAAAAATGGATGCATTTCATCAAAAGATGACTCCTTTCGCGGTAAAGTTAAATAAAGGGGTAGCGCAAGGGGCAGAAAAGAAATACTTAGATGGAGTATTTGAAAGGGAGATAATTGGCTTAGAAAACCTTCCTGATGGACCAGCTTTATATATTGCAAATCATTCTAATATGAGTGATGTATCTTGTGTTTATGACGCCATCCAAAGACCATTTTATATTATGGCTGATGCTGATCAAAGAAAGGAATTTGCAACTAACTTATTTAATAACTTAATTGGGGTTATTTATGTTAAAAGATATTATACTGATGAAGAGATGAAATTAATAGAGCAAGGTATTGAAGTGAAAGTTGATCCCAAAATATCTCCAGAAACTGCTAAATTAAGGATGATTAATACCTTATTAAATGGTAAAAACTGTATGATGTTTTTTGAAGGTACTTGGTGTATGAGTCCTAATGAATTAGTATTACCAACTAAATTTGGCAATATTGATATTGCTATTGCTGGAAAAGTTCCAATTGTGCCAATTGCTGTTGAATACTTATATGAAAAAAATAAGGTGATTATAAGTATTCAAGAACCGTTATATTTTAATGAATTATCAAATAAGATAGAAGCTAACGAAGATGTTCGAAGTTCTATAGCTAATGGAAGATATTTAATTCAAGAACAGTATTCAAGAAGAATTTGGGGAACTTATACACAAGAAGATTTTGAAGAAACAATTATTAAATGTATGATGGCTTATCCGAGTTTAAGCTATAAAGAGGAAGCTAAAGTAGTACGTAATCGTGATAAATATGGTGATTATTATCAAAGACAAGAGGAATATGCTCATTTAGAGGAGTTAAGACAAGAAGCGTTAAGAAGAAAAAAACAAATGAGATTGTCAAGATTAAGAAATAGAAAATAATTTTTCTATTTTTTTTCTTATTAAAATGATATACTTATTATAGTAGGTGATTGTAATGACTAATTTATATATTCCAGCTTGTGCATTTTTTGTTTCAGCACTAATGCTTTTAATTTTTTATTCAAGAGAAAACTTAGAAACAACAGAAACTAAAACTTTTTCTTATATGTTAGTAGCGAGTTTTTTGGATATAATTTTAACTTTATCAATTATGTATATTGGTTATACAAATGTTAACATACCTGATTTGGTTATCTTTTTAAACCGAATTGATTATTTAATGTTAATTACCTGGGTATCATCTTTTGCATATTACATATTTTATATTACATTTAAAAACCATCCGAAAATGAATTTTGCTAAAATAGCTAAAACTGTTAAATATGCTGATGTTGTTTTCTTTATTTTTATGTTTTTATTACCCGTTGAATTATTTAATGATGGCGTAGTAATGTATGCTTATGGTGCTGCAGTTAACGTTTTATATTTAGTATGTTTTATAAGCATATTGGTTATTGCAACTTGTTTAGTTTATGGACATAAGAATTTATTTACGAAAAAATATATGCCAGTATATGTATTAATTGTTTTAATGATACTTACTTTAGTAATTAGGGGAATAAATCCAGGATTAATAATTATTCCAGCAGTTATTTGTTATATAAACTTAATTTTACTTTTAACAATAGAAAATCCAGATATTAAAATTATTGCCCTTTTAAGCGAAGCTAAGAAAAAAGCTGAAAAGTATGCTAATGATAAAGAAATATTTACATTTAATATGTCTCAAAAAATAAAAGAACCAGTTAATAATATTGAATATGTTTGTGATAAAATAATTAATGAAGATAATATTGATAAGATAAAAGCTGGTTTAGAAAGTATTAAGTTATCAACTCAAAAAGTGACTTATTTAGTTAATGACTCTTTAAATATTTCGACATCTAATAGTAAGTTTAAAATCGTGGAAAAACAATATAAATTAGATAATCTTTTAAAAGAAATAACGTTATTTTCTAAAAATAAAGCCAAAGATAAAAATGTAACATTTAATTTTTATATGGATAATAAACCTAAAATGTTAGTTGGGGATTCTTTAAAAATCAAACAAGTTATGATTGCGTTTACAAGTAATTTATTTAGTAAATTGGAAGAAAAACATTTAAGTCTAAACATTAGTACTAAAGATAAAGAAGAAACTTGTAATATAATATTTAAATATGCCATGGCTAAAATAAATATATCTTTAGATGATTTAAATAAAAGTGTTGATATAGATGATTTTGATAACATTGATTTAGATCGTGCTAATCTAGCTCATCTTAAAAAAATGGTTAATTTATTGGGTGGCTATTTAGAAGTAAAAAATGAAGATGAGAATAAAACTGAAATTATTATTACTCTAGAACAAAAGAAAACTTTTATTGAAGATGAAAAAGAATTAGAATTTATAAACGAATATGAAAAAATGGTTAAGACTAATCCCAAAATATTAATTATCGATGATGATAAAAATAGTGCTAAAGAACTAGAAAAAAATATTGATAAATATAATTATGATATTGTTGTGGCAAGTGGTGGTCAAGAAGGATTGGAATTAATCCGTAGTAAAGAAGATGTTTCATTAATATTTATTGATGATACCTTAGAAAAATTAGACACTATTACAACATTTACAAAATTAAAAATAATTGAAGACTTTAAAATTCCTGTAATTTATGTTGGGGAAGTAAATGACGAAAAGGAAGTTAGTAAATTATTACAGTTAGGTTTTAAGGATGTCTTATTAAAACCCGTTAAATTAAAAGAAATAGATGAATTAATAAAAAAATACTTAAAGTAGGGATACAATGAAAATAGTTAAGTTTAATGATGATAATATTAACGAAAATAAGATAGATAAAGTTGTGGTTAGAACAAAAGCTTTATTGGTAAATGATCAAAACGAAATATTATTAGGATTTAGTGATAATACTTATCAATTTCCAGGGGGACATTTAGAAATTGGAGAAACTTTAGAAGAATGTCTAAAAAGAGAAATTCGTGAAGAAACTGGGTTGGAGATTAATATTGATAATTTATCTCCTTTTTTAAAAATATCTCATTTTCACAAGAATTATAATCATCAAAATGAAAATAGAAGAAATGATTTATATTATTATTTAATAAAGAGTGATTTGAATTATGATTTACAAAAGACGCATTATGATGAATTAGAATTAAAACATAATTTTACGTTGCAAATAGTAAAGTTAGATAATGTAGAATCACTATTGTTAGAAAATATAGATAAAAATCCTATTAATAAATATGTAACAGAAGAAATGTTAATAGCTTTAAAAGAGTATAAAGCTATGCATGCAGTGAGTTAATTATGAAAAAGTTAGATATTATTTATGAAGATAAAGAATTATTAGTTGTTAATAAGCCAACAAAGAAGTTAACTATTGCTACAGAAAAAAATAAGTATAATACTTTGTATCATGAAGCAAGAGAATATGTCAAAAAGCAAAATCCTAAAAATAAAATATTTATTGTTCATCGATTAGATGAGCAAACTTCAGGAATAGTTTTATTTGCGAAAAATGAAAAGCTAAAATATTTGCTGCAAAAAAACTGGCAAAAGTATGATCGAGAATACATTGCATTAGTAGAAGGTAAGTTAATAGGCAAAGGAACTGTTAAGTCATATTTAAAAGAATCTAAAACTTTACAAGTTTATAGTACTAATGATAGTAAATTGGGAAAGTTAGCTATTACTAATTATGAAAGCATTCAAAGTAATAAAAATTATTCTCTTGTGAAGATTAATATTGAAACAGGTAGAAAAAATCAAATAAGAGTGCATTTAAGTGATTTAGGTCATCCAATTGTAGGTGATAAAAAGTATAATGCTAAAACTAATATTTTAAATAGATTAGGGCTTCATGCTAATAAGTTAGAAATTATTCATCCGTTAACTAAGAAAAAATTAATTTTTGAAGCAAAACTACCTAAAGTGATGACAAATTTAAAAGGATAGATAAAAATGTCTGGAGTTACACAAGAAATTCCTTCATTAGATTTATTAAAAAAGTTGATTTATGATGATCAATATTTTTTTGAATTTGCTAATTCTAAAGAAAAGGATGTTTATGGATTTTCTCACAAGATATTAATTAAACATTTAAAAGATTATATTAGGAGTGTTGTTAATAGTAACGATAAAATATCAGATTTATTTATTGAAAGAGCAAGGTATTATAATGATAAATATTGGATGGATATTCCTTATTTTAGAAATGCTCAAGATGGATTAGATCAAGATTTTTATAGATTAATAATGGATGGTATATCTGGCGATATAGAACAAATAGCTTACAAAATTTATGAAAGGTTAGCTAAAGAATTAAATTATGATCCAAGAATGATTGCTTATAATCAAAATATAAATAATGAAATTATTGAACAAATACATTATGCTAAAACAAGTAGTATTACGCTAGATAATAGAATAGTTACTTGTAAAAGTTGGGCAGAAATTTATGTCGCATTTTTAAAGAAAATCAATATTAAAGCTAGAACAGTGAAAGAAGGAAAACATTATTATGTTTTAGTTGATATTAATGATGTGGAGTATAAAGCTGATGCAACAAATAGTTTTTTAGATAAAGATAATATTTATATAAATGATTTAACAAGAATTAAACTTAATACACCGGCTTGTGGTTATTTTGCTCCTATAAAAGGTAATGACAAGAACAAAAAATCAATATATGAACAATATCTTGATTATTTACAAGACTGGCCAATATCTAAGTTTGTTACAACTGGTAATAATTTTGTAGATATGATTTTATCAAAAATAGATTATTTAAATACTATAATTTATTGTTTACCACAAACTGAAGCGGTTGTTTATTTAAATCAATTATGTTCTAGAGTAAATAAAATTTTTAGTAAAGAAGAAGTATCTTTAATGCAAGCTATAGTGGTCAATGTAGTAAATAACAATCAATATCAATCAACTATTTTAATTGTTGTAAAAAATGAGGATGATTTTATTTATAGATTATTAAATATTCCAGAAGGGCTTATTGAAGTGAAAAAAGAATATTTGGAAAATATAGTTGCTAATAAAAACAATCTAAATATTCCAGGAATTTCTAGATTAAAAAAATAATATTTAAAAGAGAAATATCTCTTTTTTCATTTAATTAAAGATTTTAAAAAGCTACTATCTATGATACAATAACACTGGTGATTTTCTATGTTAGAAATTAAAAGTTTAAATGTTACAGCAGAAAACAAAGAAATTTTAAAAGATTTTAATTTA
>JAFSEY010000005.1 GCA_017435485.1 Bacilli bacterium
CTAGCACCAAAACTAATATTTTGACTCCTCAAATAAGACATTTAATTCATTTGATAATTCGTATATAAATTGTTTAATCATAGAAGTACCTCTCTTTCCCCTAAATAAAGACGATACTGCTTGTCAAATATTTGCGAATATAATATCATTTTATTTGATTTGTCTAGTATTTAAGGACTAAATGCCCTTAATTTTGACTTTTAATGTAGTTTTCAAGTTCTGATAACTTAATCTTCTTACCTAAATTTTGAATATAGATTTCATTAGAATAATTAAAAGCAAGATATAAATTATCTTTAATAATAATTCTATGTGGTTCAATATAGGTAAGATTAGTTTTATCTATCTTTCTAATACTTCCATTTATAATAATTGGTGTAGTATTACAAAAATCACATATAATCATTATTCGTTGCTTTAAAGATTCTTCAATCTCTAATTCTTTTTTAATAAACTTAATCATAGATTCCACCTTTCTATGATTTTTTCTTACAAAACGAAAAAATCAATCATTTCTGATTGATTCTATATATCAAAGTTCGAATAGTTCGAACAGATTCGCCATTGGTGCGGGTAAAGGGACTTGAACCCCCATGGATTTCTCCGCTAGATCCTAAGTCTAGTGCGTCTACCAATTCCGCCATACCCGCGTATGGTGGACCTCGTAGGACTCGAACCTACGACCGCCCGGTTATGAGCCGGATGCTCTAACCAACTGAGCTAGAGGTCCATCGACCATTTAATAATAACATAAAGAGCATCCGATTTCAATAACTTTTTACAAAAAAAGATAAGCTTTTTACTTACCTTGTAACATATTTAATAAATCAATTTTAAATTTATCTTTTGAAGCATTAGCTTTAGATATCATAATACCTTTATATGTAGTTAATTCTGATCTATGACCTTCTAATAAAATATCTTTAGGATATAATTCATCTAAAACGACTATTTCTTCTTTTTTGTAAACTATATATTTTAATTTTACTTCTCCATGAACTTGAGCAAACATCTTGTCACTTGGTAATTTTAGTTCATATGTTTCGGTACCTTGTTTTTTATTAACTGATACTTTTTCTCCTAAGAACTTACCATTTCTAAATTCAGGATAGTATTCAAAGTTTAATTTTTTGAAAGCAAGCATATTATATTTTTTTAATGCTCTTTCTAACTTTTTAAACTCATTTTCATTAACATAATCCAATACATAACTTTTCATTTACAAAACCCCCAATATTACATTTCGTACTTTAATTATAACACAAATTAGATATTTTGTCAAATTGTGTATATTTTTGTACTTTTCTATTGACAAATGAATTATAGCACCAAGTAACATTTTTGTCAAATTAAAAGGATAATTGGACATTTTATTTAAATCGCCATTATCAATTATATGTCTAACTCTACGATAGTTTGACCTATATTAAAAGCGTCTAAATAAAATTTAATTACCCTTTGATCTTGTTTCAAAACCCTGTGTGTTTCTTTCATTAAAATACGACTATTCCATCCATGTATAATTACAATAAATTTATTGTTCTGTTTAATATTATCTTTTATGAAAGTATTAATTAGATATTCTACAAAAGCGGTTGTTTCTCCATGTAAATCTAAATGAGGAACTTTACTTGTATATATATTATTAGCCATTAGTTTTTAGGAATATCTGGTAATTCATCAGGAATTGCCATTGTTGCACTGTTATTTTGAATTGGCTGTTGGACAGGTTGTTGTGGCGTAGTATTTATAGTGGAATTAGCATTTTGTGGTGTAACTTGTCCAGCAACTGGTGCTTGTGGCATTGTTGTTTGAGGTACGCTTTGTGTCTGAGTAACTTGGGGCGTTAACGGTTGTTGTGGTTGACTTTGAATTGGCGCTTGGGAACTTGAAGCTGTAACATTTGGATTTTTTTCGTTATAAATACTAATTACTTCACTTAATGAAGGCATTGACATTCTTGTTCCAATTTTATCTACGGATAAACCTGCCGCAATATTCGCATAAGAAATACATTTTTCCATTGGGAATCTATTTAATAATCCATAAGCAAATGCTCCATGGAAAATATCTCCCGCTCCAGTAGTATCTTTGACTTGTTTATTTAAACCAGGCATTATTTTTATTTCGTCATTTATGCTATATAAAGCTCCTTTTTCTTCTAAAGTTACTACGATTTCGTTATTAGGAAAACGATTCTTTAAGTTTTGAAATAATATTGCTAATGTTTTTGGGCCATTATAATCAACTTTAGTTTTGGCCATAGTTTCAGCGAAGTTTTTAGAACATACAATATATTTAACAAATTTACATAATTCTAATATTTCTGGAGTGCTTTGATCTGCATCAATTATAGAAATAGCATTTGGATATCTATTTAGTGCTTCTCTTGAAGCAGTGAATTCATGACCGTCTATTAATATAACGTCGGGATTCATAGCATATTCATATTTTCTGGCTTGCCCATATGATTTATCTACTGGGCTTAAAACAGTTCTTGAACCATTTGATTTATTAACTATAACAAAGTTAACGCTAGTTGGTTTTTCATAAGTAGTTTCGATATGATCAGTTTTAACTTGAACACTTTCTAATTCTTTTTTTATTTTTGTGCCAAAATCATCTGATCCTACTACTCCAGCCATATGAGTTTCGATACCCCATTTACCTAATAAATATGCGGCATTACTAGCAGAACCTCCACCAGAGTCAATTCTTTCTGTTAAACGATATTTATTATTTTCGATTGGAAATGCTTCTACTGGACAAATAATATCATAAGCACAATGACCAATACATAATACTTTCATCTTATCACCTTTTCTATTCTAAAAGTATTATACAATAACTTATAAAAAAAAGAAAGCTTTCAAATTAGCTTTCTTTAATAATTTCGATTGCTTTATGCATTGTCATATCATATTTAATGATATCTATGTTTCCGTAAGCTTTTAATAATTCGTCAACACTTATTCCGTAGTTATCAGCCATTTCTTTAGCTTTTGCTTTAACTTCTTTTTCTGAGAATTCAATTTTTTCAGCATCTACAACAGCTTCTAATAAGTAACGATATGTAACACGTTTTTTAGCTTCTTCTTCCATTTGTTCATGCATTTTTTCATGAGTTTGACCAGTAAATTGATAATATTGTTCAATTGTTAAACCTTGTTGGCTTAATTTTTGTTCAAATTGATGAATCATATGATGAATTTCGTCATCAATAATTTCTTCATTTAAATCAATTTTCATGTTTGAAGCAGCTTTTTCTAAACATTTTTCAGCATATTCATCATCGATTGTAGCTTGTTTTTTATCTTTTAATGTTTTTTCTACTTCAGCTTCTAATTCTTCAACCGTTTTCATCTCATCATAACCTAGATCTTTAAAGAAATCTTCATTAATTTCTGGTAATTTTCTAGTTTTGATTTCTCTTACTGTTACTTCAAATACTACATCTTTTCCTTTTAGGTCAGCAACATAATCTTCTGGGAAAGTTAAGTTTAAAGTTTTAGTTTCACCTACAGCAAGACCAATTAAACCTTCTTCAAATCCAGGAATGAATGTTTTAGAACCAATTTCTAATGGATAGTTTTCACCATTTCCGCCTTCTAAAGCTTTTCCATCAACTGTTCCTTTAAAATCGATTACAGCAGTATCACCATTTTCAACTTTTCCGTCTTCTTTAACAACGATTTCAGCAAGTTGTTGTCTTAAATGTTCAATTTCTTCAGAAATTTCTTTTTTAGTTATTTTAGCAGTTTCTTTTTTTACTCCTAATTTAGTATAATCACCTAATTTTACTTCTGGTTTAGTGATAATTGTAAAAGCAAATTCAACTGCTTCTTCACTAATATTTTTTACATCTAATTTAGGTTCAATAACTGGAACTAATTTTTGTTCATTAATAATTTTGTCATAAGCAATGCTTACAGCAGAATCAACTGCATCCATATATAATGATTCAATTCCAAATTTTTTGATATAAACATCTTTTGGAGCAGTTCCTTTTCTAAAACCATCAATTCTTACTTCTTTATTTTTCTTTTTAAAAGCTTTGTCGATAGCATTAGTCCAATCTTGGCCTTCAATTTTTATAGTTATTTCATGTACGTTTTTTTTCATAATTTAATTCCTTTCAACATCACATATTATACAATACATTATTTTATTTCTCAAGAATTTATTTTATTCCATAGACTTCTGCATAGTTTACTATTAAAATTTAATTGTTTAATATCAAAATTCGATTCAACTTCTGCTTGATGATTAGGCGAAAGAGTTGAAATAAATTTTATTATTTTAATTTGCATTAATAATGTAGGATCTATCTCAATTCCATTTTCATCTACAATAGTCATAGAACTGTATTCTTTGAATTTGAATCACCATATACTTCTAATTAATTTACTAACATCAGTTCTTTTATTGAGGGTAGATGCATCAAAATTTGATTCAAGAAAATTATCATTTAGAAACTTTGATATAAATGTTATTTGCCCAAGTGGAGGAATTTGATTAAAATCTATAACGCTTCTATTATCATCTATTATTGTCATTGGTTCACTCTTTTTTGTTGTTGTTACAGTTTTTTTATACTTTGATATATCGATATGGTAGTCTTTAAAGATTAAAAACATCGGAGGCTCAAACTCCTTTCTATATTCTTTATTTAGGCAGTCGCCATCGTAAAAATATGATTGTTTTGCATCATATAGAAATGTTCCCGCTATTAAAAAATACTTTGTAACTTGTTCTGCTCCATCTAAATTGATAAAGCCAGTTAGATATGGAGTTGGAGCTAGTGTTGAGTAATTAGAATCTATTTTATTAGAGTAACTAGATAGTTTTTTTATACTTTCAAAATCTATTAAACAATTAGTGTATTTTAAGCTATACCACGGAATAACGAATTGTTCGGGATTTTTAATTATAACATCTGTTAAATTTTGTAATTGCTCTGTAAGGTATAGTTCATATGCAAAATCTAAGTTTATAGTTTGCAAGAAAAAATATTCTTGACCTCTAAAATCAGTGTTTTTTATCTCACAATTTTCAAAGCCTTGAAAGCGCATAATTGAATTTTGAAAAATTAAATTATCAAAAGTACAATTACTTATTTCTACATTATTATGTATTATTGATTGCACCATAGTTAGGTTTTTAAAATAAGTATTTTTAACAGTGGAGTCATACCAACAACAATTTTCTAATATGATATTTTGTAAAAAGCTATTACTAAATATATTACCACAACTCTCTTCAAAATAGCAGTTTTTAAAAATTATATTTTCACATTCTATACTATGAAAATCTGATACAATTTTATTTTCAATAATAACATATTCATTTTTGCTATTAAGATTGCGATTTTCAATAAGTTTTCTTATCTCATTGCCATTGATGTTTTGCATTTCCATATTGCATACTCCCCGCCAATTTTAGTTGTAAATTATTATAGATTTTGGCATAAGAAAAGTCAATTAAAATAAACTTAATTGACTTGATTCAGGCATTCCTTCAAAGATATTTAATGATCTTAACCGATCAACTGTTGAAGCGTTTACTTTACCGCGTAATTGAAAGTCTTCAATACTGTAATAGGGCTTTTCGTTTCTTTCTTCAACTATTTTATTGGCAACAGCTTCACCTAATCCATCTAAAGACATAAATGGTAAGATAAGAGCATTTTCGTCTTCTACCATAACAAAACTTTTGGCTTCAGATTTTGTGACATCAATCATTTTAAATTTAACTCCTCTTGCTGTTGCTTCTAAAGCAAGCTTTAAGGTTTCTAATACTGATGTTTCTTTATTTGTAGCATCATATCCTTTGGCTTGGATTTCTTGCATTTTTTGTTTGATTGCGTCATATCCTTCAGTCATCGCTTCGATATCAAAATCTTGGAAACGAGTTGAAAAATAAGAAGCGTAATAAACTAATGGCTTATGGACTTTATACCACGCAATTCTAAAGGCACTAGTTACATAAGCTGCAGCATGGGCTTTAGGGAACATGTATTTAATTTTGGCGCAAGAATCGATGAACCATTCATCAACGTTGTATTCTTGCATTAGTTTAGCATACTCTTCCCATTCAGCTTTATCTTTTGGTTTGCTTGCTCTTCCCTTACGAACGAATTCCATTATTTTGAATGCTTTAAATGGGGGAACGCCACGATACATTAAATCGACCATGATGTCGTCACGACACCCAATAACTTTACTAAATGGTACAACGTTTTTTTGGATTAATTCTTGGGCATTTCCTAACCAAACGTCAGTTCCGTGCGCAAGTCCAGATATTTTTACTAATTCGGCAAAGGTTGTTGGTTTAGTGTCTTTAACTAATTGGATTGTAAATCCGGTTCCAAATTCAGGAACTCCTAATGTTCCTACATCACACATTATTTGTTCAGAAGTTACTCCTAAGGCTTTGGTGCTTGTAAAAATTGACATCGTATCTTTGTCATCTAAAGGGACTTTTGTAACATCATCCCCAGTTAAGTCTTGAATCATCCGTAGTTGAGTTGGGTCAGTATGCCCTAAAATATCCAATTTTAAGACGTCCGCATCAATAGCATGGTAATCAAAGTGCGTAGTTCGCCATGGGCTTGATGGATCTTCGGCTGGATATTGGAATGGTGTAAAATCAAATACTTCCATATAATCTGGTATAACAACGATTCCGCCTGGATGTTGGCCAGTTGTTCTTTTACATCCTGTGCATCCTTGGGCCAGTCTTTCAACTTCAATATTACGCATCATAATATGTTTTTCTTCACAATATCCTTTAACATAACCATAAGCAGTTTTTTCTGCTACTGTTCCGATAGTTCCAGCACGATAAACGTTATCTACACCGAACAATACTTTGGTATAGTCATGGGTATTACCTTGGTTTAATTCGGAGAAATTTAAATCGATATCGGGAACTTTGTCGGCGTTAAATCCTAGGAATGTTGCAAACGGGATATCGTGTCCATCTTTGATCATAGCCGTATTACATTTTGGACAATTTTTATCTGGTAAGTCAAATCCACAAGAATATTTTGAACCTAATGATTCACCATCATCACCTTCAAACACACTATGCTTACAACTTGGACAACGATAGTGAGCTGATAGCGAGTTTACTTCGGTAATTCCCATCATACAAGCAACAAATGACGATCCGACTGATCCACGAGAACCAACAAGGTAACCTTGATCGTTTGAATGTTTTACAAGTTTTTGAGCAATTAAGTAAATAACGTCGAATCCGGCTCCGATAATTCCCCCAAGCTTTTTAACTGCTTCTTTATCTAGTTCTTCATCTGTTTTTTTCTCTTCTGCAGTTTCATTTTCTTCTTTTAAAACTGCTTTTATATAATTCTTTACCGGATCATAACCTGATTTTATGGTTTCGTGTAATATTTGATGAATTTTAGCTACTTCATCTTCTTCGGATAGATTTTCTTTTTTAACATTTTTAGTTATAGCATCTTTTAAAGCATCTCCGTATAATTCTTTCGCCAGACGTTCTTCGATGTGATGAGGAAGCGGATCTCCGTACCAATCTAAAGCTTTGTTATATACAAGTTCGGTCATCGTTTCAATCGAATTAGGAATTTTAGGTGCAAATGGTTTTGGCGTAGCAATAATTACTTCTATTTGCTCAACTAATTTTGCTAATTCATTCGGATTTTTAACAACTATTTCATAAGCAATATCTTCACCTAGAAAGGCGAATTCTTCTAACATTTCTTTCGTTGTTTTTAAATACATATTAGGAACATGTAATCCTCTTCTATTTAAAGGGTGTAGCTTACCATTGAATCTTTGATTAACAATTATTTCACGATATATTTTGTCTTCTTTACGCAAATTATGAACATCTCCAGTTGCAATTACTGGTTTACCAGCTTGTTTTGCAACATCAATAATTCTTTTTAGATATTCTTGTGCAGCTTGTTCACTTGGGAATTTACATTCTGGTCCAATTAAATGAGAAAATACAGAAATTGGTTGAACTTCTATATAGTCATAAAAGCTCATCATGTTAACTAATTCTTCATCTTCTTTGCTACCAGCCTTATCAAAGATTTCTCCATTAATACACCCAGAGCCAATCATTAAGCCTTCACGAAGAGCAATTACTTCATCACGAGGAATTTTTGGTTGTTCATTCTTATATAGATATTTAGTATTAGCAATCGAAATGATTTTAAATAAATTTTTAAGTCCAACTCTATCTTTGGCAATTAAAGTGGCATGAAACGGATATGAAAAACGCACTAGTGATTCTTTATCAACGTTAGCTAAAAGTTCATCAGTTGTACTAATATTTTGATCATATAAAGCTTTACACATTTTATAAAAAGCAAGAGATGTTCCTTCAGCATCGTAGTCAGCTCTATGGTGTTTGTCTTCATCCCAAGGTATTTCTAAGTTTTTAGTTAAAGTTTGAAGTTTATGATTAGGCCATTGTGGATATAACATTCTGGCCATACTCATGGTATCTATAACAGTTGCATCAAATTCTCCAAAGCCATATTTATTACATGCAGCTTTCATAAATGATATATCGAACTTAGCATTATGAGCAACCATCGGTAGTCCTTCAGCCCAATCTAAGAATCTTTTGGTAACATTATCTTCAGTATCTTTCCCTTGTAACATTTCATCAGTTATGAAAGTTAGTTCAGTAATCTTTTTCGGAATTGGTCTTTTAGGATCAATTAATTCATCAAAACGATCAATTATTTTACCATTTTTAATTTTTACAGCTCCAATTTCAATCATTTGGTCATTTCCGGCATAAAACCCGGTAGTTTCTGTATCGAATACGACGAAAGTGTTTTCTAATAAATTATAAGTTTGATTATGGAAGATTAAATCAACGTCATTATTGACGATGTTCATTTCAGCGCCATATAAAACTTTAAATTGATCAGCTTCTTCTTTGCCTTTATTATAAGCTTCAACGGCATGATAAATATTAGGAAATGATTGAACGCAGTTATGATCGGTTATTGCTACCGCCTTTTGACCCATTTTGGATACATATTTAACTACTTCTTCTGGTTTTACAACTCCATCCATAGCGCTCATCATTGTATGCATGTGAAATTCAATTCGTTTTTCTTCAGCATCATCTATTACTTCTTCGGTTTTAGAATCAATGCTTTCAAAATTACGAATTATTAAAACTAGATCTTTACTAAAATTATCGTATTCGATATTTCCGTTAAAGCGATACCAAGATCCTTCTTTTAAAGAGGCTTTAGTTTCTTGGTATTCTTCTTTTTTCTTTTTGAATATTTTAGCTAAAATACTATTAGTGTTATCACTAATTTTTAAAGTGATGATATTTATATTATCCCTTTCTAGAGTATCAATTCCAAATATATAGGCTTCAATGGATACTTTTTTAGTTTCACCCATAACATTATTAATTGTTAAGTTATGGTATCCACCCGTTTCTTTTTCTTTTACAGGTTCGTTATCTTGAACATCAGGTGTCGGTACGATTTCTACGACACTTTGTTTGGCATCGTTTATTTCTTTTTTTACTTTGGCATTGTTTTCTTCGTTAAATAACGCTTGGAAATTAACATTTTTAATGCCAAAACTATTTAACTTCTCTTTGATATACAAAAAGTTTTCTTCTAATATTACTTGTTCAAATTTACTGCTAGCTTCGATAAAATAAATACCATTTTCATATTTTATTTCATTTTCTGCTAAACTTATTAATGACGGTTTATTTTTAACAAGTTCTTTAATAATTTCTTTAATATAGATTGATACATCTTCATCTACTATATCTTGGTATGAAAAATCTATTAAACAAGGTTTACCACTTAATCCGCTTTTTAAGCATTCTAATAGTTCCGTTATCGTTTTATATGAAAGTAATTTAGGAAGACGCATATACACTTTAAAAGAAGCAGTTTGTTTATTTACTACTACTTTTTCTATAAATGCATTTTCAAACTCACTTTCGTCTGAACAAACAAAATTTATCTTAGTTAAAAATCTTTTTAGTTCGTTGTCCATCTTTACACCTACTTACATAAATTATATTTTACTAAATTTTTTTGATTTGGGAAACTAAAATACTATATTCAGCATATCTTTTCGTCACTTTACCAATTACAGAAACTAAATTTCCTTTTCTTAAATCGGTAACTTGGAACATTTGCTTAGGAAAGACTGTTAAGTTCATCTTTCCTAATTCATCTGATAGCATTATAAAACACATATCATCATTCTTTTTGGTTTTTATATTACTTATTTTTTCAATTAAACCAATAACATTTATATTTTTGTCAAAACTACTAATGATCTTATCTGACTTGGTTATTTGTTTATCTTGATACTTAGAGGCAGGATGATTTGTCAAATAAAAACCTAGTGTATTATATTCATTTTGGCGGAGTGTTTCTTCATCATCTTCTTCATATTTTTCAATTTCTGGTTTCATAACTAATGATTCATCTAAATCAGTTATTAATGAAGCATAATTTATAGCTAGAGGAATATTTTCTCTTAAAGTTTTTTTGTTTTCATTAAATCTGTCTAATGCTCCCGCATTTATCAAAGATTCTAAAATTAATTTATTAATTCCTTTATTATAAGTCCGAGCGACAAAATCATAGAAATCTTTATATTCCCCATTTTTATTTCGTTCATCTATAATTGCAACAGCAGCATTTTCGCCAAGATTTTTGACTACTAATATAGGTAATAAAATATTTTTATTATTTAATATTTGGTATTCTAAAGTACTTTTATTAATATCTATTTTATTAATAATTAAATTATTTATTTTGGCTTCATCTAAATATTCTTTGGTTTTAATTTCACTGCCAATACTCATATTAAGTAAATTAGCTATAAAATATTCTGGATAATATACTTTTAAATAAGCCATCTGATAAGCTATTAATGAATAAGATACTGAGTGAGCTTTATTAAAGCCATAATTAGCGAACT
This sequence comes from Bacilli bacterium, assembly GCA_017435485.1. Lineage (GTDB taxonomy): Bacteria > Bacillota_I > Bacilli_A > RF39 > UBA660 > RGIG1752. The sequence goes on from JAFSEY010000005.1 coordinate 10,977, forward strand.
TTAAGATTAAATTAAATACTTCTTTAGCGTTTTCTTTGGTAAAGCCATTAGCTACTGATTGTGATATAAATCTTTCACCACTAGCCAATATAACTTCTTTTTTCTTTTTACTCATGGCTCTTCTGATATTATCAGCTTCAGCATAGGTAAAATTAGCCATTTTAACTAGTATTTGCATTATTTGTTCTTGGTAAACAATAATTCCCCAAGTTTCTTTTAAAATGCTTTCTAAAGCATCATTTAAATAAACAATTTTCTCTTCGCCATTTTTTCTTTTAATAAAGACATCGATGTTTTCCATTGGACCTGGTCTAAACAAAGCTATACAAGCCACTAAATCTGAAAATGAACGAGGTTTTAATTTAGTAATTAGATTTTTCATTCCCGATGATTCAAATTGAAAAACTCCATCTGTTTTACCATCACTAAATAATTTATAGACTTTAGCATCATCTAAAGGAATAGTATTTAAATTTAATTCTTCTTTTTCTTTAATTAATTCTAAAACATTACTAATGATAGTTAAATTACGTAATGCTAAAAAGTCCATCTTTAAAAGGCCAACTTCTTCTAAGTATTCCATGGTAACACCTGTCATAATACCATTTTCATCTTCATAAATAGGAATTATTTCATCTAAAGGAATACTACTTATGACAACTCCAGCTGCATGAGTAGAAATATGTCTTTTTAGCCCTTCAAAATGAAAGCAAGTTTTATATAAATCTAATAAAATTGGATAATTTTTTATAAACTTCTTGACCACATCTCGTTCATAATTTTCTTTTAAAGTTAATTTAGCATCAATTACTCGAACGAATTTATCTATTAGCTTGCTATCAACCATCAATACTTTTCCTAGATCTCTTAAAACTTGTTTAGCTGCCAAAGTCCCAAAGGTTATAATTGGAGCTACTTTGTCATAACCATATTTTTCTTTAACATAATCAATTACTAAATGTCTTTTGGTATATTCAAAATCAATATCGATATCTGGCATAGTTATTCTTTCTGGGTTTAAAAATCTTTCAAATAATAAATTATATTTAATTGGATCAATACCAGTTATCCCAAGACAATAACTAACTAAAGAACCAGCAGCACTTCCCCTTCCTGGCCCCACAAAAATATTGTTTTTTTTGGCAAAACGAACATAATCATACACGATTAAAAAATAATCAACAAAGCCCATTTTGGTTATGACATTTAATTCATATTTTAATCTATTTAAATAAATCTCCGGAACATTATTATTTAATCTTTTTTCTAAGCCCTTTTTAGTTAAATTTAATAAGTAATTATAAGATTCTTCTTTAGTATTTAAATAACTAGGTATATAATTATCTGGCTTAGGAAATTCAACACTTATATCATGGATAAATTCTAAAGTGCTTAATGCATCTTCTTTTAACATGTCTTCTGAATTAATAAGATAGTTTAATTCACTTGCTTCATTTTCGTTGCTACTTATAGTTTTTCCTTCTTCAATTAATGATAAATAACTAATGTATTTTTGCTCGTTTATTTTTAAACATCTTACATCATTAACAAAAACTAATTTTGAGCTTATTTTTTGTAATATCTCTCTTTCAGTTTTATTTTGATATCCTAAATAAATATTTTCCTTATTTAGATATAATTCCTTACTTTTAAATGGGATAATAATTTTTAAATTGTCATTTATAATATTTTCCATTGAAATACTACTAATTTGTTTTTGGGTATTTAATTTTAATAGTTTTTGATATCCTACATAATTTTTAGCATAAACATAAATACTTTTATTATCTATTAATAACTCAAGTCCAAATATCGGTTTTATATCATTTTCTTTAGCTAATTTATAAAATTCTAAACTAGCAAACATATTACAATCACATAAAGCACAAGATGTAATATTATGTACTTTTAAGTATTTCATTAAGTCTTTTAATTTAACTAAGCTTTTTAAGATAGAATAATCACTTGTCACTTTTAAAGGACAATACATAATATCACCCCGAATCTAATATTATTTTATCAAATACTTATATTTAAGTCCATATAATGATAATGTAAAATTTAGATAGAAATGACAAAAAATAGCAAAAATTAAACTTAAAAGTTTGACATAAATCATATAATGTGTTAAAGTTTTTAGGTAAGAAAACATTTGGAGGTGTTAATATGGCTACAAAAGTAACAAGTAAAAAACCATTAACAGGTAATAAAAGATCACATGCTTTAAATGCAACAAAGAAAAAACAAAAACCAAATCTACAAAAGAAAACTATAAATGGTCAAAAAGTAATTATTAGTGCTAGAGAAGCAAAAACTCTTAATAAATAATAACTTTTCTATTATAGATAAAAATGAACTGATTAATCAGTTCATTTTTTATTTAAAAATTTCCTTTTTGTTTTTTTCAACATACTTTTCTATGTAATCACTAAGAGATGGTTTAAACGAGAAAAATACTTCATCTACTTCTTCAGTATCATCTTCTTCAGATAACTGCATTGCTTTTTCAAAGTTTTTAGCTATTTTAGAATTTGCAACAATTTTTAAAGCTTCTAATAATTCATTATTATCAATATCCTCGTTGCCATCAAAATATACACCGTGTCCACCATTGTTTACTTCCGAATCATATCTATTACATACTACTGCTATTTTTTGTATTTCATTTAATTCATCTAAATTTTTATTGGCTATTTCACCAACAAATCTATTCCATCTTTGGATTTTTGGACTGGCTACAAAGGTACCTAATTTAACTAGTTCTTTGGCTTTTTCTTCGTAATTATCTGAACAACAAATATATGATCCTGATACAGCCATATCAGCGTAGTATTTTATTTTTTCAATAGTTTTATCGTTAATTCCACCATCAACACTTATTAAAGCTTTATGAAATGGTTTTATTAAATATAACATTCTTAACTTATCAGTAGTTTTTTCAATAAATGTTTGACCCCCTTTTCCTGGGTAAACACTTAGAACCAATATTTGTTCAACTATTTCATGATAAGGAACAAGCAAACTTTCTTCATCATCAGGATTTAAAACAACACCTAGCTTGATATTATTTTTAGCTAATAAACTATGTATTTTTTCTATGCTATCTTTGGTATCTAAATGCACAGAAATATACTCTGGTCTTAATTTAATTAATTTCTTAATATATTTAATTGGTTTAGTTACCATTAAATGAATATCTAGTGGTTTTTGATGATTTTTTAAAAGTTCAATTATTTCTTTTAAGTTCATCTTTTCACTTTCACAATACTTACCATCTGTTATATCGACATGAATATAATCTGCTTCTTTTAAGTTTTCTATCTTTTGGATTGTTGTTTGTTTATCATAATTACTTTTTAAAAACGATACACTTAATTTCATATTATTTTCCCCTACTTACAAATTTCTTGTAATTTTCATATCTAGTATTTAATATTTTACCATTAGCATAAGCATCTACCACACCGCAATCAATTGGTGAGAGATGATTACAATCTTTGTATTTACATTCATATTTAGTAAATTCCGTAAAGCTTTTTCTAATTTCTTCGTTAGAATATTCATCTAATTCTAACGCTGAAAAACCAGGCGTGTCTGCTATAAAAGACTTGCCAATTTGATGAAATTCAACATGTCTAGTAGTATGTTTTCCTCTATTTAAAGCAAAAGATATTTCGGCTGTTTTTAAATTTAAATTCTTGTCTAGTTTATTTAATAAAGAACTTTTTCCTGCACCAGTTTGTCCAGCTAAAACAACATACTTATTCTTGATTATTTTCTTTAGTTTATTTAATTTAGTGTTAAAAATAACAGGAATGCCTATTTTCTGATAATACTTTAAATATTTATTAATTATCTTCATTTCTTTTTTATTTACTAAATCGGCTTTTGTTATAACGATAATTGGTTTTATATTATTAATGATTATATTACACAATAGTTTGTCTAACAATGACCAAGATACATCAGGCTGTTTTAAACTAGTTACTACAATCCCATAATCAACGTTACTCACTAACGGACGTTTTAATTCATTTAATCTTGGTTTTATTTCTAGAATATATTTTTTCTCAACATCAAAAAGAATTTGATCTCCAGCCAGAGGAGTTATTTTATCATTCCGAAATTTTCCTCTAGCTTTACAATCAAATCTTTCTTTTCCATTTTGAACGGTATATAAATCACCAATTAATTTAATTATTTTTCCTTCTTTAACCATATTCCCTATCTTCTATTCTAATTCGTTTGCTTCATCATCTATACTAACTGCAACTGCTACTTTTATTTTAAAACTTGAATCAGCGATGATTGTGTATCCTTCAGGTTTACTTTGATAGAAAATTGCCCCTTCTTCATATTCGTCAGTTTCAACTTCTTCAACTTCAACTGTAAGCCCATAAGTATCAGCAAAATCTCTAACATCTTCTACACTATAAGTTCCATCAGTAAAGTTTGGATATTTAGATTCGTTTTTAGGAATTACTAAAGTAATTGTATCTCCTTCACTAACTTTTTCTCCAGCTTTAACAGATTGACTAATAATTTCATTATCTTCATAATCTAATGGATTATCTACTTCTTCTTTTTCAATCAAAACATTAACACCTAAAGCTTCTAAAGCCCCTTTAACCTCTAAATAACTTCTTCCTACATAGTTTTCTATTTCTATTTTAGTATCTCCTAATGAAACATATAAAGTTATTTCTGAATCTTTTTTTCTTTTACTTCCTGCTGCTGGATTTGTTTTTACTACTAACCCTTCTGCCACCTCAGTGGAACTTACTTCTTCTTGATCATCTAAAACAACAAATCCTTCATCTTGTAATTTTTTAACAGCTTTTTCAACAGTTAGCCCGCTTACATCTGGCACAGTTACTTGACTTTTATTAGTCATATACGGAATTAAAACAAATATGGATGTTATTATAACAACAATTCCTGTAAATATAGAAAGTAAAACGATTAATAATTTATTTTCCTTTTTCAACTCATCACCCGTAATCTTTTTAGCAATTGGTTCTTCTTTTTCAATATTTTTCTTTTCTTTAGCTATTTTAAGCATTTTTGTATCATCATAATCATTTTCAGGATGCTTATATATATATTTTGCTTCATTTACTCTAGAATCATCCATACAAGTTTTTAAATCATCATACATTTCTCTAGCATCTTCATATCTATTTTTAGGATTTTTAGCAGTAGCTTTAAGAATGATGTTTTCAATACTTTGAGGAATATTAGGAAGTTCGTCTTTAATACTTGGAACTGGTTCTTTTAAGTGTTTTAAAGCTATTTCAATAGCGTTATCCCCTTTATAAGGCAACTTACCAGTTAAAAGTTCATACATCAATATTCCCATGGAATAAATATCACTTTGTAATGTTGCTCCTTTACCACTCGCTTGTTCAGGTGGTAAATAATGAACACTTCCCATTACTGAATTAGTTTGGGTAAGTTGTGTCGCATTAATCGCCATTGCTATACCAAAATCAGTTATTTTTACTAAACCATTTTCTAATATCATAATATTTTGTGGCTTAATATCACGATGGATTATATAAGAATCATGCGCAACAGATAGCCCACTTGCTATTTGGCTCATTATATCTACAACTTCTGGAACAGTAAGTTTCCCGCGTTTTTTTAGTAGAGCTTTTAAATGTCTTCCTTCGATGTATTCCATAACAATATAAAATTCACCATTATCTTCTCCAACATCATATACTTCAACAATGTTGGGATTACTTAAACTAGATGCTGATAGAGCTTCTCTTTGAAAACGACGAACAAATTTCTCATCGTTAGCTAATTCACCTCTTAATATCTTAACAGCAACATTTCGATCTAAAATCGTATCATAAGCTAAATAAACATTAGCCATACCGCCTTCTCCAATGCTTTTTATTATTTGATAGCGATCACTAATCTTTTGACCTTTCATTATCATAAAAAATCCTCCAATTTATCCTAAAATCAAGTAGGCTATAGACACATTGTCCATTCCGCCTCTTGCATTACATTTGCGTATTAATTTACTTACTTTTTCTTCAATATCTAAATCATCATCATTTAAAACTTTTTCAATTTGTTCATCAGTTAACATACTAGTTAAACCATCACTACAAAGCATTATTCCTTTGCAACTTGTAAAATTGTCAACATCGAAGATATCCATTTCACATTTTTCAGCTGCTCCTAGTGCTTTCATCAAAACATTTTTCTTTGGATGAAATTTAGCTTCTTCTTCGGTTAAATCACCAGCTTCAACTAATAAGTTAACTAGCGTATGATCATGCGTCACTTTATGTAAATGGTCATTTTTCATAACATATCCTGACGAATCCCCAATATTGCCAAATATTAAGTAATCTTTTGTAAGCAATGCAACTACTAATGTAGTTCCCATGCCAGTTGAATCTATGTTTTCACTTGCGTGTTTTATAATAGCTTTATTTATCTCGTTAACATTATCATTAAGCCAATTTACAGCATCTAATTTAGTTCCGATTGAACTAATCTCAGTAAATCGCTTACCTAAATGTGCTAAAGCCATCGACGAAGCAACCTCGCCTTTACGATGTCCACCCATTCCATCAGCAACAATCATGAGATATTCATCATTGGCATTTTTTAATATTGTAACAGAATCTTCATTATGCGAACGAACTCGCCCTGCATCTGTTAAATAAAAAGATTTCATCTTTTCACCTCTTTGCTTCTTAATTGACCACAAGCTGCCGATATTTTGCTACCAAACTCTTTTCTTATAGTCACATTAATCTTTTGTTTTTTTAATTCATCATAAAAAGCTAAGATAGTAGATTTAGCACTCTTTTTAAAATCAATGTTATTAGTTTCATTATATGGGATTAAATTAACATATACATTTAATCCTCGTAATAGATTAGCTAACATTGTGGCATGCTCTTTTCTATCATTAACCTCTTTTAGCATAACATATTCTATAGTAACTCGTCTATTAGTTTGCGCAATATAATCAGATATTGCTGTCATTAGTTGACTAATGTTATACACTTTATTTACAGGCATGACTTTATTTCTTATTTCATCATTTGGAGCGTGTAAAGATATAGCTAGATTTATTTGCAATGGCAGTTTAGCTAATTCATAAATTTTAGGCACAAGTCCGCAAGTTGATAATGTTATATGTCTTGCGCCAATGGCTAATCCCTTAGCATCATTTATAATTTTAATAAAATTAATAACATTATCATAATTATCTAAAGGTTCTCCGATTCCCATTATAACAACAGATGATATTCTTTCTTTGATGTCTTCTTCAATCATCATGATTTGCAAAACCATTTCAAAAGTATTTAAATTACGTACTTTTTTTAGCCTTCCAGACTCACAAAATTTGCATCCCATATTGCATCCCACTTGACTAGAAATGCATACACTACGCCCATAATCATGATACATTAAAACAGCTTCAACATAATTATCATCGGCTAATTTAAATAAGTATTTTTTAGTTAATTCGTCTTCTTCTTTTTTTACGATCTCAATTTTAGAGAAAATGAAATCAGCTTTAAGCTTATCTCTTACTTCTTTTTTTAAATTTGAAAAATTATTGAAGTCCCATTCCTTTTTTTCATAAAGCCATTCAAACACTTGTAATGCTTTGAACTTTTTTTCACCAATACTTATAAAGTACTCTTCTAATTTTTCTCTTGGAATATCTAACACATGCATATAATAACCTTCTAATCTATTTTTTATTATAATATTCGTTTATATCTTTAATTAAGTTTTTATTAAATCTTTTTTCTTTGATCATCTTAATTTCAAACAAATAAGGCGCATAGTCGCGTGATTTATCATCAATATCTTTACCAACATATGGAGTTTCTAATATTTTCGGAATGTCTTTTAGCCTTTCATTATATATAATATTTAAAATATTTTCAAAACCTAATGTTCCATAACCTATATTGGCATGTCTATCTTTGTGGGTGTCAATCTCGTTTTTACTATCATTAACATGAACACATTTGATCTTGTTAATACCGATTATTTCATCAAATTCATTTAAAAATTCATCAAATTTTGTCATATCATATCCAGCATCATTTAAATGACAAGAATCAAGGCACACACCAATATTATCGAAATTAACTTTATCTAATATATCTTTTATTTCTTCTAAAGAGCTACCACATTCAGTACCCTTACCTGCCATCGTTTCTAATAAGATCATACATTTATCATCTTCTTTTACAATTAAATTCAAAGCTTCCGAAATATTAGATAGACCTTCTTCTTTACTAATCTCAACAGCACTACCAGGATGAACTACTATGTATTTAACTTGCATTTGTTCGCAACGATTTATTTCATTTCTTAAAAAATTAATACTAAATTCCCATTTAGAAGGATCTTTTTTATTAGCTAAATTAATTATGTATGGCGCGTGACATATTATATTTTGTAATAATATATTATTTTCTTTCATCATTTTTAATGCTTCTAATGTAAGTTCATCATTAAGAGATTTACGAATAGTATTTTGAGGTGCCCCAGTATAAAACATAAAAGCATTAGCACCATAACTAATTGCTTGTTTAGTCGACCCTAATAATTGTTCACTTCCAAAATTAACATGACATCCTAAATACATAATTATCACCTTAATTAATTATATAATTAAAGCATAAAAAAAGCAAAAATATTTTTTTGCTCTTTCATTAACCAAAATAATTAGCAACTAGAAGCCTTATCCCCTGATTTTAAACCACTGGAAGTGACATTTGTTTTATAACCATCTGTATTAAATTTTCCATTACTCAATTTTATTTGATATGATGCAACCGCGCTATTGCCTGAACCTGATATCGTAACTTGAACGCATCCAGAATATCCTGCTATATCTGCTTTATTAATATAACCTTTTGAAACTAATGTTCTTATATCAATAGTTCCGCCACCAGTTCCTAAACTCCCCCCAACAGGACTAGTCCCGGTAATAGTTCCCCCATCAATCAATAATGTAGCATACGCATTAGCACCAGCTTGCATAAATTTATTAGCTTCTGTTACAAAGGCATCCTTTCTTGCTTGTTCTACTCTTGGTAATACAGTTGTCATACCAATTAATGCTACTACTGATAAAATAACAATAACCGCTAATAGTTCAACCAAAGTAAAACCTTTTTTGTTTTTGTTTTTTAATTTCATTTTTTCTATCTTCCTTCCTTATTTTTATAATTTAATTATAAATTATATTCTTATTAAAATCAATCTCAACTTATTCATTTTAAAACAATATTTCTGATTTTACAGTCTTCTTGTAAACTTATTATTTGAAATAATAGCTCGTAAAAGAAGTACTAGCACTTAATGAATTATTTCCGGTATATTTTTTTACATAATCTACATCCAGATTTACCATACTGATTGCACATCTTGATTTAGCGGATGATTCTATCAAACAATTATTGGTATAGCTAAGATAATATTTCCCGTTTGTAATATTAATGTATCCTTTTCCGTAGTCGTCATCGTCAAGCGAAAACACGACATATCCTTGATAATTGTTTGAATCAATATTATTTATATATTTTTTGAAGTTAGTTATATTAACAAATTTATATTTATGAATATTCCCCGATAAAAGAATATTTTGAGTAGTTCCAGGTAAATTGATATCATTATCAACATCCTCAGCCACAAACAACTCCTCCGCAGTTTTTAAAATGTAACTTGTATCTGTTAAAAACTTGCTTTTTTTAGAATTTTCCATTCTGGGAAGAACTATTGCAACAGTTACAGTAGACACAACCGCCAATAGTGCTACTGTAGATAATAATTCTATTAACGTTAAACCTTTTTTGTTATTTCTTATTTTCATATAAAAACCATCCTTATTATATTTTTAGTATATAACAAGAATGGTTTGATGTCAAATTCCTTTATAAATACATATTAATTTGATGGAATATTTTCAAATTTTGCTTTTGATGGTATTACGGTTGATAATTTATTCCGCGAATCTAAATCATCTAAATATATTGTCTTTAGTTTATCACACCACCCAAACATTAAAGTCGTCGATCTAACATTTTTGGTATTGAATTCTTTACCTAAATTTAAACTTGTTAATGATTTGCAATCTTTAAACATACTGTACATTTTCTCTACATTTTTTGTATTAAATTTATTTCCAAGACTAAAATCTGTTAAGCTACTACAATTTTCAAACATACTTTCCATAGTAGTAACTTTCTCAGTGTTAAAGTTTTCACCTAAATCTAAAGTTGTTAAGCTACTACAATTTTCAAACATATTTTCCATATTAGTAACTTTCTCAGTGTTAAAGTTTTCTCTTAAATTTAAACTTGTTAATGATTCGCAATTGCGAAACATGTCCCCCATACTAGTAACGTTTTTGGTATTAAAGTTTTCGCCCAGATCTAGACTTAACAGACTACTACAACCACTAAACATTCTATTCATCGTAGTAACGTTTTCGGTATTAAATTTATCTCCTAAGTCTAAAGTTATATACTCGCAGCCAATAAACATAGCATCCATATCCGTAACACTCTTAGTGTTAAAATTTTCTCCTAAGTCTAAATTAACTATACCACTATTACCAAACATCCCATACATATTAGTAACGTTTTCGGTATTAAATTTATCTCCTAAATCTAAAGTTGTTAAATTATTCAATACAGAAAACATGCTTTTCATACTTGTGACGTTTTCAGTATTAAAGTTTTCACCTAAGTCTAAAGTTGTCAAACTTTCACACTGCCAAAACATTTCATCCATATTAGTAACATTCTTAGTATTAAAGTTTTTACCTAAATCTAAAGTTGTTAAGCTACTACAATTTTCAAACATACTATCCATACTAGTAACTTTCTCAGTATTAAAGTTATCAAAAATTATTGTTTTTAATCCATTAAATTTTTTGAATAATTCATCACTATTTTCTGGAGCATATATTGTTTTTTCAGAACCTACAAAATAAGTATACTTTCTCCTACTGGTTTCTTCAAACCAAACATATATATCACAACTTGTAATATTTTTTTCTGGTTCTTCCTTTGCCACACACCATGCTGAATTCGAATTATAATTTACATCATCCGGTCTATAATTAACAAATCTAAGTTCATTAGAAAAAGCATCACCATCAGCCCCATTAACATCTGGTAGAACTATATTTCTAAATTTTTCTTTATCTAAAAAAGCTGCATTTTGGGAAATAAATTCATCACTACTTCCAGTATTATCATTGTTATTGCTTGAGTTTCCATTAGAGTTACCCCCAGAATTTTCTGGATTGTTCTCTCCATTATTTTCTCCTGAACCAGCTGATGGATTATTTACTAAATCTTCACAAGTAGCTTCTTCATTTGATTTTTCTATATTATCTTTACTAATATTATTTGCATCACCAACATATTTAAACTTTCCATTACTAATGGCTATTTTATATTCCACCGCATCTCCTGTTTTAGGAGTTACGCTTATACAACCGGAGTAATCTTCAATATTTCCCTTATTGATGTATCCTTTTTCCACAAGCTTTTTTATATCAATTGTCCCACCATTAGTAATATCAAGCTCATTATCAGATGCTCCTATTAGTACACTGGCATAATTATTAACTGCTCCCTGAACAAATTTTGCAGCTTCGGTTGCAAATGCATCTTTTCTTGAATCTTCAAGTCTAGGTAATACTGTTGTTAATGCTATTAAAACTACTACTGCTAGAATAACAATTACTGCCAAAAGTTCCACTAATGTAAATCCCTTTTTATTTTTCATACTATCACCTATATTAATAATAACATTTTATTTTCCATAAAAAAAGAAATTATTGTCCTAAAAGAATAATTTTCTTTTTTGTTTTTATTTTAATGTTTCTAATACTGTACTAATCAAATCTATATTATCAATCACATCATTAATTTTATCAGTCGTTCTAAGTTTATATCTCTCTTTCATTTCGCTTTCAAATCTTTTATAATATTCAGAATTTCTATTTAGTTGTTTTATCCAATAAGAATTATTTTTTAATATATTATATATTTTAGGGTTTTTCTTTATTTTCATGTATAAGTCTATTTCCATATTAATCCTCAAAAAATTTATTTAACGGTCTTGGTGAAGTTGGGCCTTTAAATAAATTACCTCCCGTTTCACCTGATGCAGTTTTACTAGTAAGTTCTTGAACAACTCCTATGGCTTTTTGAGCACTATCTATATGTTTTTGAATTGATTCGGTATCAATACTTTTTATAATATCTTTAATCACGTTAAATCCTTGGTTATTATTTCCTTTTAAATAATCTTTCCAAGCTCTTTCTTCTTCACCATAAATATCATAAATTTCGTAAAACTTTTGCCAAGTCATTTCTCCTGACTTTATGTAATCTAATAATTCCGGATGGGATTTTGCAAATAATTTAAAATTTTCTTTAGACATAAATATTCACCGATAAATTATATGAAAAAAAGATGATTTTATAATTTAAAATCATCTAAAAAATCATCTAAAGTTAATTCTTGGATTTTTTCTTCTGGTTCTTCTTTTTTTGTTTCAATTTTAGTTTCTTTTTTTAAATAACTAATTAGACTCGGTTTTACAAAAACATCATTTATTTCTTTTTTTGAAATATTAGAACCTGTAGAAGCTAAATCCATAATTGATATTTCACTATTTTTTAGTTCGTTAATATCATTATCAATTTTTAAGCAAATAACATCTCTGGCTTCTGTAGCAAATGCTTTTTTTACAAAATACGTTACTGTTTTTGTTTTCTTAATAAGAAGGTTCCCTCTTTTAGCCCTACTCATCATTTCTAAATCACTAATTTTAATTCTTTTAGCAGTTTTGTTTTCGGTAATTACATTCACGTATTCATCACTTGCTTTAATAGCAAAACCAGAAACTAATTCATCATCTTTTAAGTTAATCCCTTTAACCCCACTGGCTTTAGGACCAACAACTGGAATTTCTTCTGTATTAATTTGTAAGTAATAGCCATTTTTAGAAACCATCATTGTTTTAGCATCACTTGCACAAACATTTACTAATTCATCGTTATCTTTTAATTTGATAGCAGTAAGAGTTTTAGAATATCTACTTACTTCAAAGTCTTCTAAAATACTTTGTTTAATCATACCTTGCATAGTAAATAAAACAATACTACGTTTTCTATCATCAAAAACCATTGAAGAAACAACTTTTTCATCGGTAGCCATCGTAACGATATTATTAACGTGTTTTCCTAAGTCTTTCCATTTTCCTTCTGGAATTTTATGAACTGGTATGTATAAATAGTTTCCTAAATTAGTAAAGACTAAAATGGTATCTAAAGTATTTACTTCATAAAAACCGATAATATAATCTCCAGGTTTTAAAGTGGTTTCTTCCCCATTTGATGAAGCATAACTTTTTAAATTAACACGTTTGATATATCCTTCATTTGTAACAATAACAACAACATTTTCTTTTGGAATCATACTAGCCATATCAATTTTTATTTCTGTGACTTCATCTTTAATTTTAGTTAAACGTGGTGTTGCATATTCTTTTTTGATAATCTTTAATTCTGTTTTCATAACATGTTTTAAAGCTTCTTCGTTAGCTAAAATCTTATTCCAAATATCTATTTGTTGTTTTAATTTAGCCATTTCTTCTTCTAAGATAACAACATCTGTATTTGTTAAACGATATAATTGCATTGTTACAATAGCATCAGCCTGAAGATTAGAAAAACCAAATTCCTTTTCTAAATTTAAAATAGCGTCAGCCTTATTTTTACTAGCTCTAATTACTTTAATTACTTCATCTAAGATTGACATAGCTTTCATTAATCCTTCAACAATATGTAATCTTGCTAAAGCATGATCTAATTCAAACTTTGTTCTTCTTGTTACAACATCTTTTTGATGGTCAATAAAGGCATCTAAAATTTCTAAAATACCTAAGGTTTTTGGGCGACGATTAACGATTGCTACAACATTGTAATTATAATTAATTTGTAAATCAGTATTTTTAAGTAAATAATTTAAAATTAAATCGGCATTGGCATCTTTTTTTAATTCAATGATTAATTTAGCCATATTATCTTTATCCGATTCATCACGAACTTCGATGATACCATCAACTTTTTTCTCAACGCGTATTTCATTAATTTTTAATCTTAATTGTTCTTTTACAACTTCGTAAGGAATATCGTTAACAACAATTAGATTTTTACCTTTTTCTTTGACTATCTCGATATCAGATTTTAGAACTACTTTCCCGCGACCAGTTTCATAAGCTTTGCGAATAGCATCTTTGCCTTCTACTACTCCTCCAGTGGGAAAATCTGGTCCTTTGATAATTTCTAATATTGTATCTAAACGGCAATTAGGATTTTCAATTCGTTTAATGGTTGCATCAATTACTTCTCCTAAATTATGTGGAGGTATATTAGTTGCATATCCAGCAGAAATTCCCGTGGATCCATTTACTAAAAGGTTTGGAAAACTAGCTGGTAAAACAGTTGGCTCTAATAATGTATCACTGTAGTTATAAGCCATTTCAACTGTTTCTTTATTAATATCTTTTAGCATGACATTAGCTAACTTAGTAAGTCTTGCTTCAGTGTAACGATAGGCCGCCGGTCCATCTCCATCGATTGAGCCGTTGTTTCCGTGAACATCAACGAATGTTTCACGCATTTTCCATTTTTGACTCATTCTTATCATCGCCTCATAAATAGATGAATCGCCATGAGGATGGTAATTACCCATAACGTCTCCGACTGCTTTAGCACACTTACGATAAGGTTTATCGTAGGTATTATGGTCAGTATACATTGAATATAAAATTCTTCGTTGTACTGGTTTTAAACCATCTCTTACATCGGGTAAGGCACGATCTTGAATAATTTCTTTTGAATACTTCCCAAAACGATCACCCATTATTTCTTCAAGAGCAAAATCATATATTTTTTCTATTATACTTTTTTCTGCTGCCATTTTTACCTCCTGAAATTATCTTCCATTGTAAAGTCAACATTTTCTTCAATCCATTCTTTACGTGGTTCAACTTTATCACCCATTAATACATGAACTCTTTTTTCCGCTAAAGCCGCATCATTAATGGTAACTTTAATTAAACTACGTGATTTAGGATCCATTGTAGTTTCCCATAGCTCATCAGAATTCATTTCTCCAAGACCTTTGAATCGTTGAATTTTATAAGAACCTTTTATTTTAGATTTTCTTTCTTCTAATTCTTCATCTGTTGCAATATATTCTTTTGTTTTACCATAATCTAGCGCATACAAAGGTGGATTTGCAATATAAAGCATACCATTTTCAATTAATGGTCTCATAAAACGATAGAAGAATGTTAAAAGGAGTATTTGAATATGAGCTCCATCAACATCGGCATCGGTCATGATAATTACTTTACCATAATTACTTTCTTCATAATCAAAATCGGGACCAATTCCTGCTCCAATAGCATAAGTAAGTAATTTTAATTCTTCGTTACTATTTATATCATTACTACTAGCTTTTTCACAGTTTAAAACTTTACCGCGTAATGGTAATATTGCTTGATGAACTTTATCTCTACCAGTTTTGGCTGAACCACCGGCACTATCCCCTTCGACCAAAAACAGTTCGTTATCTTTAGCAATTTTACCAGTTGCTTGCGCTAGTTTAGCAATAATAACTTTATCTTTGCTAGTTTTCGTTTTTCCATTGCGAGCTGCTTCACGAGCTTTTCTAGCCGCTTCACGAGCTTCTTTGCTTTTAGTAGCTTTTTCAATGATCGTTAAAGCCGTTTCTTTATTTTCTTCTAAAAAGAATTTAAGGTTTTCATAAACGACACTTTCAACTACCGTTCTTGCGATTGGCGTGCCTAGTTTACCTTTAGTTTGCCCTTCAAATTGTAATAATTTTTCCGGAATTTTTAAATTAATTACCGCTGTAAGTCCTTCTCTAACATCACTACCATCAAAATTTCCATCTTTACCTTTAATTAAATTATTTGATTTTGCATAATCATTAAAAGCTTTAGTAATACCTGTTTTAAAACCAACTTCATGGCTTCCACCATCTATAGTTTTTACGTTATTTACAAATGATAAAATAGACTCATTATATGAATCTGTATATTGCATAGCAATATCCACTTCAATTTCATTTTTTAAACCTTCAAATTGAATAACTTTATGTAAATTGTTTTTTGTTTCATTAATATAACTTACAAAATCTGCTAAACCATTATCATAATGATATGTTTCATGGCGATTGTCTTCTTCATCTATTACTTCAACAGTTAAATTTCTAAGCAAGAAAGCGCTTTCTTGCATTCTTTCACAAACCGTTGTAAAAGAAAAGTTAGTGGTGGAAAAAATTTCATCATCAGGCATAAAAGTAACTTGAGTACCGGTCTTATTTGTAGTACCAATTGTTTTTAATTTACTTTCTATTTTACCGCCCTCTTTGAACTTAATATTACTTATTTTACCATCACGATAAATAGTAACATCCATCCATTTACTTAAAGCGTTAACTACTGATGCACCTACGCCATGTAGTCCTCCTGATACTTTGTAACCAGATTCTGAAAACTTTCCTCCGGCATGCAAAACGGTATAAATAACTTCTGGAGTTGATTTACCACTTTCATGCATTCCAATTGGGACTCCTCTTCCTGTGTCTAATACAGTTACAGATTTATCCTTATTTAAAACAATTTTTATTTTATTTCCATATCCATTTATAACTTCATCTATAGCGTTATCGACGATTTCCCATACTAAATGATGTAAGCCTCTTTTATCTGTTGACCCAATATACATACCTGGTCTTTTACGTACAGCTTCCAAACCCTCTAATATTTTTATAGATGACTCATCATACTTTGCCATAATCTCACCATTATTCATTATATCAAAAAAATAATTTTAAGCAAATAAAAAGATAGATTGCTCTATCTTAAAAATTTTTACTTAATATCATATGTTTCATTTTCGAATGAAGAAAAATCCGGAACATTTACATTATTAATTTTTTCTTCTGTTTTTGGTGTTTCAACTTTTTCTTCCTTTTTCGCTGGCATATCAAAGATAAATGGATTAGACACAACTGGCTTTACCGGTTCTTGAGGTTGATTTACAACAGGTTGTTCTTTTGTTTCAACTGCTGGTTCATCTATAATATTTCTTATTACCGAAATTTCTTCTTTTGGTTTTTCTTCTAAAATTGGTTTAACAGATTCTTCTTTAACAATAGGTTCTTCATTTATTATTGGACTTATTTCTTTTTCTTTATTTACATAAACAGAACTAAATACGGAAGAAGGAGTAAATTTAGTAACTTCTTTTATTGGAGTTACATCAATTTTATTAGGTATTACATCCTCTTCTTTTTCTCTTTGTTCATTCGCTTGTTCTTGTAATTTATTAATCTCATCCAATTCTTTACTAATTGAAGATGCTAATTCGTCAAAGTTAAATTCTGGTAATACGGCTGTATTTTCCAAGTTATTTTTAATCATTGGTTCAACATTATTAGCTTCTTTATCTACCAAATTATCTTCGTTTTTTTGATGTAATTCGTCAAGACTAAGCGGAACTTCTTGTCCATTTTCGGTTCCTAAAGGTTGATACTCAGCTTTTTCTTCTTCTTTAAATATTTCAAAATCTGGTATCATAAATGATTCGCTATTATCAACAAACGTATTTTCGGTTGATTCAGAAACCAAATCATTTTTTTCGGTAATAACACTATCATTGGCAATTGAATTGTTTAATGCATTTTCCACTAACTCTTGGGCCTCATCGTGCACTTCATTTGATATTGGGTGTTTAATCATATTAGATATGATTGGCTCAGCTCCCATATCTAAACTGCCAGATGAATCATCCTTTGGCATCGTATCTTCTGGTGAAGTGATCTCTAACCTAGTTGGTTTTGATTCTTCTTTAGCAAAAGTATCTAAACTAGACAATTCTAATTTCCTTGTTTCTTCTTCTTTTCTTACTTTTTCATCTTTTTTTCCAAACAATATTACAACAACCAAAAGTATTAATAATATTGCAATTGTCGCAAATAATATTTGTGGAAAATATTCATAACTATATAATTTTTCTAAAAAATTCATCATATCTATATCCCTCTTATCCTACTATTTAAAGAATAACATAATTATATGCAAATCGCAACAAAAAAACAACTTTTACCCTTTCTTTTACATTTATAAAAAACTGCCACTTCATGGCAGCCTAGTTTAATCGATTATTTCATAATTATTATTTTCATTTACACTATCTGTGCATAAATATACTAATAGTATTATCCACCCAACTAATGGAACAAGGACAATAAAATACCACCAACCGGATTTATTGATATCATGTAATCTTCTAACTACTATAGCTATACCAGGAATTAATACAGCTAATTGATATATATATGTTAAGCTATATATAGCCGATGATAAACTTGGGACGATACCAGCAATTATTCCTAAAACAAAACCAATTAAGAAGTTAGCTAAAAAAACAAACCAATAATCACTTCTTGATGTACGCCCCTTAAAATTAGCATAATTTTTCAAAAAACTTTTATAAGCCTCAACCATGAATCTTAAACTCCTTTCTTTTAATTCATTATATCATATTCAATAAAGAATTAAAAAAAGAAAAGAACTTATTAAAAGTTCTTACATATAATGATTCATTTGTTTCATAACTTGATTAACTTGTTTTTGACTAGGTTTTCTTCCCATACTACTCATCATAGCTTCAATCATTTTTTCGTTGATTGGTGGATTTTTCTTTAAATATTTTTTCATCATCGTTCTAGCGGCAACGAAACCAATTATAGCTCCTATTATTAAACCGATTAAAATCATTAATATATCTTGTAACATTTTTATCTCTCCTTCAAATTCATTTTACTAAAAATTTTTTCTTTCATCAAGTATTATATCTTTAACTCATCAACCCAAAAATAATCTTTATTGGCAAAATCACATACAAAAAGATCTCTATCATAACTTAACTCTTTTAAAAACGAAGGCTTTATGACATTGCTTTCTAATAGTAAATACGAATTTTTAACCGTTAACTTAGTCTCTTCGGGTTTATATTTATTATATATACTATGAACATTATAATTTTTTTGATAATAATCATTATCTTTATATGACATAATTATTTTGCGATTAACTTTGTTTTGATTAATTGGCGTAATTAATTGCTCATAAATATTTAGACCAACTGGTAATTCTTTTTTGGTCATCTTAAAGATGTCTTCCATACTTTTAAAAATATTATAGGGATTATCTTTGGTTAATATGGCCATCTCTTTATTAATTTTAAATATGTAAAACGTTCTCATTAATATCACCAATTATATTTTAATAGTTCTTAATAAAAAAAATTGTCAAAAAAAAGAAATGTTATTGGCATTTCTTCATCATATTATTTGTTTCATCTAGCATTGTGTTAATTAATTGGTTGGCTTTTTTAGAAGTCTTTTTATTAAGTAATACATAAGCTCCTAATCCAGCCATCCCGGTAATTAGCATAGCACCAGTAAACATTCCAACTTTTTTCAATTTAACACCTCATTAGTATTGTGGCATTATTTGCGGAAAATATACAATAATTTAGTTTGTAGATCTGTTTTTCGATTATTACTGTAGTTATTTAAAATAGCATACTTTAAAGAGTCAGATTCACCAATAATAACTAAGCTTTTTTTTGCTCTACTTACCCCAGTATAGATAAGTTTATTATAAAGCATTTTTTGATAATGCCTTTCTACTGGCATAATAACGTGAGGAAATTCACTTCCTTGGCTTTTATGAATAGTTATGGCATAAGCATGAATAATATCTTTCATATCTTCTTTGGTATAAGTGACATAAGTTCCTTCAAAATTGATAATAATATTTTCTTTTTTTTGAAAGCCAGGATTTTTATCTATTTTAGTTATATAGCCAATATCTCCATTATAAACATTAATATCGGGATTATTAACTAGTTGTAAAACTTTATCATTTTCTCGATAAATAATATCTCCAATTTTTATCTCGTTTTGATTTTCTAAAGGATTAAATACTTCTCTTAAAGTTTTATTTAAATTATCAATTCCATTAGCACCTTTATACACTGGAGCAAGAATCTGAATATCATCAGCTTTTAGATTTTTTTCCATGCTCATTTGGCATATTTTACTAATCATGGCTTTGATACTGTTTTCATTTGTTTCCAAGAAATTGTAGTCGCCTTTTTTACTTAGTAAATCTTCACTTATTTTTTCTTCTTTGATTTCTTTAGCTAAATATGGAATATAAGATGTTTCGCTTTGGCGATAAATTTTTTGAAGTGGGCAAAAACTAAATGCTTTAGAAGTTATTAGATCATCTAAAATAAGTCCTGGACCTACACTAGGAAGCTGAGATACATCCCCTACTAAAACAAGTTGGATATTGCTAGTAAGACCTTTTAATAAAGCATTAAATAAATTTACATCGATCATACTTACTTCATCAACTATAATAAGTTTATGATAATTGCGATTATACTCGTTTATCGCAAAATTATTTGTATCTTTATTCCATTTTAAATAACGGTGGATTGTCATAGCTGGCAAATTAGTTGACGATGCCATTTTCTTACTTGCCCTTCCTGTCGGAGCTAAAAGTGCAATATTTTCATAAATGTCAATTGGACTTAATTTATGCATGCTGATATAAATTCTCACAATAGCATTTATTATCGTTGTTTTTCCGGTTCCTGGTCCACCTGATATGATCGTGATGCGATTATTTAATGCTGTTTTTATAGCATTTTTTTGTTCATCATTATATTTTAAATTATTTTCATATTCAATTTCAGCAATCTCGCTTTCTATATCACCCATTTTATTTAAAAGACGATCTTTTATATTAAACAGATTACTGGCAATATCTTCTTCCATTTCATAATAGGTAGATAAAAAATATTTATCATCAATAATGACTATTTTTTCATCATCTACTAACTCATCTAATATATCTTGTGATAAACTTAAGTTATATAAACTTTTTAACGCACTTTCAATTTCATCTTTAAAATAATAAGTATCACCATTACGATTACTTAATGTTTGCATCGTTTGCAAAACGCAAGCCTTATGTCTTAATGGATCATTTTCATCTTTATTCATGCAAAAGATTCGATCTATTTTATTAAAATCAATTATTTCTGTTAACATATAAACATTATTATCGATAATATACATCGTATTTTCTTCATAGCGATGAATTATTTTGGAACATTCACTTATTGAAAAACCTAGTGATTTTAATTTTAATACTAATTCATCAATACTTAAATTAGCCATTATAGAATTATAAATTTTATCTTTTTTGGTTAAAGTTATACCGTTTATTTTTAGTAGTTCTTCAGGGTTTTCTTTAATTATATTTATTGCATCTACTCCTAAGGCTTCAACTATTTTAATGGCTGTTTTTTCACCACAACCTTTTATTAAAGAAGAAGATAAGTATTCAATTACGGCTGATTCATCAGTCATTTTCTCTACTTCATAAGATTTAAAACTATATTGCCATCCAAATTTAGCATTATTAATATATTCTCCTGTTAAGATATATGTTTGTTCTTCATTAGGTCCTAACAAAATACCAGTAACAGTTATTGTTTTATTTAAAAATTCCTTTAATGATTCGTCGTCCGTTTGTTTAACGCGAAATAAGGCCACTAAGTAGCCATTATTATTTTGATATATAATTTTTCTTACTTTTCCTTTTATTGTATTCATAATGATTCCTATAGTAAATTTCTTAATGAATTATAAAGATTTATTAGCTTATTATAAGCTAAATTATTATGAGGATTATTTTGATAATCTCTTTTAGCAAGTTCAATTTTTCTTTTTAAATTAGTTAATCCGTCATATTTATTTTGTAACTTTAATTTAGTTTGGCTATCATTACAGACTTTTACATAATTAGCTATTTTATCTAAAGTGTCACTTAAAAGGTGATCTAACGTAGAAAATTGTTCTGTTTTTAAAAGTTGTTTAAATTCTTGGAAATTATGCTCAAGAGTTCTAAGTTTTTTTATCTTAAGATTTTTTTTATAAATCGTTATTTTGCCCGCCACTTGATTATTTTTATTACGAAATAAGTATGATTCTGTCATGGTATCTTGAGCTCCTTTCTTTTAAATTTAAACTAATCCTAAATATTCTTCTAAAGTTAATCCTTTTTCCATTATTTCAGTTGCTACCTCAACTCCAACATATCTAATATGCCATGGTTCATAACCGTAACCCGTAATATCTTCTTTGTCTTCTGGATATCTTATAATAAAGCCATACTTAGCACAATTAGCATTTAACCACTGGCCAGAGGCAGTTTCTCCATAAGTATAAGTTATTGAACCAACATCAAAAGCTAGTCCCGTTTGATGCTCAGAGTGTCCAGGCCTTGCCGAATAACGATCAGAGCTATCATATCCTCTACTTGCTACTTTACCTTCATAAATAGTTTTTTGTCTATTATAAGAACGATATCCTGATAATAATTCAATATTAAAACCATCAACTAAAGCAGCCGCTTGAAGTTGTTTTAAAGCTCCAGCTGCAATATCCGCATCCGGCGATTTAAAATCTTTGGGAATCGCATATTTTTTATTTACAACTAAAATTCCATTAACGTACTTTGGCCCCATTTCAATATTTTCATATCCATTAATTGCTGGATATGGCGAAGATGTAGCTAAGTTGCTTGCTTCATTAGAATTTTTCGGTTCTTCTTTGCTTGTAGTTGCATCAATTTGAACGTTTTCTTTATCTGTTTGAAGGTTATTATCTTCTTTATTATTTTCTTGTTTTAATTCATCTTCAACAATTATCGTTCTAGATACTTCTTTTTCCCACAAAAGAAACTTTAATTTATACGTTATTAAGTAATTACCAATTTTATCATTTTTTAAATTACTATCGATAATAACATATTTATCTAAATTTATTCCAAATAAATTAGCATTATAACCAGTATCTTTATATTCATTATTTATAGTTAATTTATTTTCTAAACTTCCTTTTAATTTTAATGATAAATTCTTTTCTACTACAAAGTAACTAGCTATCATTAATATGGTAATAAAAATCACCAGATTAGTAATTATAAAGAATCTTTTTTTCTTTTGTTTTCTTTTTGCCATTTTAAACACCACTATTAATATACCACAAAAGTTATTTATTTACGACACCTTTAATCGCATCATTTTCGACTTTGACAATTTTTATACTATAAATGTTATTCTTCTCTAGTCTTTCATCAATTCGAATCACTAAATAATTTGAGGAATGACCTATACTATAATTCTCAAAAACTTCTTCAATGATTATTTCAACATTTTTATCTATGAAATTTAAAGCATAAGCAGTTTCTAATTGGCGAGATAACGAAACAAGTTTTTCACTACGCATTTTCTTACAACTTTCAGTTTGGTGACCATCCATCAAACTTGCTTTAGTTCCCGTTCTAACAGAATATGGAAAGACATGAATTTTTGCAAAGTTTATTTTTTGACAAAATTCATATGATTTAATGAATAGTTCATCAGTCTCGCTTGGAAATCCTACTATCACATCAGTTGTAATACTGATATTTGGACGAATTTTTCTAATAGTTTTTATTTTTTCTTCATAAAATTTTAAATCATATTTACGATTCATTAATTTTAAAATCTCATCACTTCCAGCTTGCAATGGAATATGAAGATGATTAGCAATTTTTTCATTGTTTTTTAATTCTAATAAAAATTTGTCATTTAATTCTGTAATTTCAATACTGGAAATTCTAATTAATTTTATAGTTTCTATTTTAGATAATTCATGAATTAAAGCTGTTAAGTCTTTATCGTTGCTTTTGTAACTACCGGTATGAATTCCTGTTAAAACAATTTCATAATGACCATTTTCACTTAATATAGTAGCTTCCTTTATTACTTCATCAAAATCTTTACTCCGAATACTCCCCCTAACAAATGGGATTATACAATAACTACAAAAATTATCACAACCATCTTGAATTTTAATAAACGCTCTTGTATGAGACATAAATTTATCTACTTGCATAGATTCGAAATTTAATTGACGATTTTTTTCAATAAAGTAATAAGGAGTTTTGGATGATATAAAATCATTGATTAAAGGGACTATTTTACTTTTCTGTCTATTTCCTATCAGAATGTCTGCTCCTAGATTTTTATATTCTTCAAAATTATTTTGAACACTGCAACCGCATACCACTAAAATACTAAAAGGATTTTCTCTTTTTATTCGTCTTAATAGTTTTTTTGATTTTATATCTGCGTTATTAGTTACAGAACAAGTATTTAAAATAACTATATCACTATCTTTATAATCTTCGCTATGAATATATCCATTTGCTATCAATGTTTCTTTCATAAATTCACTCTCATACGCATTTACTTTGCATCCTAAAGTCAATACTGAAAATTTCATAACTACCACCAAAAAAATTATAGCATTTAAGCAAAAAAAAAGCACTAGTAAACTAGTACTTTAATTTAATTATTAAATTGTATTATTAAGATAAGGATAATCATCATACGAATTAAATTCATCAGCATTTTCACCAGCCGAATTCATTAAATCATCCGAAGCAAGAAATTGTCCTAATAAACTAAATAACCCTGTTTGACTAAACTCACTTTCAAATAATGATTGACCTTCCTCGGTTTCAATATTGACAGCCCCGCTCGGCATAGGAACGGTCAAACTATCATTTGCTTCTACAATTGCATTAGCTTTTATAGCAACAACAATATCACTTGATAATGTTTCTGGCATTGATATTGTCAAATTCATTGTTGTTTCATTAGTAATTTTTTTCGCTTCTTCCGTATTAGAAATCTGACCTTCTAAAGTTATCTTCATTTCAGAAACATCAAGACTTCCTTTAATTGCCCCATTTTCAGTCATTTCTAAATTACCAGTCATTTTGAT
Organism: Bacilli bacterium; assembly: GCA_017435485.1. GTDB lineage: Bacteria > Bacillota_I > Bacilli_A > RF39 > UBA660 > RGIG1752. The sequence goes on from JAFSEY010000005.1 coordinate 36,018, forward strand.
TTCTTCATCAACATTTATAATAAGCTCGATATTAGTTTTAGATTCACTATTATTTATATCCAAAACTACTAGTTCTTTTGTTCCATCATTTACTTTTAAAACAGTATGACCTTCATCAATTTTAGTAAAAGTTATACTTTTAGCATCTTTAGAATTTGAAACCATTTCAACTTTTACTATTCCATTTAAAGTCACGTAAAAGTTTATGTTTAAATTTGCGATGTCATCATCTATATAAGTGTTTGTTAATAGAGTATCAAGCATACTACCAATTGTTTCATCATTTTTTATTGAATTAAGTAAATCATTAAAAACATTATTAACCATCTCTTTAGTTAATGGTAAACTATATTTATTAGCTAAAACATTTTTTCCGTTAACTTCTGTTTTAGAAGTACTAATTTTAAAATCCTGTTTTGAAATATTTTTTTCAATAGCATTAGCTAAATAATCAGCATAATTTTCAAACATTGTTAAATCATCCATATTATTATATGTGTCAATTATGTCCGTAAAAATTTTAGTTGTATCAGCATTCACACGGAAATTATGGCCGTTTTCTAATACTTTAATAAACAACGCATTTTTAAAAATAGTAGCATCAATATCAAACATATCAACGTCGTTTAAATTACTTGTTATATTAGCTGTTAATTTATTATCATTTTTAAGAAGCGTCATAACATAACCTAAATTTAGATTATATTTTTCGCCAGCCATGTCCATATCAAAATTATAAGAAATATTGCTATTTATTTTGTCGTTATTTCGATACAATAACATTTCAGGTGAATTTTTATACATTTCATCAGCATCTTTACCGAACTCTCTTATCTTGGTAGTAATCATTTTAATAGGATCTACTGCAAAGTAAAATTTATATGCCAAAAATCCTACAACTAACAATATTATCATTAGTAACCCTATTATTACCCCAACAATAATTTTTGAATGTTTTTTATTAGAATCGTGTTTTAATACTGTTTCGCTATTATTTGGAGGTATAACTCCATAATTAAGATCCATAGTTTCTGGAATAACATTATCTTCTTCATCAGCTAGTAGTGGATTAGGACTAATTTGATTAACCATAACTGGCGATTCATTATTAAAATTTAAATCTTCAATTGCTTGAGAATCTGTTGCTAAAGTTTGAACCTCCGAGTTAACTACTTCATTCATATTAATTGGCTGTTCTTGAATAATATTTGACGTTTCCACTACCGCTGGTTCAGTAGTTGGTATTACTGGTTCAACTGTAGTTGGTTCAATAGTTGTCATTACTGGTTCAACTACCGTTGGTTCAGTAGTTGTTGTTGATTCAACTAGCGTTGGTTCAGTAGTTGTTGTTGATTCAACTATAGTTGGTTCGGGATTTAGATTTTCTTCTACTACCGGAACAACAGGAATATCCATTACATCTTCGTTTTCATTGTTATTAAACTCATTCATAAAATAAACCTCTCTATTCTGTTATAATTATACATTTAATAATTTATAAACTCAAGTTTAAATTATTCAAAATAAAAAATTAGAAAAAAAACTTTCTAATTTTATTGTAATATAGCTTTAATTCTTCTTACTCCAGCACTAGATGCTTCTTCTTTTTTTATTTTAAAAGTTCCAAGTTCTTTAGTATTTTTGACATGTGGTCCACCACACAATTCTTTTGATATATCCCCAATAGAATAAACTGTAACACGATCAGGATACTTTTCAACAAACATACATTCTGCACCACTAGCTATAGCTTCTTCTTTATTCATTTCTTCTACTTTTACTTCTAGTTCTTCTTTGATCCATTTATTTACTAGGTCTTCAACTTTTTGCTTTTCTTCTTCTGATAATTTGTGATCACAATTAAAATCGAAACGCATTCTTTCTTCGGTTATATTAGACCCTTTTTGATGAATATCAGGTGATACTACTACTTTTAATGCCGCATTGAGCAAATGAGTTGCTGTATGATATCTAGTTTCTATTTCGGAGTTTCCTGCCAGTCCGCCTTTGAATTTTCCTTGTGATGAGGTCCGCGATAATTCTTGATGAGCTTTAAATTTTTCTTTAAACCCATCAATATCTACTTTAATATTCTTTTCTTTCGCTAATTCTTCCGTAAGTTCAATCGGAAATCCATAAGTATCGTATAGTTTAAAAGCATCGTCTTTATTTAATTTTCCCACAACTAATCGACTAGTAATTTTTTCAAATTCCCTTAATCCTTTTTCTAAAGTTCTATTAAATTTAACTTTTTCAGTTTTTAAAACTTCTAAAACTATATTTCTATTTTCTTTTATTTCTTCATAATAACCTTCGTATTTATCCATGATTAAATTAGCAATTTGTTCTTCCCAATTAGAATTAACATCAATATTTAATGATTTGGCATGACGGATTGCTCTTCTAATTAATCTTCGCAAAATATAACCTTGATCAGTATTTGATGGTTTAATACCTGCCTTATCGGCCGATATAATTACAGAAGTTCTTATATGATCAGCAATAATACGCATAGACTTTTCGTTACCTTCATATGGTAAGTTAGAGATATTTTCAATAAGTTTAATGACATCACGCCAGATTGAAGATGCATAATTATCATTTACACCTTCTAAGATAGCAGTAGTTCTTTCAACGCCCATTCCGGTATCGACATTTTTATTTGGTAATTCTTCGACAGATCCATCGAACTTTTTGTTAAACTCCATAAAAACATCATTCCAGATTTCAACCCACCTTTCATCTTCCGGATCAAATTTTTCTGGTATTTCATCATTGCTTCGCCAATAAAACATTTCGGTATCAGGTCCACAAGGACCAGCTTCTCCTGCAATCCAGAAATTATCATCAATTGTTTTGGCTATTCTTGATTCCGGAATCCCTAGACTTCGCCAAATTTCATAGGATTCGGTATCTTCTTTAATTAAATCGCTTCCAGCAAAAATTGTTACAGCTAAACGTTCTACAGGAATATTTAATTCCTTAGTTAAAAATTCAAAGCTCCAAGTAATTGCTTCTTTTTTAAAATAATCACCTAAAGACCAGTTACCTAACATTTCAAAAAAAGTATGATGATATGTATCTCCAATATTATCTAAGTCGTTAGTTCTAATACATTTTTGATAATCACATAATCTTGTACCATACGGATGCTTTTGCCCCATTAAATATGGAATTAATGGCTGCATTCCAGCGGTATTAAATAAAACCGATGGATCATTTTCAGGCACTACTGGTGATGATGGGATTTGTTTATGTCCTTTACTTATAAAAAAATTTATATATAAATCTTTTAAATTCATTTTACTTCTCCTCTAATATTTTAAATATTTCTTCTTTTAAAGCTGGTAGATCACTATTAACTAGAGTATAATCAAAACCATTATAACTTTCTAAAGCAGTTTCTGTTGGATGAATTTGCTCTTCAATGGATAATGAACTTTTACCAAATTGATTAATAACTAAAATACTTGTTACATCATCAAAGTATTTTTTTATTTCTTCAATTTCTTCTGGCAATCTTATATCTTCAATTATGCAGATATTAGCATCTTTTTCATATACTCTTATATCATCCATCATACGATCAATAAAAAAGTATGGCATATTTAAAGTATGTCTAATGTATGACCCTAAATCTTGCAAAAATTTTCTTGGTTTGTTATTTTCGTTACCATCCCAATCAATCATTTCTTTAGCATACATTTTTAGATATTTACTATAACCAGTAATAATTGAATTTTCTTTCTTATAAATGTAAAATTCTTTAATCATTTTAGCAACTTCAGCTTTACCACTTCCAGCTTTTCCAGCTATTAAAAATATTTTCATAATCTCTCTCCTTTAAAAAACCACATTACTTGCCAAGGAGCAAATAATGCGGTACCATCCTTTATTTTACTTAATTAATATAACGGCCTTACCCGATTAATCTCATAAAGCAGCAAAATAATTACTCTTGTATTAGTTTTCACCGACCACTAACTCTCTTTTACTTTCGTAATTATTCATCTTTAATCATTGATTAATTTCATATTTATTTTAACATTATTACTAGATTTCTTCAACAATTATTTAAGCTTTGGCATATTTATTTTTAACGAAGTTTAACATGACTTTCAAAATAGCTAAACATGGTGTTGCTAAAATCATTCCTACTATTCCAAAGAAATGACCAAATATTAATAACCCAATAATTATTGCAACTGGATGTAATTGAACTGCCCTACTCATTACAACTGGTTGTAAGACATAACTTTCTACTAATTGAACAATAACACAAATTACTAAGACAGAAAAGCCAATTATAGGACCTTGACTAAAGCCCATTAACGTAGCAGCCGCTCCTCCAATATACGGTCCAATATAAGGTATTAAGTCAGTTAGTCCGCATAATAACCCGAATAATAGTGGTGCTTCAAGACCTACAATAGTAAAACCAACTGTATCAGTTACAAGTACCATCAATGCCACTAATAATGTCCCATTAACACTTTTTCTTACTTCTTCTCCGATTGTATTTAAAAGTGTTTCAATTTCGTAACGATTCTTTTTAGGAATAATATTAACAAAAAACTTTGCTACTTTATCAAAATCAAATAACATATATAGACCGACAACTAATCCAATAACTATAGTTCCAATTCCAGAAAATAAATTTACAATAATATTTAAAAGCAAGTTTGGTAACTTCGTGGTATAACCTATAACAGCATTTTCTAAATTCAATAAAATATTATCTTTTACTGTTGTTAAATCGATCGTTTCTGTATTAAAACTCATAATCATTTCATTTAAAATATCATTTCCCTTTTGTAAAGCGGTTGGGATAATAGCTACTAAATCATTAATTTGAGAATATAAAACCGGAATAAAAACACGTATAAAAATCATAATAAATATCAAAAATGCTAAATAGACTAGTAAAGCGCTTAAGATACGTGATAATCCTTTTGAATTCAAATTTTTTACCAAAGGATTAAATAACCAAGCTATTACAAAACCAATGAATAATGGCGAAATTACTTTTAAAACCCCAATTAAAAAACGAGGTATTCCTAAATACATTGCCAAAAATATACCAGCGCAAACAATTCCAACTATTAAAACAACATATAAAACCTTTAAAATCTTTTTAGAAAGTGATATTACATCGTTTAATTCTTCTTGATTTAGTTCTTTTTTCTTTTTTTCTTTCATTTTATCAAATCCATTCTTATAAATTATATCAAACTTAAAAGATATTTGAAAGATTTTACCAAAATAATGTCTTAACAATGTCAAATACGCCACTTAATCCTTTTGTTAAAGTCTTAGCTAAGGAATTCGTTAATTTATTTCCAAACCTAGAAATGCTATTAGAATAATCGACCTCTTTTTTCTCTAAATATGAATCTAAATTTATAACTTCATTATTTTTTACATCCTCTTCAAAAGCTTTAATTTTTTCGTTAGTTAAAGTTACTTCTTTCTCTATTTTAGTTTCATAATAACCACTTTCTAAAGCAATATACAAGGCAATAAACAAAAAAAACAAAAGGGATAACACTTTAAAAAATAAGTTGTTTTTTTTCTTCATTTTATACCTCATTTACATATTCATAAATAACGCCAGCCAAAATATCAATTGTATTTTTAACTTCATCTATATAATTATATTGACCTCCAACTTCGATTAGAAATGTATTATTGCTAAAATCTTGATTGTAAATCCCATTAACATTTTTACCGGTCTTTTTTAAAACTCCTCTTGTCAAATTTGGATTAATATTTTTGATTTTTTCATTTAACTCAGTCGCTTTATTTAAATTAAATTCATAATTATCATAATCTAATCCAACAACAAATAATATTTTTGCATAACTTTTAGCACCTATTTCAGTAGTTGTCTTTTCATACTTAGAAGAATCACGGTGAATATCAATAAAATATTTTAAACTTGGATAATTTTTCTTGGCTTCTTCTAATAAAATCCGACTCGCTTTATAAGAAGATTTATATGTCCAATTATTTTTATTTAGAACATCTTTTATATTAGCCGTTTCTACAATAGTAGATATTCCTAAGTCATTTAATTTTTCTCTTAACATGTAACTTGCTAACATAACTGTTGGACTAATATTATATGCCATTAAAACTTCTTTACTATACCCTTCTGTTTGATGAGAATTATATATATATAATATTGGCTCATCTAAATCTATTGGTGCCGGATCTTCAACATAATCTCCCATTATTTCTTCTGTATCATCTTCCAGTGGTCTTGTCAAATCAATTCCTAATGAATATTTAAAAATAAATTCCGTACTATTTAAATTAGCTAAATCCTTTATATTTATTGTATTATCAAAATTAGTATCTAATAAAAAATTAATAATAGTCTCATTATCAATTTTCTGTTTTATTTTATTATATAAAAAATTAAAACAACTAAAAAAAGTAATTAAGCTAATGATAATAAATAAACTTAATTTTACTTTAACTTTCATCTTTCTTTTAGTTATAAATCTTTTTTTCATATCAATCACAAAATTATTTTATAATTAATCTTTAAAATAATCTGTCGAATCTAATCAATAAATATCTTATTTATACAATTCTCAATTAACTGACTATAATCTTCTACTACTTGATTTACATTAGGGCTGGTTAGAGGAGTTTTTTTATATTCATATGCTAAAGTTACACCAATCGAAATAATTGGAATATTAAAAGTATTTTTATCTATTTGCCGATTGTCTTTTAAATAAATACCAGGTATTATTCCTCCATCATTAATTTCAATACAACTATCTAAATTATCTAAATCATTAGTTAAAAGTGAATCTATGATAATTAAACAATCTGGTTTTAAATAATCAACCACCATTTTTATAAGAGAAAAACTACTTATTCCTGTCTTATCAGTGATTTCAGGATTAAATAAAGCTATTTTAGGAAGGGTTAAAAAATCATTGTAATGATTAGTAGCAATTATTTTATTAGTAGTATTAACTCCTAAAGAATCACATGGTATAGAAGAATTACCTAGCCCAACAATTAAAACTTTTTTTACTTTATATTTATTTAAAATAGTTTTAGTAATTCTGAAAAAATCTTTATTTATTGTTTTGATAAGATTATTTTTATTTAACGTTTTTAAGACATAATAGTCACCTATATTTCTTTGATAATCTTTTTTATTATTATCATCTATTTTATAATAATAAATTTCTTTATTACTACTTTTTTTATGATTAATTAAATCTTTATTGTCTTTTTTTAAAGTTGCTAAATCTAACACTAATTTATTTTTCATATTGTCACCATTATTAATATGGAATATTTTGTACTTTATTATTGCCAAAAACTAAATTTTCTGATAAAATGTTTAATGAATTTACAGGAAGGAGATAACTATGCCAAATATTAAGAGCTCAAAGAAAGCTGTAAAAGTAATAGCTAAGAAAACAGAAAATAATCATGAGTTAAAAGCTCGTATTAAAAATTTAATTAAAAATTGTGAAAAAGCTATTGCAGCATCAGATAAAGAAACTGCTAGTAATTTATACAAAGATATTCAACGAAATATCGATAAAGCAGTTAGTAAAGGGTTAGTTAAATCTAATACTGCTGATCGTCAAAAAGCAAGACTAAATTTAAAAGTTAAAAATATGAAGTAATAATTGTTTACTTCATTTTTTAATGGTATTATATTTATGGTGAAGATATCATGAAAAATAATTTTGGTTTGGCAATACTTTGTTGCACACTTATATTGCTCTGCGTATTTAATATTGATGCTATTTCTGATAAGCTGGTAAAATTACTCGATAATAATCCCGAGGTGGTTATTTTACCGGGAAATGAATATTCAAAAGATAAAAACTACGAATTTGTAAGTTTAAGTAAAGACTATATTCCTTATAGTTATAATGATTTATTAAATATCTTATATTCGGCCATCAATAATGGGTGGGAACAATTTACATTTTATTGTCCTAGTGAATACACCGATTGCTTAAAAGACATGGAAGAAATTAGCAACGACTCTCTTCTTTTAACTCACCTAAACAATTTTGTTCATCCATTTAATAGTTTTACTAATTTAAAAACATCTATTTCAGAATCTGGAGAAATAAATTTAACAATTAGTTATTTGTATACTGAAGAAGAAGAACAATATATAATAACAGAGATCAAAAAAATTATTGAAGATCAAGTAACAAATAATTTAAGTGATTACGATAAGATCAAAGTATTACATGATTACATTATTAATAATACAAAATATGATGTAACAAGAAATGAAACTGGAACTAGTGATATTGCATCATTTAAAGCAACTGGACTTTTAAAAGAACATGTAGCAACTTGTAATGGATATTCTGATACCTTTGCTATTATTCTAAGCGAATTAGGATATGATAATTATAAGATTGCTACTACCCCTGAAGAAATATCTTATAAATCTACCGGTCACGTTTGGAATGCTGTTTATATAGATAATAAATGGGTTCATGTTGATCTAACTTGGGATGATCCCGTAAGTAAAGATAATATTGATTATTTATATCATAAATATTTTTTAGTAAACAACGAAGAAATGGCTGAAGCTGATAAAGGCGAAGTAAAAATAGAAGAACATAATTTTAATAAATCAATTTATATTGAATTTAATAACTAAAAAAATTCCAAAAATATTGGAATTTTTTATTGTAATATTCTATAAGGATTATCTTTAGTCCCATCGCCCTCTATTTTTAAAGAAAAGGATAAATTTATAACTGGTCTAACTCCTTTTGGATTGTTACCGTTAGTATTATTACTAATGCTTCCATCATTTTTTATGACAAAAGGATAATAATTTTCTCCATCAAGTTGAGCTGACGTCATTGTCCACCAATCACTATTTTTTTCATTATATAAATAGTTAGTTTTATTGGCACTATTCGTTCCTAATCCAGCATATAAAGCTTCATCTAAAGACAACAACCCAACCTTTGAAGTTATAATATTGCTTTCACAGTTAAACGCCGGCAATTGAGCTACGAATATTCTATTGTAGGCTGTATATATTCTTCCATCAGTAGATAATTCGCTATCATAACAATATTTTCCTTCATAAATATAAGACTCGTATTGAAATAAGTTGGCATCATACCATTCTTTTAGTGAAGCAGCAATATTCGTGTTAGGATAATCAGCCACTTTATCATTAAATACTTTTAAAACTTCTATATTTTCGTCTAAGATAAGTCTTACTGTCCCGTCTCCGTTTATCCTAACAATTCGCCAAGTTTTATCAGCAAACGAAAAATAATTGTTAGATACATTCCCTCTAAAATAATAGGTTATTCCAGAGTCATCCAAATCACTTATTAAGCCTTCAGCGTTGACAGCAACTTGTTCTCCAACTTTAGTTAGGGAACTACTTTTAATTTCATTATTATTAATAATTGTTTTAGCGATTCGAACATCTTCAACTTCTTCTTCGTTTACTTTAATTTCGAAACTCGCTTCAATAGCGCTTGGGTTATCAATTATAATTTTATAATTATGTGTTTCATCTGGAACAATTTTAATTCCTTTACTAATAATAGCAGCTATTTGATCTTTTAAGTTCAGGTTTAAATTATTACTTGTATAATTATTAAAATCAATTTTTATTTCTTCGCTATAATTTTTTATATCAACTAATTCTATATTGTAATATAGCTCCTCATTTGAATTATTAGTTACTGAAAAGCTTACTTCATTAGTTTCTTCATCAGTAACAATTTTATTTCCATCTAAATAGTTAATAGATAAATTATTTAATTTAATAACAATTGCTTCTTTTTCTGAATTTTTATCATAGAAAAAATAGCAGATTCCAACACTTGAAGAGATAAATATTAATAATAATATAATATATATAGCAAATTTATATTTCTTACTCATATTACCATTCCTACTTTAAAATAAGTATACTATTTTAATAATATGATGTCAATTTTAAAACATGAAAAAAACTTTTTTAGTTTTTATTTTTGTTAAACTTTTTGTGGTATATATTCCTAAGATGAAAAAGTTCTATTTTGATTTTTATAAAGTTTTCTATTTCTATCAAATTGATTTATTTTAGCTCGATCTTCTGAAGTGCATTCCTTTTGCACTTCTTTATATAATTTATTAGCTAATTTATTGTTACCGGATTGTAATAAACCTCTAATAATATTAAGTTTCTCACTAAGCCCACCAGCATAAAAATCGCGCCCATCAAAAGTCTCAATATCCGCAAAATCTTCTTCGCTCATCTTAATGCTCCGCGATTTCTTTCTTTTGACTTCATCATTTTGATCATACTTATCTTCTTTAAGCCTTTTTTTCTTATCATTCTTATCACTTAAACAATCAAAATCATAAATAAATACATTGCTAATTTTATGAATCATATCAAAATACCATTTAGCTTCTTTCATATTTTTTTGAATTTTCGCGATTTTACCTAAAAAACCATAAGCCTTCTCTGATTTGACTCCGCCCTGTTCTAAATAGCTTAAAAAAGCTTCTTTCGCTTTGATAAATTCACCTTGTCTAAAATAAATCTTCCCAATATAATAATCACATATTGGTAAGCCAAATTCTTGTTTTAATGAAGAATATTCTTCTAAAGACTTATCATTACGTTTGTTTTTATATAAACTTTTTGCTTTAAGTCTTCTAGAGATAAATTCTTCTTGTTTTTCTTCTGGCAAAATCATAAAAGCATTTTTCTCTCTGATAAACCCATTTAAATATTCAATTATATCTAAATATTGGCTAAAATTTGGATTTTTACACGCTTCATCAAGTATTTTTTTAGCTTTCCAGATATCCTCACCAATAACTTCTTTAGCCATTCTCAAATAGCTTCCTTGATCATAATACCCTAATGCAAACAATCTTATTTGAAGCTTACAAAAGCTTTCATCAGAGGATTTTTCCATACTTTTATCATATAATGTTCTTTTACAACTAATAGCTTCCTTATCTTTTAACAATTTAACTAAACTAATTAACGTATCAACTTCCATTGGATAATTTGCCTCTTTAATAATCACATTCATAGTCCTTAATTTTTGCAGACAAATTACATAGTCTTTATTGTTAAACGCTTGTATAACTAACTTATATAATTTTGCAAGTTGCTCATTATCGCTTAAATCATTATATCCAATTTTAGTTTCCTCAGAAACATTAAAATCTGAATTCAAATAATTTAAATAATTAACATCTAAAGACTGCATAGCTCTCATAATTTGAATAGGAAAATTAAAATCCGCAGCCCTCTTATTATGCTTAAGAACCTTTCCTAAACTTTCAAAAGCTTCATCAATGTCACCTTTTTTTACATAACACTTATACAAATTATAATAAGCCGATGAATGATCGGACTTTAATTCAATTGTTTTTTTTAAACAAAAAATTGCTGCATCAGTATTTCCAAAAGAAGTTTGTAATTTACCCATATTAAAATAATAAAATAATGGATCACTGGCTTTTATTTTTTCCAAATTACTTCTAGCAACCATAAATTGTTTTGAACTAATTAATTTAAATTTAAATAATCTTAAAACATATCCTTTTAATTGGTTTTCTGTCATACTATTCTCCTTAATGTTTTCTATTATACTCTAAAAGCATTATAATTAAAAGAATAAGTGAAATAATCACTTATACATTAAAATCAAAATCTTTCAATATAATTATTCCGCCCCAATTTTTTAGTGCAAATCAAAAACCTCAAGACTTCATTTGCCTTGAGGTTAATAAATTTATTAATTATTTTCTTTTAATGCAGCTTGTACTGCATCCTACTTTGGGTAGCAAATATATTTAATAACTAAATTACTTATTCATATACAATCAACTAGTTACTTTAATAAAAATGTAATTACTATTGTTATTGCATTTGCCGTTAAAGTATATAAAATTATTTTAAACTTTGTAATATTTTTTAAATTACATAAATAAACTATTAATTCAGTTAAAATAATTATTAATTCGCCAACGATAAACGATAATAAATAATTATTAGTAAATATCACTAATAGTATTTGAAGTACTAAATTTGTAATCACGTTTGTGACTGTAATAATTTTATAGTTTTTTATTTTTAAAATATATGCGATTAATAACTCAAATCCTACGGTTAGAATTAAGGCAATTATTAAATTCATAATTGTTTTTAAATAATTATTATTTTCATTTACAACATTCATTGTATCATAATCAATAATTACATAACTATTAAAATCATTTCTTATAATTTCATTTGATATTTTTATGTCACCAGTATCATTATTTATAATAACAATTTTATATTTTTTTGGTGTCCCAAAATAACTAAAACTATTTTCATATTTAGAATTACCAGCACATTGTGCAAATAGCAAATAATGATTCCATCTAGTAGCTTCTGAAATCCAACCATCAAAATTCAACTCATAAAGTTTATTTATTTGTTTTTTACTTAATCCTTCACCATTGTAATTCATTTCTGATGCATAAGCAGTGCCATCCTCATCATATACAAATAAATCTACTAAATAATTTGTTGTATTTAGATTTTTGATTTTTATATCAATGGATGGTTTTGGTCCTTCATCAGCAAAAACAACCATCGGAAAAACAAAAATACTAATCAAAATAAAAACAATTAATTTCTTATTCATATTTTTACTCCCTTTCTAATTTACATTATACCACAAAAAAAGATTAAGCAAAAACTTAATCTTTCATTAACTATTTTCTATCATTGATTGCAGCTTGTGCTACAATCTCATTCGGGATGAATAAGCATTAATTTAAATATACTTCATATCACAATCAAGAATCCTTAATAGATTGCATAATCATTATATCATGTTTTTGTCCATTTTACGACTACAAAAGGTGATTTTTTATATAAAATTTTATTTTTTAATATGTAAAAGAAAAGAGAATATTAATAGTTTTAAATATATACTTCCATTACAATATTCTCTTTTTGACAAATTCTTTTTAAACAATTATGTTTTTCATTATATCTAATTACATCATCTCTATTTATTACAATAGTTGCAAGGTGAATACCTTTATCTTCAATTGGTATATCTCCAATATAATTATTTAATTC